>JAISUX010000048.1 GCA_031271805.1 Tannerella sp.
GGAAATTCGGTATCTTCATAAAGGTCGAGATATTTGCTTTCGGGCAGCCAGTTGCGGTGGGGCGCCTTGTGATGGACGAAGAGCGAGAATGGTTTGTCGGGGTCGCGGTTTTCGAGGAACTCTATGGCATGGGAGGTAATGAGGGTGGTGGCATAGCCTTCTTCACGGATATACTCGCCGCCGGAGATTTTCGATTTGAAGGAGGGGTTGTAATAATCGCCCTGCCCGTCGAGGACGTGGTAATAATCGAATCCCTTGGGGGTGCATTGCATGTGCCATTTACCGACGACGGCCGTCTGGTAGCCTTGCGCCCGGAGTAGTTCGGAGATGAATACCTTAGTGGTGTCGATGCCTTTGCCGAGTTGTCGCTGGCCGTTCTGATGGCTGTAAAGGCCTGTCATGAGGCATGCGCGGCTGGGGGTGGAGAGCGAATTTTCGACAAAGGCGTGGGTGAAGAGCACGCCTTCGCGAGCCAGGCGGTCGATGTTGGGCGTCGGCGCAAGTTTCGACAGCGCATGGCCGTAGGCGCTGATGGTCTGGAACGAATGGTCATCGGTCATGATATGAACGATGTTGAGAGGCTTTCCGGCCTCTTGCTGCGTGCAGCCTGTTATCAGCGGCAGCCCCGTCAGGACGGGATAAATTAACGAACTTGTTTTCATACTATTTAAAATTTTTACCGTTATGGAATCATGATTGTTGTCGTCAGCAATTCGAATGTTGTCATCAGCAATTCGGTTGCTGTCGTCGGAAATTTCGGAAATTTCCTAAAAAAAAGCGAAATTATTTGGGAAATCCGAAATAGAGTCGTACCTTTGTCATGCTAAATAAGTTTATTAGTCTCAGGTGCGTCCTTTCAGCCAATTGCAGTCGGAAGAAGGGGCGCATCTTTGTTGATTTACCTGTTTACAATTTTATCCAATTTTTCTTGCATAGTTTTGACCTTTTCGGGATTGTTGGCGGCGAGGTTTGTGCGCTCGCCGAGGTCGGTTTCGAGGTTGTACAGCTGGTATTCGGGCGAGCGGCCTGTCTCGGTGCCGGTCAGGGGGCTGTAGGCTTCGCCTTCGGAGGGCGGGAAGAGCACCCAGTCGCCCTCGCGGTAGGCCAGGTTACGGATGCCTTCGATAACCAGGTCGTTGCGCCCGGCGGCGGATTTGCCGAGGAACGCGTCGAGGAGGTTCTGACTGTCGAATGTGCCGTCGAGCGCTACGCCGGTCAGTTCAGCAAACGAGGCGAGGAGGTCTAACTGGCTCACAATGGCGTCGGACACGGCGCCGGCCTCAACATTGCCCGGGTAACGGACGATGAAAGGCACGCGCGTACCGCCGTCGAAGAGGCTGTATTTACCGCCCCTCAAGGGTCCGGCAGGCTTGTGGGCGCCGAGCAGCTCTACGGCCTGGTCCCTGTAGCCGTCGTCCACAACCGGCCCGTTGTCGCTCGAAAACAGTACGATAGTATTCTCCGCCAGTCCGAGTTCGTCCAAGTAATCCAGCAGTTCGCCGACGCCCCAGTCGGCTTCGAGGATAGCGTCGCCGCGGGGTCCCATGCCCGACCGGCCGGCGAACTTCTCATTAGGCACCCTGGGCACATGCGGCTGGTGAAGGCCGTAATACATGAAAAACGGACGGTCTTTATGCCCGGAGATAAACTGCTTTGCCTTCTCCACAAAGACTTCGGCCATAGTCTCGTCCGTCCATAGCGCCGCCTTGCCGCCCTTCATGAAGCCGATGCGCGAGATTCCGTTGACGATGGACATGTCATGCCCGTGGCTTGGGTGCATTTTGAGCAGTTCGGGATTGAGCTTCCCGGTCGGCTCGCCGTCGAAATTTTCTTTGTAACTGACAAAAATCGGGTCGGCGGCGTCGAGATTATCAACTTTGCCGTTTTCGACAAAAACACAAGGCACCCGGTCGTTCGTAGCCGCCTGGATATAAGAGTAGTCGTAGCCGATGTCCGAGGGGTTGGGGCTGACCGTAGTGTTCCAGTCCACCTGTCCGCTCCCCAGCCCCAGATGCCATTTGCCGATAGTGGCGGTGGCATATCCTGCCCGGCGGAACAGTTTCGGGACGGTCATCGCTTCGGGGCTGATAATCAAAGGCGCGTCGCCGGGCAATATCTTGGCGTCTTTGTTGCGCCAGGGATACATGCCGGTAAGCAGCGAGTAGCGGCTTGGGGTCGAGGTGGCCGCCGTGCTGTAAGCCTGCATGAACCGCAAGCCCCCTTCTGCAATGCGGTCGATATTAGGAGTACTGATTGTAGGGCTGCCATAGCAACTTACGTCGCCGTAACCAAGGTCGTCGGCGATAATCACCAACACATTAGGCGTCTTCTTCGCCTCTTCTTTGCCTTTACCTCCGCAGGCCGCACATGCGACGCCGGTCAGTAATAAAATTGATTTGTTCATTTTTTAATTTACGATTTCTAATATTGATATAACCGGCCGATGGTCGGAACTTACCCTGTCGTCTATTACCTTCGTCTCTTTCACCCTGAAAGCCGTCTTGGGATAGAACAGCAGATAGTCGATTTTGATCCTTGGCGCCGTGCTGTTGAACGTCGGCTTGGCGTCCGTAGCGTCCGTCCATTGCCGTTTGAGCGTCAAAATGCTCCGGTCGGACGGCTCGGCATTGAAATCGCCGCCGATTATCACCGGAGTGTTGTCGTTTAGCAACAGCGAATTGACAGCCTGAGCCTGCATGATGCGCCTTTCTTCGCTCTCGTGGCAGAAATGAGTGCAGGCGAAGCGCACAATCCTGTTCTTCAGCTTAACTTTGACGGTCAATAGGCCTCTGTCTTCGCGCTGCCCCAGCCTCGGCAGTTGGGTATAAGTATGCTCAAGTACGGGATGTTTCGACAGGATTGCGATGCCGTACTCGCCGTTCGAGCGATACAGGGTGCGCCCGTAAATCGCCTGCATGCCGGTCAAGCGGGAAAGTTCCGCAACCTCGTCGATGCGCTGCGTCCTGTCGGCAATGCGGTCAACTTCCTGCAATGCGACAAGGTCGGGCATCTGCTCGTTGATAGTCTTGGCTACACGTTCGAGGTCGAGCCTGTCGTCCATCCCTATCCCGATGTGGATGTTGAACGTCATGACCCGCAGCCGGGAGACGTCGGCGGAGGCGATACTGTCGGCCAACTCGTTGATATACGTGCGCGAAGGCGCCGCGTCGGTGATGACGACGTCGGCAAGCACAGGCAAATGGTCGGTATCGTTAAGCCCCGTCATCGGCGCCGACACGTTCATTATCTTTATATTCTGCGTAGTAACGATATTGTCGATATGCGACGAAGAATCGGCCAGCCCTTCGGCGCACTTGCGGGCGAGGGTGCATTTCCACCCCTCATTGCCGCCGTTCGCCATGTTGAAACCCGCTTCGAGGAATTTGCGCTGGCTCCGGTCGTTAGCGTTCATGTCGCCGCCGCAGATAAGGTATTCGTACTTCTTCATCTCGGCAATCAGCGCGTCAATAGAGCTGTCGTGGCAACATTCCTGCCACGGGATATGCACCGACATAAGCGTAATCGTCTTGCCGCCGATGTTCAGGTCGGCGACCGTGGCATAATACTCCTTGTGGGTCAGTTCCAACTGCCGGATGTTGGTCAGGGCGTAATTGGCGGCGATGCCGTTGTAAATCCAAGCGTGTCGCTGCCCGAAGCATACGGTATTGAAATACGGGTGCAATAGGGCGTCGGCGGCATGGATAGTTTTGTCTTTGTCAAAAAAATCGTTCCACTCGTTGACGAAAAAGACGTCAAACGACTGCTGACCAATCCATTTACGCCATTGCAGCATAGCCGGTTCCGACTTCTGCCCTGCGCCGTAACCGCCGATATTGCCCTCATTGAAGTGCCCGACATTATATGTGCCGATACGCAACTTGAGCGGGAAAGGCTCCGCAGCCCGTACACCGGACGCCGCCAAGAGTCCGATGCACATTGTCAATGTACTAAGTAATAAATTTTTAACTGTATTCATCTGTTGTCTAATGAGAAATTTTACCGGACAAAGATACAAATATTGTGTGTAAATTAAAAAATTTATGCCTACCTTTGTGACAAAAAAAATTACAACGATATGAGAAAAATAGGATTTACGATGGCGTTTATGTTGATTACGCTGACGGTCGGTTTAACGGCGCAGACAGGGAACTTCCACGCATTTACGGTTGAAAACATTGATGGCGAGTCATTTTCATTGTCCGAACTTAGGGGCAAGAAAGTTTTGGTAGTAAATGTCGCATCCAAATGCGGACTTACCCCACAATACGAGCAGTTGCAGTCGCTTTATGAGCGCTATGGCGGCGACAAGTTCACGATTGTGGCTTTTCCGGCCAACAATTTCGCTTCACAAGAACCGGGTACAAACTCCGAAATCAAAGAGTTTTGCACGGTCAACTATGGAGTGACCTTCCCCGTAATGGCAAAGATATCAGTCAAGGGCGACGACACAGCCCCTGTCTATCAATGGCTAACAAAAAAATCCCAAAACGGCAAACAGGATGCCGAGGTAACATGGAATTTTCAAAAGTTCCTAATCGACGAAAACGGCAATTGGGTAGCAACTATCCCGCCTAAAACTCTACCCGACGACGACCGGATAATCAACTGGATAACAATCGGCGAACTTCTTAAATAGTTGTCGTTAATAAGTTAATAAATATCATACTTCATCCCTTTTTCCGTCTCGAAAGTCGCTTCGTAGAAAGTTTTTCCGTTTGATTCTAAGGGAGCGGATGTTGCGATTGTTTTGCGTTTGTTTATGACGTTAAAGGGCGTGGAGGCGCGGAGGCGGCAAGTTTGTCCGGCGAGGGAGGTGATGGCGGCTTTTTTCAGGGCGCCTTTAGACCATTCGAGCGAGACCTCGAAGTTGCCCCTTGCTTTCAGTCCGCTTATTGCACCCTCAGGCCATGCGTTGGGCAGGGCGGGAAGGAATTGGATATAGCCGGCGTGACTTTGGAGGAGCATCTCGGTCACGCCTGCGGTGTAACCGAAGTTGCCGTCGATTTGGAAGGGCGGGTGAGCGTCGAGCATACTTTTGAAAAGTCCGCCGCGCTGTGTGTCATTGTTGCCGAAGCCGACGGGATTGAAAAGGTTCGCTATGATGCGGTAAGCATGGTCGCCATCCTGCAGGCGCGCCCAGCAGTTTATTTTCCAGCCCATTGACCAGCCTGTCGCCTCGTCGCCGCGCAGGTTAAGCGAAGTTTCGGCGGCGCGCATCAGTTCGGGCGTTTCCAATGTAATTTGGTCGCCGGGGAAAAGCCCGTATAGATGTGAGATATGGCGGTGTTTAGGCTCGACTTCCTTGAAATCATACGCCCATTCCTGCAACTGTCCGCGTGCACCTGTCTTATAGGGCAACAAGCGGGCAAGTTTGGATTGAAGTTCGGCGCGTAAGCCTGTATCGACGCCAAGTTTCTCGGATGCTATGACCGTGCGCGTGAAAGTCTCGCGTATTATGGCCATATCCATGGTCGGCCCCATGCTGACCGAAGCCTGCTCGCCCTTGTCGGAGATGAAAGTGTTCTCGGGCGAGGTGCCTGCCGGAGTGACGAGATAGCCGTTGCCGTCATCAATCAACCAATCGGCGAAAAATTCCGCAGCGCCCTTCATCAACGGATATGCTTCGTTGCGGAGGAAATCTTCATCGGCGTTAAAGAGGTAATGCTCCCAAAGGTGGCTCGCATACCAACCCTGAACCATCGGCCAGAATGAGGCAGCCGGCATGTTGTCGTTGGGCAGTGATTCGCGCCAGATCGACGTGTTGTGGTGAGCCACCCAGCCTCTCCGGCCGTACATCTCCCGCGCCGTTTCGCTTCCAGTAACCGACAGTTCGCGTATCAGGCGGAACAGCGGTTCATGACATTCCGGAAGGTTGGTCGGTTCGGCCGGCCAATAATTCATCTCGGTATTGATATTCTGGGTATAGCCGCAGTTCCATGCCGGCACAATTTCCTCGTTCCAAATACCCTGGAGATTAAGCGGCTGTCCGCCCTGACGTGAGCCGCTTATCATCAAGTAGCGTCCGAATTGGAACAACATTGCGGCGAGCGACGGGTCGCTGTTCTTAGCGAAACGCATAATCCTCTCATCGGTAGGAAGCGCTTTCTGTTCTTCCGAAGATGGTAAAGTGAATTTTACGCGGTCGAAAAGCTCTTTGTAGTCGTCTTCATGACGTTTCTTCAAAGTAATATAGTTGTGTTGTGATGCGTTTGTAATGATCGTATTAGTCTTTGATGAAGGATCGACGCCTTCGAGAGTAGGGCTTTTGTCGTATCCGTTGAAACTTGTCGCTAAAGCTAAGAGCAGATAGGCCTCATTGGTGTTATAGATATGAAGGGCGTCGTCCGTAAGGTCGGTTTTGCCGCCGTTCGGAAGCACAGCTTTCAGCCGCGCCTCGAAAGTCATGCCTTTGTTCTCGATTTCGTCGCCGTAGAGCACACGCTTGTCAAACTTGCGCTTGCCTTGTGCATCATACAATTCCGGATGTTTGTATTGGTCGCCCCAGGCTTCGATCTGCTCGAACGAGCGTCGTTCGACATAGCCCGGCGCCTTGCCTTTCAACAGCAGGCAACCATCTTCGGACATCTGTCCGGTGGTAGGGTGTTGGCTGCCGAATGTTATGTTGACGTCAAGCCCGTCGGGTTTGTCTGCGGTAAGGCGGATAACGATTACATTGTCGGCGTGTGATGCAAAGATTTCGCGTGTTATAGTAATGTTATTCTGCGTAAATGTTGTTCTTGCGACCGCCTCCGATATGTCGAGTTCGCGCCGGTAATCGGCGACCTCGCTCGGTTCTCGATTGCTTTCAATATACAGGTCGCCCAAAGGTTGATAATACTGGTGTAGTCGTCCGAGCCAGTTCTTTCTAACGATTTCGTTTGCCTTGCCGTACTCGCCTTTTTTCATCAGCCCGACTACTTCGTCGAGCGTTTCGGGCTTGACTTTGACGTCTTTGAAAATCACCGACGGTTCGCCGCTGTAGAGTGTATTTTCGTTGAGCGACAGCGTCTCTTTGTTCGTTCCACCGAAGATCATAGCCCCTGCCGTACCGTTCCCGATAGGCAGCGCCTCGTTCCAATTCCCTGCCGGCTCATTGTATTTAAGCCTCAAGTCTGCCCTTTCGACGGCTTGTCCGCAGGCAGTCAGAGCGCATAAAACCGTAATAATCAATCCATATTTCATATTCAAAAAATTAGTATTATTTATTTTTTTCGTAATCGGCGATAAATCCCCGACATAGCCAGTTGGCGAGAGCTTGACGCTGGTCGTAATTGATGAAGCGTCTTTGGTCGAAACTGTTACGGATATTGCCTAATTCCGTAAAAATACAGACGGGCTTGGTGTTGTTGAGGACATAGAGGTTGCGATAACTGACTGTGCCGGTGAAGTTTCGATTCGGTTGGTGTCGGCGGTACTGCTGTTCGAAGGTTTGTCGCATCGTATTGGCGAGGTGGCGGCCGGTGACGTCCCCTTCGGTGTAATAGAAATAGACGTCCATCCTGCGGCTGACGTTACGGCTATCGAGATGTATGAAAACGGCTCGCTGATATCCTTTTGTGCGGGCGGCGATGGCGTTTATTTCGTCGCATCGTTGTTGAAGGCGGCGGGTTTGGTTCAAAGGAATTGCCTTGCCGCGGCAGGTCTCGGTCTTGTTGTTGGTAAGGTAGGAGTTGTCGCGGATGCCGTCATTCTTGTCCTGGATAATGATGTGGACAGTGGCGCCTTCCTGCATGAGGTTACGCGCCAAGCGAAGCATTATGTCGTAGGCGTATTCGTCTTCGTGAATCTCCTTGCCGTTAGCGTGTCCGATGGCGCCGCAATCCGGACCGCCATGACCGCTAACAAGATAAAACGTCGCACCGCGCAGACGATTGGATGTGATGGTGTAATCGGCATACTTGGCGCCAAACAGCGGCTCGCGCTTCTTCGTCCCTACGGTCGAAGCAGGACGGGTTTGTGCGGAAGCCATGATTCCATACATTATTATAGTAACGACCAAGTAAACTTTAAGCTCATTGAACAGACAATTCATTCGATAATTTTGAAAAAATTTCCGCAAAAGTACGGAAAAAATTGCAAAAATGAAACGTTTTGTCTAACTTTGTGGGTGATAATGTCATTTTTTTAGTTATGAAGAAGATTATATACGTTACAATGTTGGCGATGACAATTATTTCGTGCGTCTCGCAAAACAAAACAACCGTTATCAGGGATATGGAAAAAAAAGACAGTGTACAGGCGTTAAAGGCATTGATTGAAAAATTAAATAGTATCGGTATGCTCGAAGATATTATCGACGAGTTGCCGGCCGACGGTTCCGGCAGCGACACCGAGGTTGCCGGAGGCGCTAACAAGATATTCAACACCTTGTTGGAAGACGCCGAAACCTTCCCTCAACCTGCCAAGTCGGTAGTCTATTCGATTCTTGGGCAGATGTATGAGGTTTATTATAACCAAAATGCGCGTTTCAACACTCGCACCTATACGGCAATTGAGAAAGCGGATATCAATACCTGGGACGCCCGGAGCATCTCCGAAGCGGCGATAAAATACTACAAAATGTCGCTTCAAGAGGCCGAAATATTGCAAGCTACCCCTATTGACGACTACAAAGATATCCTCATTAAAGGTTTCGATCCGGCTTTTCAGCCTACTCTTTACGATGTTTTGGCAAATCGCGCCGTGTCTTTTTTTAGTTCCCGCTACAACACCCTTGCGCTGCCGCAGACAGCCTTCGTCGTAAATAACCCCGACTATTTCGCCGACGCCCGTAAATTCGCCGGAATGAATATCGAGACGTCCGACACGCTTTCGCCGCTCTACCTTGCCCTGAAAACTTATCGGGACATGTTGCTATTCCGGCTGAAAGACAAAAATAATATGCCCGCATTGATCGAGACAGACCTTCGCCGCATGGATTTCTTGCATACGAGAGGCGTGTATGCGGATGGCGACAAGCTATACCTTAATGCTATCACGAAGATGAGCGAGACTTACGAACCCTATCCGCATAATGCCAAGGTCTTGCTGAAACTTGTGGAGATATATTTTAAGAACGGCCAATCATGGCGTAACGATCGTAATGAGGCAAACAAGTCGGGCTATTCCAAGGCGATGGAAATATGTGAGCGCGCCCGCAAATACCAACAGGAGGATGTCCTTGACTATGAAGCGGCAATCAGGAAGCCGGAACTGAATCTGACTTTTGAGTCCGTGCAGTTGCCCGGCAAACCTTTCCTTGCGCGGCTTCAGTTCCGCAATCTCAAAAAAGCCTATATGATAATCCTGCCGCTGACCGAAAAAGAAGCTCATGAATATCGCTTTGAAGTTGATGGATATAAGGGAAATAATTATTATTCCTTCAAGGATTTTCTGGGTAAAGTTAAGGGAACTCCTGTCGAACAATCTTTCGATCTTCCCGAACAATCCGATTATCAAATGTATTCTGCCGAGGTAAGTATGAATCCCTTGGCTGAGGGCTGCTATCTTATCTTCGCGTCGGATTCGTCCGTTTCGGAAATGGGAACGCTTCTGTCCGGTAATTACGACAATCGGCAATTTATACAGGTTTCGCCGCTGATGTTGCAATACAATGTCGTCGGAGGAGTGATGACAGCCGTCGCCACCGACCGTGCGTCAGGCGAGCCGCTTCCCAAGGCGAAAATCACGGTTGTGGACGACAAGAACCGCGAGAAAAGCCTTGTTTGTAACAACGACGGAGTAGCGACGTCCGAAGGTTTTGATAGATATTCATACAAATACATTAGCGTTGAACATCCTAAAGGACGCCTTTTTGTCTTTTCTCCGCGTGCGTACAATTATAATAATAGTTCTCGGCCGGATACCTCTCGCATGGCAACCATTCTTACCGACCGCTCGATTTACCGGCCGGGGCAAACGGTTTATTACAAGGCGATTCTGTACGACCGCTTCGGATACGGTGATTATCGGATTGTGAGCGGAAAGCGTGTCGATATAAGGCTTCGCGATGTCAATAATCAGGTTGTGGCCGAAAAGACATTGATTACTAATGATTTTGGCAGCGTGGATGGCTATTTTGCGATTCCTCAGGGACTGCTAAATGGCAGAATGTCAATTGAATGTGTCGGAGCTTCTTCCGTGGGATTTAGGGTCGAGGAGTACAAGCGTCCGACTTTTGATGTCGTTTTTGAGCCGTTAAAGGGTGATTTCATGCTTGATAAGCCTGTCGAAGTGCGTGCAAAGGCGACGGCTCTTGCCGGATATGCTATTGATGAGGCGGAGGTTAGATACCGCGTTGTGCGTCGCGCTCGTTACCGTTATTATTATTGGTGGCTGCCGCCGATTGCTTCCGACGAGCGTGAAATAGCCTCCGGAACGGCCAAAACCGATACGCAGGGCTTCACGGACATTCGCTTCGACGCACTCGCCGACGACCTGAGCGACGACCAACGCATATATACCTATACCGTAACGATAGACGTCACGGATTCCAACGGCGAGACGCGCAGCGCTTCGACCGACGTCAATATCAGCCGCAAACCATTGCTTATAAATACCAATCTTTCGGACGAGGTAACGCTCGGAAAATTAGATAATTACACCGTGGAGGCTACGAATCTCAACGGAGTTTCGACTACTGTGGCGCTGAAAGTAGAGATTACCGCTCTCGAAAGTCCGTCGGGAATTTTACGCAAACGTCTTTGGAATGAGTATGATATTGATTTTCAGCTAATTTCGGAAAATAAATTTTGCCGTGATTTCCCTAATGATTCTTACGACGACGAGCTTAATCCTATAAAATTCAAATCCTTGCGGCAAGTTGCGGCATATAATCTCGAATTAGACGGAAAAAAGAACCTTGACCTGTCTGCCTTACGTGAGCCTGGATATTATAAGGTGCGCTTGGTTGCCGATAACCGAAAGGGTGTTGTGGTCGAAGAAATACGCTATGTCCTTTTAACGTCCGGCAAACCGGAACGTATCACGACTATCGACAAGTGGTTCAAGGCGGTTAAGACGGAAGGTGAACCCGGCGATACGGCGGAGTTTTGGCTTGCCGGAGCCGCGGATAAAACATTTGTTTACAGCGAATTAATCCACGATAACCGGATTGTTGAGGCAAAATGGATCAAGACCGGCGCTACGCCTGTCAAAGTCATATACCCTATTAAAGAAAAGTATCGCGGCGGTTTTGCGGTTCAATTCTCTATGGTGCAGAATAACCGCAAATATTCTGTTACCCAATCTGTTGTCGTTCCTTACACCAATAAAATGCTTGATGTTAGTCTTGCTACTTTCCGCGACAAATTGCTCCCCGGTGAAAACGAGACTTGGAGGATGAAAATCACTGATAAACAAAGCAATAATCCTGTAGATAAACAACAGGCTGAGCTTGTCGCCTCGCTCTACGACGCCTCGCTTGATCAATTCGCACCACACTCATGGCGTGATTTTTCGTCATTCTATTCTCAAAACGTCAATGTTTATGCCTTCGTTTGGAAAAACGCCGAAATAGGAAACCTGCTTACCGTTGCGAAAGACTCTCGGACGGATGTATTATCCGGACAGTCAACGGTTTTGCTTGCCGACATTGATTGGCGGGGAATGGAGTACAAGAACGTTATGTATCCTCATGGGAGAGGCGGGCAAATGGTTTTGCGTTCGGCGGCTCGAAATATGGATGACGTAATGGTTGTTGGGTATGCTCCCATGCCTTCGGCTGTCCTCGAAGAGAAAGCCGTGACTGCTAACCGGGAAGTGGAGTCGTACAATGTAAAAGCCGCCGACAATAACGCAGACTTGAGTTCTGTCGCCACTCGCACCAACTTCAATGAGACGGCTTTTTTCTATCCCACACTTCGTACCGATGCAAACGGCGAGATCCTTATCGAATTTACTATTCCCGAAGCCCTTACGAAGTGGAAACTGTTGAGTTTCGCTCATACGCGCGAGTTTAAAATAGGCTCTTACGTCAATGAACTCATCACTCGGAAGCAAGTGGCGATAAGCGCCAACCCGCCGCGCTTCTTCCGCGAGAACGATACGGTAGAATTTGCCGCCAAGGTCAATAACCTGACCGAGACCTCGCTCGAAGGCCGGGCATTGCTGCGTTTCTACGACGCCTTGACTATGAACCCCGTCGATGCTCTCATCCTTTCCGAATCTACTCAGACATTCAACGTGCAGGCTGGCGAAAGTGCGCCATTGAGGTGGCGTTTGGAGATTCCGGCCGGTTTACAGGCGGTCGTTTACAAAGTGACCGCTCAGGCCGGCGACCATTCCGACGGCGAGGGAAAAACCGTTCCGGTACTGACTAATTCGATGCTTGTGACCGAATCGCTACCGTTCGGTATTCGCGCCGGCAAAGAGAAATCCCTTGTCTTGGAAAAATTGTCGAATAACCGCTCGACGACTTTGCGCAATCATAGCCTGACGTTGGAGTTTACGTCCGCCCCTGCGTGGTACGCTGTCCAGGCGTTGCCTTACATAATGGAATATCCCTACGAATGTGCCGAGCAGACTTTTTCCCGTTTCTACGCTAACTCGCTCGCAACAAATATCGTTAATAGCACGCCACGTATCAAACAGGTCTTTGACCTTTGGAACACATTGGATAGCAAGACATTGCTTTCGAATCTTGAGAAAAACCAGGAACTTAAGCAGAGCGTCCTCGAAGAAACGCCATGGCTTATGGACGCCCAAAACGAGACCGAACGCAAGAAACGTATAGCCCTGCTTTTTGACCTCAACCGTATGAGCGGCGAACTCAACCGCGCTTTCTCTAAACTGTCTAAGATACAACATTCCGACGGCGGTTTCCCATGGTTTGAGGACAATCCCGCAAACCGCTATGTGACACAACACATTGTTGTCGGCCTAGCTCATCTTTTAAAATTAAATGCCTTGCCGAAAAAATATTCCGGTGAATCGGCCGAAATCATTTCCAAAGGCCTCTCGTTTATTGATTACGAGACGTGGAAAGACTACGACCGCCTGCTTCGTGAAAAGGCCGGTTCCGGTCGGGATAAGAATTTCCTCAATGAACGACACATCGACCCAATACATCTGCACTACCTTTATGCTTGCAGTTTCAACGCCCACATTCCCTCGTCCGACAAGCACAAAGCCGCTTTCGATTATTACCTCTCGCAGGCCGCTACACATTGGAAATCCTTCTCTATCTACGAAAAGGCCTTAGCCGCTATCATACTCAACCGCTACGGTAGTGTCACCACGGCGCTCGCCATAATCGCTTATCTTAAAGAAACAGCCCTTCAATCCGAAGAGTTCGGCATGTATTGGAAAGAAAATACGGCGGGCTATTTTTGGCACCAGGCCGTAGTTGAGACTCAAGCCCTGCTCATCGAAGCCTTCGACGAAGTAAGCAAAGACTCCGCGTCGGTCGAGGAGATGAAGATTTGGCTTCTTCGCAACAAACAAACCAATGACTGGAAAACGACCAAAGCCACATCCGAAGCTGTCTATGCCCTCCTGATGACCGGAGGCTCGCTGCTCGACGAATCCCGCCTGCTCGAAGTCGAGATTGCCGGTCAAACGCTCGACCGTGTCGCCAAAGAAGCCATCAAACCCGAACCAGGCCTTGGCTATGTTAAGACCTCCTGGCAGGGCGCCGATATTGTTCCGGAGATGTCCCGCCTCAAAGTCCGCAACCCCAACAGCAAAGGTATAGCCTGGGGCGGCCTCTATTGGCAATATTTCGAGCAGTTGGACAAGATCACAACCGCCGCAACCAATCTGCGCATGAATAAGCAACTCTTCCTGCGCACTCTCACCCCTCAAGGCGAAGTCCTGCAAGCAATCAGCGACTCCAAACCATTGAAAGTAGGCGACTTAGTCCGTGTCCGTCTTGAACTGCGAGCCGACCGCGACTACGAGTATGTCCATTTGAAAGACATGCGCGCCGCCGCCTTCGAACCGGTCTCAACCCTCTCGTGTGCACGTTATCAGGATGGCCTCTACTACTATGAAAGCGTTAAGGACGCCTCCGTAAATTTCTTTATCGACCGCATGTCAAAAGGCACTTACGTTTTCGAGTACGATCTGAGGGTGTCTTGTGCAGGCCGTTTCTCTAACGGCATAACAACCTTCCAATGTATGTACGCCCCGGAGTTTTCCGCCCACAGCGAAGGCATCCGCGTCAAGGTAGAATGAAAAAAAAATTTTTGCTAAATAGCACAACGAATCATATAAATAATTATATTTGCAGTCGAAATTATTAATTAAAATTACAATATCATGTCTAATCGTCGTGAATTTTTAAAGAAGTCGATGCTGTTGAGCGCATCGACGGCAGTAATACCCGTGACCGATATGTTCGGCAGAGAAGCAGCAGTTCCACACAGGCCTGCAGTAACAAATACCGGTGATACTTACACCGTTAACATGGCGCATATCCGCGCTTCCGAGCGCAAACCGCGTCAGCACACCATCCCCGACGTCGAGGGTTACAAGGTGCTGAAAGGCGATTTCCATATCCACACCCTGTTTTCGGATGGCAGCGTGATGCCTGTTGACCGTGTGAATGAGGCGGTTGATAACGGTTTGGATGTCATTGCTATCACCGACCATTTCGAGTATCGCCCGTTTTTCAGTCTCCAGGGCAAGTGGAAACTGACCGAAGAGGTAGGCGCTAATTTCAACCTCTGGTACGAAGAAGCGAAGAAAGAGGCTGATAATAAGAATCTTTTGCTTGTTCGCGGAGCCGAAATAACTAAGAGTGTGATGCCTCCAGGTCATTTCAACGCTCTTTTCACGACCGACAACAACCCGATTTATGCAGCGGTTAACGACTGGCGGGAGATGTTGCGGGTAGCGCATGAACAGGGGGCATTCCTGCTGTGGAACCATCCCGGCTGGGAAGCGCCAAAAAGCGGCGGTATCGAACGTGGCGCACCTTTAAAGTTCACCAAAGAACATCTCGAAATGCGCAACAAAGGGATGCTCAACGGCGTCGAACTATTCAATCATACGGAATATTACCCGGTTGTGTCCGACTGGTGCAATGAATACGACCTCTCGATCTTTGCTAACAGCGATATACATGCCTCGGAATTAAATCTTTACGGCATCCAAAACCCTCAGCGCCCGATGAATCTTGTGCTTGCCAAAGAGCGTAGCCTCGAAAGCGTCAAGGAGGCCTTGTTTGCCCGCAGGATGATTGCCTGCGCCGCGAATACCCTTTGGGGGCGTGAGCCGTGGTTGCCGGCATTGTTCAAGGCCTCGGTCGAGATTAAGACAGTTACACCGGGTACGCTCGAACTGACGAACAAAAGTTCACTCCCGATTCAAGTCTCGGTAGGCAGCGCCGTTATAGATCTTCAAAAAGATGTGAAACGGCAAATCTACCGTGCGGAAAACGCCAAAACCATCACCGTAGCTAATTGGATCATCGGAATGAACAAACCCCTCGAAATAGCGTTGCCTTGATATTTGTTGTGTCGGAAAACAAAAATGTTTCTTTCAAAAAGCAAACCTTTCCGAGTTATTTCGTATTTGCTGATATAAAAAATCGCTAAGAGTTACCTGGTGCGCAGGTTTCTCGTCCGGCCTACAATCGTCTTTTCGACGAAAGGCAAATTATATAATATCGGTTTTAGATAAAAAAATCGGTGTTTTGGGGGATTTGTATCGTTTTCCGATATTCCCTCCCGGGATTTGTATCGTTTTTTATATATTCTATGAACCCGGTTTCAAAATCAGAAAAAAATTAACACTATTTTAACGATATTTATTCAAAATATGATACAAATATGTTTGGAAATCGCCGTTACTTTGCGGCGCTAAAATTAGATTTTGGAGTTAGGATTTTAGATAATATGATAACTAAAACGAAAAAAAATGAAAGTAAAAAATTTATTAAGAGTAAAAGATTATGCCATTTCTATGGCTGTGGCGGCCTGTTTTTTGACGACAGGTTGCGAGAACGACGATTTCAAGCTTGACCTGAAACCCAGCAATTTGCCCGTTTCGGTCATCGGCAACAGTTCTAATGTAGCGTCAAAAGCTCGCTACATTAAAGATTTCCAGACGAAATATTCCAACCATTCGTCTGATGTAAAGGATGATACAAAACTGATCATCATCAACGGCAACGAGGGTCTGCAGCAGGCGACAGAGAGTCATTTGTCCGACATCAAAGCGGCTTACGATGCGGGTGCGCAAATTATGGTTGTTGCGCCCGACGAATCGAAATTAGAAGGCTTTGTTTCGGAACTGAACCATACGCTTGCGGTTAAAAACAGCGGGCTGCAGGAAGGGCAGTCGGGTGATTTTTGCGATGCCTACGTCTTTAATAATCAGAATTATGCGATGATTATTAAAGATCTTGAAAGCGCGGAAACGACGCACTACGTTACCAACCGCGTGGAGTATGTCCCGAAAACCGACAGCGAAGGTAAGCCTCTTCTTGATGCTGACGGCAATAAGGTTTTTGAGAGCAAAGAGTTGAGCGACACGACGTTTGCCAAAGTGGATAAAACTCTTTCGCCGCAGCAAACGCAGGCCGTGTGGGATAATATTGATGAGTTCATCAATACTAAAACCGGCGCTCCGCATGCTTCCGAAGGCAATATCGCCGACGGGCAGCACGTCTATCTGCAACGCACGGCAAGCTATAACATCGACGGTTATACGGCCACGCAGTTGGTAGAGGAAAACTACACGATTACGGCCGTTTATTCCTACGCCGAAGACCGCGATTTCTATATGGTTGAGCAGGAAATCAACACGATCAACTCGCAGTTGGACTACAAGCGCGAAGTGAAGCACGAATACGACGGCGACGACTGGTTGGTTTCGGTCAACTTCTCGCACGGCGTTATCCCCAAGGCGACGCTTAACCTCAAAGATAACAGCGTTGTACACCTCTCGCAGGCATCGCCTAATACTACGACCGGCAGTTCGTCGTTCACGAGCGGAGTCTCTTACAATATCTCCGGCAACGTCGGGTTCAGCATGAGCGGACCGACGGGCGGATTTACGGGCGGCGTGATGATTTCAAATACGCACACTACGAGCATTCCCGACGTGATGGTTACGAAGAAAACCATAGACGACGGCGGCGGACAGGCGGCCAACAACGGCTATGTGTGCTGGGATTATGAGATTGCCTTGCCTCGCGTGCA
>JAISUX010000097.1 GCA_031271805.1 Tannerella sp.
TGACCTTCGACCGAGAATTTCAGGTCGGGATTTTCTTTCATCAGCGTGGCGATGCGGTTGATTTCGCCCATTGATTCGGGCTTAATCGTCGATTTGCCGACGTCGAACGTGATGCCGTAAGTGATGATTTTGCCGTCGGTCGTCAGGCGGTCGTAGAGAGGCACGGCGCCTTTGGCATGCGGACGTTTTTGATCCAGAACGTGGCTTCCGCGCCGCCGTTCTGCCCGGTTTCGATGTCAAACCATTTGCCTTGCCCCACGTTGGGTGCGTTGACGATGCGCGTTTCGTCGATATAGACTTTCAGGGCGCGTTTGTTGAACGAAATGGACAGGCGATGCCAGCCTTCCTGCGTTACCGGCGCTTTCTCGTCAATACGGCGATTTTCGCCGCTTGTTGATTTTGCAGTTGTTGAAACATCCAAACCGTTTCCGCTAACATATCCCCAAAAGAAAACCTGAACGATGTCGTTGTTGCCGTCTTTGATATGGAAGCGATAATTGCCATTGATATATTTCGGCGAATTGGCTTCCGCTTTGTATTTGTCGCGGTTGCCTATCCAGAAATCAAGTTCAATGGTAAAGACTTCGGGCAGGTAGTTTTTCGCCTCTTTCATCAGCGGGGTGATACCTGCGTTCTTGAACAGCGCAATCGTGTTCTCGCCGTTCAATTTCGAGATTTCCACATTGCCCTTGATCATATCCCACTGCGAAGGGAACTCGCCCAACTGCTCGCCCGTGAGCAAGTCCTCGAAGATGATTTCGTCGCCCGAAACGAAGTCGAACTTGTTCCACGCCATTTCGGCGGATTTTGGGGTGGCGGGGGCTTCGGCGGCTGTCGCGTCTCCGAGTCGTCGATTTCGGTCGATTTAACTCGATTATTATCGATTTTAGTCGACTCCTTTGATGATGATTTTGTTGACGACGACTTGCTGCTGCTCTCCTTCTCCTTGTTTTCGTAGGTGGCGGGGTCGGTAGCCTTGTCAATGGCTTTGCTGACAGCTTGTTCCGTCTTCTGTTCCGCTTTGCGGACAGCCGTATTCTTTGCGGCGTTCTCGATGGCTTTGCCCAATCGTTTGCCGAACTGCGCGTTTGCGGCGCCAACTGTAATCGCAACGAGTGCGATTATAAATAAAAATTTTCTGTTCATAAGTCAAAATTTTTTCGTTAAAAATCTGCTGCAAAGATATGACATCAAACATGGGCTTGTCAATACGTAATTTTACGCATTTTTTGGGGTCGTTTTCTACGTAATTTTACGTAGATGAAATATTTTTTCGGAAAAATACGGAAAAAAAGTTTGTTTATTTCAAAAAATGCGTAATTTTGTGGCGTATAATGAATTATAATATAAAAGTATGGTTAAAACAAGTATCATTATCGTTGACGATCACAAGATGATGCGCATGGGCATGAAATTAATGCTGGCGAAATTTGACGACATGGTCGTTGTCGGCGAAGCGTCACATGGCGATGAACTGCTGCAACTGCTCGAAACAACCAAGCCCGATCTTGTCCTGCTCGACATCATCATGCCCGATGGTCTGGACGGCATAGAGACAGCCCGCCGTCTATGCAAAGACTATCCCGACATAAAAATCCTTATGCTCTCGTCCGAAAACTCGCGAGATACAATTAATGAGCTGATAGACATTGGTATTCATGGTTTTATCAGCAAAAAAGCATGCGACGGGGATGTGGAACTGCCGAATGCCATCCGTTCCGTCGTCAGCGGACATGGGTATTTCGGCAGGGATATTACGCAAATACTGTACAGCGTCTTTGTGTCGAAAAAAGCTGCAGGAATGCCGGAACTGACCATTCGTGAAAAAGAAATCATAGCCCTTTGTCGCGAAGGATTGCAGAGCAAAGAGATAGCAGACCGCCTGATGATTTCCGTCCGCACTGTGGATACCCACAAAAACAATATCTTTCGCAAACTCGGCATCAACAACACCGTCGAGCTGGTACGGTACGCAATGAAAACCGGCATAATCCGGCTTGAATAGATTTCAATTAGGATAAAAATTTTGCCTGACAATAAAAAAACCTTATCTTTGTACCGAATTATAAAAATAACATCATGAGTACAATGAAAATTACAAGAAGGGATTTTATCGGAAGCTCGTTGTTTGCCGTTACGGCGCTAACGGGTGCGGTTGTCGGTCTGACGAGCAGTATGTCGCCCGACATCCTGAAAAAAAGGAGTCCGGCAGCTAAGATGTCGCTTGGATTGGTGACTTACATGTGGGGCAGCGATTGGGATCTTAATACGCTGATTGCCAATTGCCGAAAGACAAAATTGACGGCTCTCGAACTGCGTGTGGAACACAAGCACGGTGTCTCGCCGAGTCTGACCGCCGATGAACGCAAGGCGGTCAAAAAGCTTTTTGCAAAGAGTGGCGTGACGCTGCTCGGCTTCGGCACGAATTTTGAGTTTCATTCGCCGGATCCGGATGTCGTGCGGCAGAATATTGAGGGGGCGAAAGAATATCTGCTGCTCTCGCGTGATTGCGGCAGTTCGGGCGTCAAGGTCAAGCCTAACGACCTGCCTAAGGATGTTGCCGAAGAAAAAACCGTTGCACAGATAGCCCAATCACTCAATGAGTTAGGTCGTTTTGCTGCCGAAATAGGGCAGGAGGTGCGTCTCGAAGTTCACGGCGGATGCGCTAAAATAGCTATTATCAAGGCTATAATTGACCAGGTAACGGAAAAGAATGTCGGACTTTGCTGGAACTGCAACCCTCAGGATCTTGAAAGTCCGGGGCTTGCGGCGAATTTTGCTTCTGTCAGAGAGCGCTTCGGGCGCACGGTACACATCCGCGAATTGGAGTCGGACTCATATCCCACAAAAGAACTGTTCGACATGCTTTATTCTACCGATTACGATGGCTATCTGCTTATAGAAGAGGGCGGTACGCTAAGCGCCGAAGAGCGCATCAAGCGTTTGGCGCGGTCGGCCGAGTTGTTCGCTCAGTGGAAAAAAGATGCGGCAAAAATTTAATATTACGGAGGACAAAAAAATGAACAGGAGAAAATTTATTGCTTCGGGGGCTACTGCTATCGGTTCGATCATGATAGTGCCCGACTATGTTGTCAGGGCGGCGGGGAAACCCGGTAAAATGGCTCCGAGTGACCGTATTCGCTTGGTGCATATAGGCTGCGGGACGGAAGGCCTCCATGAGATAGACGCTTTGCTTAAGGCGCCGGCTATTGAAATTGTCGGTGTCGCCGATCCTAATTTCGAGACTCACGACTATCGCGACTGGAGCGAGAACGGGATTACAAACAGTATTCGCAAACTCACCGGAAACTCTTCGTGGAGAAGCGGCATCAAAGGTATTCCCGGCGGGCGCAACGTGATGAAAGAATGTGTCGAAGGCTATTATCGGACGAACCGTCCGGATTATAAAGGAACGGTTGCTGCGGAAGCCGATTTCCGTGTGCTTTTAGACAAATTGAAAGATGTGGACGCCGTGAAAATCATGTCGCCCGACCATCAACATGCTTACCAAGCGCTTTACTGCCTAAAACACAACAAGCACGTTATCATGCACAAACCGCTTGGTAACAAGATGACTGAGGCGATGAAAGTAGTTGATTTGTCGAAAGATTCGCCTCAATTAGCTACTCACATGATGGCCTATAATTCGTTCGGCGACGGGGTGGCTATCAGCCGCATTAAGAAATGGATTGACGCGGGGGCTATCGGTACGCTTCGGGAAATACATAATTGGACGAACCGTCCCGTATGGCCTCAATACCCTGTTATTCCGACCGATAAGCCGCCGGTTCCGGAGGGTTTCGATTGGGATTTGTGGCTTGGTCCGGCCGAGATGCGCGACTACCATCCCAATTATACCCACATGGTTTTTCGTGGTTGGTATGAGTTCGGCGCCGGCTCGATTGCAGATATGGGATATTATAGTCTATGGCCGGTATTCGACGCCTTGAGGCTCGGTTCGGCGACTTCGGTCAGCACTCGCTTTTCGCGGGTTATCGGCTTTGCCTCTAACAATGTGCCTCATACTATTGTTAACGATTATTCCTATCCTATGGCGTCGGCCTATCGTTTCGAGGTGCCGTACAAGGACAAGCCGGGAAGCATTATCCTGCAATGGCATGACGGAGGCATGAAACCGCAGCGCCCGGAAGGCTATGCGGAGGATGACCTGCCTATCGAAGGTATGATGTTTGTAGGCGATAAGGGAGCTATCGTATCGGGATTTCTGAGGCAGGAGCCTAAGATTGTCGGTCAGCGCGCCGCACAGTTTGAGGAAATCAATGGTGACAAGATGCAGGAAGAACCTAACGGAACCCTGCCCGACGGCACGGTGCGTTGGTTGCAGACATGGATTGACCAGGTTCGCGGCGGCAAGAAGAATCCCGGTTCTTTTGAGTTCGCCAAGGAAGTGAACGAAACGTTCAACCTCGGTTCGGTTTCGCTGATGTGCAACGGCAAAAAACTCGAATACGATCCCTCGTCACGCCGTGTCACGAACGACGCTAAGGCTAACGTCCTGTTGACAAGGAATATACGGAAAGGATGGGAAATGTAAAATTGAGATTAATATGAGTTCAAGACGAAATTTTTTAAAGCAGACAGCATTGGGTGCGACGGCTCTTGCCGCCGTTCCGGCAACGCTTTTGGCATCGCGGCAGGAATCAGCCGCATCTAAGGCGTTCAAACCTTTGCGGATTTCCATGCTGTCGTATTCATTCCACGGATTGGTTGCTGCGGGGATGATGGATATTTTCCATTTCTTCGAGACATGCAAATACCGTTACGGGCTTGGCGCCGCCGACCTTTGGAACGGTATGTTCACAAGTATCGAGGACGATTTTATCACTAAAGTCCATTCTGCGTTGGAAGACAGGCAGTTGTATGTCCCTAATATTGCTGTCGATGGGGCGCATATCATGCCTTCGGGCGACGACGATCCGGCTAAGTTGCGTAGCTTGCAAGACCGCTACCTGCAAATCGGCGCTCGCCTCGGCGTGGGCTTTGTTCGCTTCGACGCCGGTCCGTATATGCTTAACGGGCGCAAGGATGTCGATGGTTGGACAGAGCAAGAGTTCGACTACATCGTTAAGCGTTACCGCGAACTGGCACAATATGCCTACGACAACGGTTTCCGCACAGGCGCCGAAGTCCATTGGGGTCCCGAACGCTGCTGGAAACACATGGAAAAACTCATCAAAGCCGTTGATCACAAGGGTTTTGCTATATGTATGCACTTCGGCGGATGGTCGGGCACAAAGGAAGAAAACCTCGCTGCCGAGAATGCCGCTGCGCCCTACGTTGCTCATACGCACATACCTTGGGACTGCTGCGAAGACCCTAACCTGCCGGCGCGCCTTGCCGTGCTGCGAGACGTTGGCTACACAGGCTATTACAGCGTTGAGCAACATTCGGGACAGAACGAATACAATCTCGTAGAAGCGCAATTAGGCAAGGTCAGCGCTGTCCTGACCTCATGGAACAGGGGAGGTAGCGGCGAACTCTACCCCAAACCCAAGTCGGAGCCTGATAAAAAGGTGCCATGGTAGAAATGCTTACTTATTCCAAACCCGTGGCGCCGGCACTTTCGGCAGCGGCTTACGGGTCTTGAGTTGCTGCATCACTTCTTCTATGGCGCGGTCTAACTGCTCGTCCTCACCGTTCCATTCTTTGATCGGGTCGTTATCTATCAGAATATCAGGGTCAACGCCGTGATTTTCTATTATCCAGTTGCCGTCCATATCGTAGCTTGTAAAGAACGGGACGCGCAGGTCGGTGCCGTCAATGAACGGCAGCGAACCGCTGATGCCGATGATGCCGCCCCAAGTGCGCGTACCTATCAGTTTGCCGATGCCGAGCGCGCGGAAGCCCCACGGGAACAGGTCGCCGTCGGACGCCGAATATTT
>JAISUX010000072.1 GCA_031271805.1 Tannerella sp.
CTACCAACTGAGCTACGGAGTCGTTTTTTTCGCGTTTTGCGGGTGCAAAGGTACGGCTTTTTTTTCTACTTCCAAACGTTTTGGGATTTTTTTTAATCTTTCCGCGATTAATTTTTTTGATGAAGTCAAAAATAGTTATTATTTTTGCGGCATGAGAAAGTTGCAGTCTGTTGGTTTTTTTGCGCTGTTATGGCTTGCGTCGTCGCTGTTCTTAGAGAATTTGGGACGGTTTCATTTTCTTTATATTGAGCAGGATAATCTGTTCGTGCATGACATTGCGTATTTTCTGCAACTCTTGACGAAGCCGGGGGGTATGGCCGATTATGTCGCATGTTTCTTGATTCAGTATTTTGAGGAACCTTACTGCGGGGCGATGGTTGTTGGTTTCCTGACGGCTGTACAGGCGGCGCTGACGGTCGGTATAGTCAGGCGTATTGCTCCCAAGGCGAATATTGCCGTTTGCGGGTTACTGCCTGCGGCGGGACTGTTGCTGCTCTCGTTTAATGTTAACTTTTACGTGGCGGGAGTGGTGGCTTTTTGTTTGATGACAGCTGCGATTTATTTGTATTTATATGTAAAACGGAAAACGATTTATGGCGTTGCGGCTGCCGGTGCATTGTTCTGGTTGTGTGGGGCTGTCGGGGTGTTGTTCGGCGCAATTGTTGCTATTATCGAATTGACAGGCCGATTGCGAGGCGGTGCGGGGTTCTTGCCGATAGCAAAGTCGGTGTTGCCTTTGGCTCTTGCTGTGGCTCTTGCGTCTGTTGGGGTTATGTTTGCCTGGACGGGCGAGTATAGGTTTCTGTTCCTGCCCGACGGCTATTTCATAAGTCGCCTGCGGCCGGAAGCGGTCGTTTATTTCCATTGGGGGCTGATGGTATTGGTTGTCACGGCGGCTTGCATCATGAGGCGGCGGCAGTCTGCGCAATTGTGGCGGCGATACGTCGAAATAGCGCTGCAGGTAGTTGTCGTAGGCGCGTTCTTTGCTTATGGAATGAAGCGGCATATCAAACTGAATGAGATGACTTTTAAGGAATTGGATTATTACGCCCGTACTGAGCAGTGGGACAGCTTGATAGAGCGTGCCGGCTCGGTCTCGAATAATTACCTATATAAATGCTATCTCAACGTCGCTTTGGCGCAGAGGGGCGTGCTTGCCGATCGTATGTTCGCCTACGATCAGCGGGGAGTCAAGGGGCTTGTATTGCCGCTGAGCCTGACGTCGCATGTCGCGACGCTGTTGAGTGATGTCTATTTTGCCGCCGGTTACATGGCGCTTGCGCAACGCATGGCTTTCGAGGCAAATGTAGGCACGCGCGGCCTCGGCAATCCGCGTATGTACCGCCGCCTCATACAGACAAATCTTGCTTCGGGCGCCTATCCGGTGGCCGAAAAATATATCACGCTCCTCGAAAAGACGCGCAATCATCGAGACTGGGCGCGTTCGCAGCGCCGCTTTCTCTACAATGACTTGGCGATAGACGCCGATTCGCTGCTGTCGCTCAAACGCGGTTGCCTGTCGGCTGTTGATAACCTTTCGGAAATCGACGGATTAGATAATGACTTATTGCAGATATCCCTCCGTAACCCCGCCCACAAGGCTTCCATAGAGTATGTTGGATCGTTGTATCTCCTTGACAAACAGATGAATGCGTTCAAGACCTTTGTCGAAGACTGGTACGGCACGGAGTCTCTCCCTGTGCTGCCTAAATCGTTTCAGGAGGCTGTAATCATCCTCGCAGAACAGGATACGGTGTATCGACAGCGCTTCGGCGTCAGCGAGGACGTGTCAAAGCGTTTCGTTTCATTCCGCAGCCAGGTGCTTGCCGGTCGAAGTAGCGGCTCTGCTTTGCCGGGACTGCTGTACCGCAGCTTTGGCGATACTTACTGGTATTATTATATGTTTATAACTTCCGATTGAATATGAAAAAATTAAATCAAATATACTGTATCTATATCCTCTCATTAATCGGCACTATCCTGTTAGCGCTTTTCTGTGCATACATCGTCCTGACCTCATGCACGCAGAGCGAAAGGACGATATCCGGAACAATCGACAACACGCCGAATATCTTCCCCGATTACAGCGAGGTGACTATACCCCGCAACATCGCGCCGCTCTCATTCCAACTCAAAAGCGACGACAGCATCGACCGCGCCGTGGCCGTCATTAAAACCACAGCCGACGAGCGGCATGTCATCGCTTCCGCCGATAACCGCTTTATAATACCGCAGCGGATTTGGCGTAAACTCATCGACGGGGCCTCGGACGGCCTGATGAGTGTAACTGTAGATGTCCGTATTAATGGCGAATGGCTTAGTTATAAGGCTTTTAATATCCATATCTCCGATGACGCGATGGATCCCTACATCGCTTACCGGCTCATCGAACCGGGGTATGAGATCTGGGACGAGATGGGCATCTACCAGCGTAATCTGACGAACTACAGTCAAAGCGCTATCGCCGAGAATACACAGACGAAACACAACTGCATGAACTGCCACTCGTTTTGCATGCAAGACCCGTCGAAAATGCTCTTCCACTATCGCGAGTCCTACGCCGGGACGATGCTGCTCCGCGGCGATACGATTGAAAAGCTCAATACCAAGACGCCGGGGACAATATCAGCGCTCGTTTACCCCTCGTGGCACCCGTCGGGACGCTTCGTCGCTTTCTCGGTCAACACCACCCGGCAAGCCTTCCACACAACCGACCCTAACCGCATTGAAGTCTATGACCTCGCTTCCGACGTTGTTGTCTATGATGTTCAGCGGCATGAGATAGTTACCGACCCCAAGTTGTCGTCCGGCGCCGTCTTCGAGACCTTCCCCACCTTTGCTCCCGACGGTCGGACGCTGTACTTTTGCGCGGCCGATTCGACCGACATGCCCCGTCGTTACGAGGATGTGCATTATAGCCTTTGCGCTGTCGCTTTCGATCCGGCTACGCGTACATTCGGGACAGAGGTCGATACTTTATACAACGCATCTCTTGAGGGCGGAAGCGTATCCTTTCCCCGCGTCTCGCCCGACGGACGCTTCCTGATGTTCACCCTCTCGTCCTACGGCAACTTTTCAATATGGCATAAGGACGCCGACCTCTATCTCTTAGATCTCGGCAGTCGGCAAATAATGCGCCTCGACGCCCTCAACAGCGACGACGTTGAGAGCTACCATTCATGGAGCAGCAACAGTCGATGGATAGTCTTCAGCAGCCGCCGTATCGACGGGCTATATACACGCCCGTTCTTCGCCCACGTTGCCGCCGACGGCACGGTCTCGAAGCCCTTCCTCCTCCCCCAGAAAGACCCTGCCTACTATATGAAATTAATGAAATCCTATAACATCCCGGAATTTATCAAAGACAAAGTCCGTAAAAACAGCTACGACTTCAGCCGCAAAGCCATCAATGACCCCGGCGTGAACGTCGCGCTACGCTAACACTAATGTGGAGATTTTTTACCCCAAATATGATATTGGTACAATGTCCACATCACGGTTGAGGGGAAGCAATTGCTCATACAAACAAACTATTGCGCCTTTGCCTGCCGGAATTTTTAATTTTTCCAATACGTTGAAATGCCTGACATCATCGTTTGATGGCGAGGCCGAACGTTTCACTTCTACAGGATAGTATTTCCCGTTTCGCTCTATCAGTAAATCTATTTCCCGTTTTTCTTTGTCGCGATAGAAATAAAATTTTGCATTTTTGCCTGTATGCAGATAACTTTTCAATATTTCGGAAATAACGTAAGTTTCTAAAAATGCGCCATTCATTGCCCCTGCGGAAATCGTTTCAATCGCATCCCAGCCTGTCAGATAACTGCAAAGTCCGGTATCAAGAAAATATAATTTAGGTGTTTTTATTACTCTGTTAGTCAGATTATTATGATATGGATGCAGTAAATATATCAAACCCGATGTTTCGAGCAGCGAAATCCACATTTTAATTGTATTGACGCTTACTCCAACATCATGTGCCATATCGTCATAGTTAAGCAGTTGAGCAGTTCGAGCGGCAACAACGCTGATGAATTGAACAAAACGATGCTCGTCCGTTATCTTAGCTAATGAGCGAATATCGCGTTCAATATAGGTTTTCAGATAGGACGAATAGAAAAGACTTCGTTTCATATCCGGCGAAGCGTTCAGTTCAGGATACGATCCTTTGAGTATTAATTCATAAACGTCATTAATAGGCAAACTTGGACGATTATCTGCTTGAAGTGTATCGGGAACAAATGCGATTCCCTGTCTGCCAAATCGTTCTGCTTGCGACAATCCTTGAAGTTCAAGTATTGCAACACGTCCGGCAAGGCTTTCCGAAACACGCTTCATCAATTGAAATGGTTGCGAGCCGGTAAGCCAAAACATTCCCTTTTGTTTTTCTCGGTCAACCGCCATTTTTATGTATGGGAACAATTCCGGTGCATATTGAATTTCATCAATAAACAGCGGCGGTTTGTATGTTTGCAAAAACAAAGCGGGGTCATCTTTCGCTAACGCAAGAATTTTAGGGTCATCTAATGTAAGCACTGTTCTGTCAGGCTCACATATTTTTTCGAAAAGTGTGGATTTGCCCACTTGTCGCGGTCCTGTGATAAGCACCACAGGAAACGTCAGATTGGCGTTTTTTACTATGCTCGATAAAGTGCGGTCGAAATACATATATTTGATAATTAATTAATTATATTAGGGTCTGACCGATTTGCAGTCCGACTGCAAATCGGTCGCAAAGATAGTAATTTATTTTCATAAGTCACTTTTTTTTCGACTAATCAGCAAGTTTTTTTTACATTTTTCTTGAGTTTGGATGCAAGCGATGAAATCAATATAAAAGAAGATTCTGCGGTAATAGGTAATTTTTCAAAAGACGATATAAAGAATCTTTTTGCACAGCGTACTGCCGATACCGGTCAGCAAATCACCCGGGAAACTATTGAAACTCAAACCGTGGGATGAACGCCTCGGATTGGAAGAATCGGAAGGTGTAAAAATTGTAAGATGCTGATATCCGGATCTCACAGCAAAAAAGTCAAACACCCGACATAATCTTTCAGTTTTTCGCGCAGGATTTTCAGGCTTGACGACATACGGTATTCGATAGTCTTTTGGGAAACGTTGAAACGTTCGGCTAATTGCCGGTACGACATATCATAAAGACGGTGTAATTGGAATGTCTCGCGATAGGTTTCCGGCAGTTCTTCAATAGCTTTACGGGTCGCTTTGTAGAGTTCTTCTATTGACACATCGGGAGTCTCCGCCACTTCGCGTTTAAGCCTCTCGTAAAGTTCGGAATAAGCCTTTTCACGGATTTGTTTCTTCTTTATGACGTTCAGGCAACGGTTTTTCAACGACGAAAATAAATAGGATTTGAGAGAGCTTTCGATAATTATATTCTCGCGCTCCTCCCATAAATACATCATTAGATCCTGCACTATGTCCTTGACATCGCTGTAATTAATATATTGTGATGCGAACTCACAAAGCGATGTGTAGTACCTGACATAGATCTCATGATAGGCGGCATTATCGCCCATCCGCACCTTCTCGAACAATTCCTGTTCTTCTTTAATTATATTGTCGTTCATCACAGAAATTTTGCTACAAAGATATAAAAATTTTTATATCAAAACCGCAAATGAAAAAAAAATATTATTTGTTTAGGGTAACGGCCTCTGAGATTGTCTTACAGGTATAAAGAGAAAAAATGAGCAAAGAGAAAGAAAATATAGTGCGCGAGGGCGCGAGTGATAATATTTCCGCGGCGGTAATCGGCAGATACTGCCTCGGGAAGGCTTCTAAGCGGGATTTTAAGAAAGTCAAACGGTGGCTTGCCGCTGATGCCGGAAACGAGGAAATCCTGCTGCAGACGGGGCGTATCATTATTGCCGCCGAACATATAAAATGGCGCAGGAAATGGGATGCCGAGGCTGCTTACCGCGAGACTGTGAGTAAGATACGCAACAAGACGCGCATCGTCGTGATCAAGCGCGTACTGGCTGCCGCAGCCTGTATAGCAATCCTGCTCGGTGGCTTGGTAACGGGAAAGATGATGATGAAATCGAAAGAAATCCCCGTCAACTACGTTACAATCACTACCAATGCAGGGATGCGCACTACCCTGTTACTGCCCGACAGTACCGAAGTGACGCTCAACTCGTCGAGTAAGCTGATTTATCCCGTTATCTTCGCCGGCGACGAGCGCCGTGTCGTCCTTGAAGGCGAAGGATATTTCGACGTCTTTCGCGATCCGGAACGTCCTTTCCGTGTCGAAGCCGAGGGGCGAGCGTTTGAGGTCGAAGCGCTCGGCACAACGTTCAACCTTCAGTCCTATAAAAACGACCTACAGTTGAGGACGACCCTTCTAAGCGGCTCTGTCAGGCTGCATTTCACAATGCCGTCGGGTGAAAAAAAACGTTTAACGCTCACTCCCTCCGAGAAAGCGATATATGACATCGCTACCGGCGACGTAGTCGTAAACCGGGTAAATGCGCTCAACGAGACCTCATGGACGTACGGTCGTCTGATATTCAATAACACACCGATGTCGGAAGTGCTCAATCGCCTGTCGCACTATTATAACGTCGCTTTCGAGGTTAAAGACAGCGAAATCGACGGATATTCCTTCACCGGCACGCTTATCGACCGCCAACTCGAACAGGTGCTTGATTACATGGCTATTTCGTCGAAAATCCGTAGCCAGGTCATCAAGGCCGATAAAGATGACAGTTTCGGTATATTCAAAACAAAAGTAATACTCAGCTTAGGAAAGAAGAGATAATTAATATAATGTCAAACATTTAATACCCAGTATTGCCTATGGAAACGGATAGATTAATAGAATGAACAACAATATGCCAACGGCATAAAAAATACGGAGCCGTGTTCGCACCACCACTCCGTATATAAATAACTTTTTTAATAACTAAAAAAATCGTACAAATATATGGATAATTTTTTAAAACTGAAAAGAATCATGAGAATTTCTTTCGCATTTTTATTTATTATGGCGAATTTTGTCTTTGCGACCCAGTCTTATGCACAGCGGACGGAGATAACTATCAAGGTGACCGAGATGCCGTTAATCGAGGTGCTCGACATGATAGAAAGCAAGACCGACTTCCATTTCTTCGTCAACAACAAGTTGATAGATCTCAACCGGTTGGTTACCGTCGATATGGAAAAGAAGAATGTATTTGACATCCTTGACCGCATCTTCAAGGGCAGCAACATAGCCTACAAGGTAGTGGACAAGGACATTATCCT
>JAISUX010000126.1 GCA_031271805.1 Tannerella sp.
GCGCTTAATTCTACTTGCGGATAGATACAATCAATGGTATTGGCAAACGCAAGCGTATCATAAGGGATAGTTACAGCATCTCCGCTTACAGTCAGTTCTTTAATGTCAACGCTGTCTAATTTCCATACGTTAATTAAACTTGTATCAACATCATTGCTCTGAGCCAAAGCCGACAAACCGCAGCACAAACTGATAAACACTAATAATATTATACACTGTAACCTCATACTTTTGTAAAAATGTTTTTTCCCAATTCCCGCTGCAAAGTAAATAATAATTTTCGAATTATTTATACTTTTCATGCATAAAAATTTTCTAAATTTTTAATTCTGTGTGTAAGTTTGAAAAATTTATGTATTTTTGCGTTCGAGTTTTAATAAAAATATATATAGTGCTATGAAAAGAATTGTCTGTTTATCAGCGTTTTTAATGATTGCTTCGGCAATTTCGGCAAAAGAATATCATGTGTCGGTGAAGGGAAGCGATGCAAATATCGGTTCTGAGGCTGCGCCGTTCCGTACTATTCAAAAAGCGGCGGATGCGGCTTATCCGGGCGATGTGATTACCGTTCATGCGGGCGTTTACCGTGAATGGATCAACCCTCCGCGCGGGGGTGAAAGCGATGACCGGCGTATCGTCTATCGTGCGGCGCCGGGTGAAAAAGTTGAAATCAAAGGCTCGGAAGTTGTCACGGGATGGACAAAAACAGAAGGTACGGTGTGGAAAATCACTATAGACAACTCATTCTTTGGCGATTATAACCCATATAAAGACGCTGTGTATGGCGATTGGTACTCGAATCACGGCTGGACGCAGCATACAGGTGAGGTGTTTATCAACAATAAGTCGCTCTGGGAGACCGATTCGCTGCACAAGGTTATCAATCCGGCGCCTTTTCCTAACAGTCTCGACCCCGAAGGCTCGACATGGAAATGGTACTGTGAATCTGACAACAATAATACTACCATCTGGGCGAATTTCCATAACCTCAACCCTAACAAGGAGTTAGTGGAAATCAGCGCTCGCCGAACATGTTTTTACCCGTCTATTCCCGGCATTAACTATCTTACATTGAGTGGATTTCATATCAGTCAGGCCGCGTCGCAATGGGCAGCTCCGACAGCCGAGCAGATCGGCATGATTGCAACCCACTGGAACAAAGGGTGGATTATAGAAAACAACGTCATCAGCAACGCCAAATGTTCGGGCATAACGCTCGGCAAGGAGCGCGGCACGGGGCATAACGTATGGTCGGCCGATCCTTCCTACGATGGCTCGCTGCATTATATTGAGGTGACATTCAGGACAATACGCAATGGATGGAATAAAGAAAACATAGGTTCTCACATCGTGCGCAACAATGAGATTTTCGATTGCGGTCAGACCGGTATTTGCGGCTCTATGGGCGCAGCTTTCAGCCTCATTGAGCATAATCACATCCATCATATATATACCAAGCGGCAGTATTCGGGCGCCGAGATGGGCGGCATCAAACTTCATGCAGCCGTTGATACGCGCATTTTTCATAACCGTATTCATCACTGCGACAGGGCTTTATGGCTCGACTGGATGGCACAGGGGACGCGTGTGTCTTATAATATAATGTATGCTAACACGGCTCAGGATGTTTTTATGGAGGTTGACCACGGACCTACGTTGCTGGATAACAACATCTTCGCATCGTCGGAAAACATTAGCGACATGTCGCAGGGTGGCGCGTTTGTGCATAACCTGTTTGCCGGTAGCATCCACGTCTTTCCCGAACGGGGGCGCTATACTCCTTACTTCCTGCCTCACAACACGGATGTGGCGGGTCTGTCAATCATCCTCAACGGCGACGACCGTTACTTCAACAACCTCTTCCTGCCGCCTGCCGCGACGGACAAAAAGGCGCATTACGGCTATCCGGAGTATGAGAAAACGGCTTATCCGTCGTTCGCCGAAGGTAATGCCTATTATGGCGTCGCCGAACCTGCCGCTAATGAGCGCTATGCGATTCGTAAGCCGGACTTCGCGCCTGCTTTCTCACTCGAAGATAATGGCGCGGAGGTGTTTGTATCGTTCAATCTTGCCGGTTTTGACGGCTTTACGACCAAAATCATCTCTACGGAAACCTTGGGCAAGGCGAAATTTCCTCGCGGGGCTTACGAACAGCCGGATGGTCAGTCGATAATATTCAATTCCGATTATCAGGGTCTTAGCCGCTCAAAAACGCCTTCTCCCGGACCATTTGAGAAGGCACAAAACGGCTCCAACAGAATAAAAGTTTGGTAATTCCAAAAGTTATTAGATTTAAGATTTCTCCTAATTGATTTACGGATTGCCTTTAGGGAAAAGATAATCGAGTATCTGCCCGCTCAGTTGAAGCAGTGATATTTCGCAGAGTTTGGTGTTGTATTCGGCGATGGATTGGCGTTCTTCGGCGTTCAGCAGGTTGTTTTGCGCTTCGCGAAGCTCGATTCCCGACAAGTCGCCGAGTTTATACCTCTCAATAGCAATCTCATAGTGCTCGTTTGCCGTAACGAGGTTCTCCTTTTCAAGCGACCACAGTTCGAGGTTATTTTTATACGCTTTCCAGATTTCCGACAAGTCGGCCTTGAGCGCAAGTTCTGTCTCCTTAAGCCTTAACTCGCTGTTTTTGATAGTTAACCGTGCGTTTTTCTGCTCACGTCGGCGGTTGCCGTCGAAGACCGTGAAGCCGACCGTGACCCCATAATTCCAGCCTAACCGACGCTGAAAATCAATAGTTCCCGTCTCGTAACTATTTGTCTGTAAGCCATATCCCGCATTAAGCCTGAGGTAGGGGTAGTTGCGGCTCAAGACTTTTTTGTAGTCGAGTTCCGACAGGACGATGTTTTTTTGTGAGGCGAGCAGGGAGACGTTGTTGGAAAACATTTTTTGCCGTATGTCGTCCATCTCGAATAAGGTAGTTTGAAGCGCTATCGAATCAATAACATTGATCGGATTATCGACCGAATCGACGCCCATCAGCTCGTTAAGCCTTATTTGTGAGGTATTTACGGCTTCGAATTGGTTCAGCAACTGCGAGCTGTCGGCATTGAAATCGACCTTAGCCTGCTGCAAGTCGAGGCGCGACATCGAGCCTATCGTATAGCGTTCTTCGACTATCCTAAGGCGTTCGCGCGACAGTCTGACCGCCGACCGGAGGTTCTTCAAGCGTATCCGTTGGCGGATGAGGTTATAGTATTCGGCTGCGATGTCGGCCACTAATCCCTCAATAGCCATGCGGGTGTTCAGCTTGCCCATCTGCTGCAGTTCCTGCAGTTTTGAGTAGGTCGCCTGGATGCCGAAGCCGTCGAAGATTGTCCAGTTAAGGTTCAGCCCGACGGTTCCGACGCCCGAATTTATATAGTCGGCTTTCTCCGATGAGCCGTCCATGTAGTCATAGTCATAATTATATGTGGTGCCGGTGTATCCGCCGCTCAAATCCGCCGAAGGGAGGTATCCGGCGTTCCCGAGCGTGGCATTGTTGGAACTTATCTGCTCCTCGTTGAGGATTATTCGTATAGAATAATTGCGCTCAAGTCCTGTCGCGATACACTTGTCCAACGTATATATTTCCTGCGAGTAAATGGCTGAGCAGCAGGATATTGATGCTAAAAAAATAAACCGTTTCATGTCTTTTCTTTTTTACCTTTCATATTTGTTGCGATGAAACTGTACATAGCCGGGACGACATAGAGCGTCATAAAGGTCGAAATCAACATTCCTCCGACAACAGCCGTACCCATAGCGACGCGGCTGTTTGCGCCTTCCGCCGAGGCGAACATCAGCGGCAAAAGGCCAAGTATTGTCGATGTACTTGTCATAAGGATAGGGCGAAGCCGTTGTATCGAAGCGGTCAGTATCGCCTCGCTTTTATCTATGCCCTGGGCTTGCCGCTGGTTGGCGAACTCGACTATCAATATACCGTTTTTGGCAACGAGACCTATCAACATTATTATACCTATCTGGCTGAAAATGTTCATTGTAATATCGCCGAAAGACATAAACCACAGGGCGCCGGCGACCGCTAACGGCACCGTGAACATCACTATCAGCGGGTCTTTGAAGCTCTCGAATTGCGCCGCCAAAACGAGGTAGATCATTATCAGCGCCAGTATCATTGCGAACATAAGGCTGTCGGAACTTTCGCGAAACTCTTTCGATTCGCCTGCCAGCGCCGTGCGGAAGCTCTCGTCGAGCACCTCCTTGGCGATGCGATCCATCTCGTCAAGCCCCGCGCCAAGCGTGTAACCTTTGTTCAATCCGCTCGAAATCGTTGCCGAGACGAAGCGATTGTAACGGTACAATTGTGGCGGAGCGACGTTTTCTACAAGGGTTACTACATTGTCCAACTGTATCATCGCCCCACTGTTGCTGCGAACATAGAGCGATTTCAGGTTGAGCGGCGTATTGCGCAGTTGGCGGTTGATTTCACCGAGTATCTGATACTGTTTGCCGTTGAGGTAGAAGTAGCCCATACGCTGGCCGCTCAGGGCGTATTGCAGCGTTTGCGCTATGTTGCGCGTGCTGACGCCCAGCAGGGATGCCTTGTCTCGGTTGATTTCCAATCGCACCTCAGGCTTCGTGAACTTCAGATCGACGTCAGCCATCTGGAAAACAGGACTTTCACTGACTTTCTGCATGAACTTGGGCAGGAAATCCTGCAACTTTTCGATGTTTGTAGCCTGGAGCACGTATTGTATCGGCATACCTCCGCGCCGCCCGCCGAAAGTCGATTGTTGCTGCACAAATCCCCGCGCCATAGTCTCTTTCCGGACTTCCTTCGACAACTCGTCGGCGATATCCATCTGTGAGCGCTCGCGGTCTTTGATGTCCGGAAGGATCACCGAGATGAATCCCGATGAACCGAAGGCGCGCGTTGTCGTGATTTTGCGTTCGTAGGCGACGGAATCGGCTATCTGCTCGATTTTGGTGGAAAAATCGCGCATAAATTCAAATGTCACGCCTTCAGGCCCGCGTACATTGACGGTAATCTGCGACCGGTCTTCAAGCGGCGACAGTTCCGACGGTATTTTCCCCCATAAGACGATAATTGATATTAAGAACAATGCTACCACAGGCAGGGCTAACCATCGCTTCTTCAGGAAGAACGCGAGCGTGGTAGAGTAGAATTTGTTCAAGCCCTCGAAGAAAGGCTCTGTTTTCTTGTAAAGAAAGTTTTTCTCCTCGCGTCGTTTGAGCATCTTTGTGGCGAGCATCGGCGTGAAAGTCAAGGCCACAAAAGCCGAGATGCCCACCGAGCCGGCGATAACGATGCTGAACTCCTTGAACAGCCGGCCGGTAATCCCTTCCATGAAAACTATCGGGATAAACACGGCGATTAGGGTGATTGTGGTCGAGACGACGGCGAAGAAAATCTCCTTCGAGCCTTCGATACCGGCATCTTTCGGCGTCATGCCCCGCTCGATGCGGACATAGATATTCTCGGTCACAACTATCGCATCATCGACGACTAATCCTACCGAAAGGACTATCGCCAGCATCGTCAGCACGTTTATCGAGAAGCCGGCGAGGAACATTACGAAGAACGCCCCTACAAGCGAGACCGGTATGACGACGCAAGGTATCAGCGTCACCCGCCAGTCGCGCAGGAAAAGGAAAATGATGATGACCACAAGCAGGAACGCGATGTAGAGCGTCTCCTGGACTTCGGCTATCGACGCGCGTATGAACCGCGTATTGTCATAGACCATCTCGATGGTTACGTCGTCGGGCAGGTCTTTTTTCAGTTGCTCGATGCGTTTATATGCTTCGTCGGCTATCTCAATGTGGTTGGCGCCAGGCTGCGAGATAATGACGTCCATGACCATAGGCTCGCCGTTACGTTTCATCATGACTTTTACGTCTTCGGGCGACAACTCGGCCATACCGACGTCTTTGAAACGCACGATGCTGTTGTTGCTCTCCTTGATTATCAGGTCGTTAAATTCTTTTGCGGTGGACATCAACCCCATCGTCCGTATCGACAGTTCGACGGTATTTCCTTCGATGCTTCCTGAGGGCAGTTCGACATTTTCGTTGTCTATGGCGTTCTTAATGTCAATCGGCGTCACCCCGTATCCCGCCATTTTGGCCGGGTCGAGCCACAGGTGCATCGAGTAGCGCATCGAACCCCAGATATCTACGCCGCTGACGTTTTGAATCGTTTGCAGGCGCTCTTTGACGGTCAGTTCGGCTATTTCGGTCAGTTCCATCAGCGAACGCTGGCTGCTGCGGATACCTATCTGCATGATTGGCGAGGCGTCGGCGTCGGCTTTCGAGACGGTCGGCGGGTCGCAGTCGCGGGGCAGGTAACGTTGTGCACGCGAGACTTTGTCGCGGACGTCGTTAGCGGCCGTTTCAAGGTCAACCGACAGCTCAAACTCGACCGTAATGCGGCTCATGCCGACACTGCTGACGCTACTTAACGCGCGGATTCCTGGTATGCCGTTGATATTTTGCTCCAAAGGCTCGGTTATCTGGTTCATGATGACCTCGGCATTAGCGCCGGGGTAGGTGGCGTTGACGGATATTATCGGACGATCGACGCTCGGATACTCGCGAACGCCGAGCGACTGGTAACCTATAAACCCGAAAAGCAGGATGACAAGGACGATGACGGTTGCCAAAACAGGCCTGTTAATACTTAATTCTGATACATTTGCCATATCGTTTACTCCGTTGTCAGATTATCAATGTTCACTTTCATGCCTGTACGCAACTGCATCACGCCGGTCGTTATGACCGTATCGCCTTCCTGCAATCCGTCGAGCGCCTGCGTATGGCTGTCGGTGCGTAGGCCGGTAGTTATTTCCGTCGATTTGGCCTGTCCTCCCTTGTAGAGATAGACTATGCTCCGGCCCATTTCGGGGATTATCGCTTCGCTGGGCACGGCTATTGCGTCTTTGATCTCGCGCCGTGTGATCTCGACCGACAGGTAGCGGTTAGGGTCTATCGACTCGTTGGTATTCGGGAAATAAGCGCGGGCTTTGAATGAATGGGTATCCAAAAATGATTTGCTATCGACGGCATAAACGTAGGCTTCATGATTCTCCATAAGTCCGGTCTCGCCTTGTATCGAAAAAATGATTTTTGTGCCGTTAGAAACGTCCGAGCGATAGATTTCATTGAATAGAAACTCTATTTTCAGGGGACGTATCTTTGTCATGTTGACGACTACGGTTGCAGGAGTAGCGTATGCGCCTTCGCTGACGTTACGCAGGCCTACTATGCCGTCGAAAGGCGCCCGCAGTTCGGTCTGCAGGATATGCGCTTTCACAAGTTCGATGTCCGCCATAAGCTTATCGTATTCGGTCGTGACCTGCTCGTAGGCCTCCTGGCTTACGGCATCTTTCTGAAGCAACGTCCCTTGACGGAACACGCGCCCCTTGGCAAGGGGCAGCTGCGCTTCGAGTTTCTGCAATTCGGCCTGTAGCGGCTTGTCGTTTATCTTCGCCAACAAGTCGCCCTTCTTCACATGAGTGCCCTCGGTAAAGAATATACCAACGATTTTGCCCGACGATTCGAACGACAAATCTACGTCTTCATCGGGTATGGTAAGACCTGTGGTGACGATCTTATCTGTCAGCGATTGCTTCTTCAGCACAACGGCGTTAATACTTATTGGCATAGCTCTCTGCGATAGGGCGGAAGGCGCCGATACAGGTTCGTCTTTGCCGACACTAAATCTCTGTTTGAGTTTTGGATACACAATTATTCCGATGATTATCAGCAAAATAATTCCTATCAAAACCCATCTAACCGGTTTTGTCATTTTTCGTTAATTATTAATGTACATCAGTCATTTGACTTCTAATGACCCGAAAGGTTTAATTTTTTCCCCCTATAAATTTTCGGGATTGCGAAGCAATCTTTTCTTTTTACGTGATAAATTGAAAACTTTTATTATCTTTGCACGTTGAAAACAAACTTAAATTATTTATATAACGATGAAACCGATTTTTAAAATTATCATTCTTTGCTGTTCGCTTTCGGTGACCGGCGTTGCGCAAAAAAAAGTACAAGTAATCGCCCACCGTGGTTTTTGGCAGTCAAAAGGAGCGGCGCAGAACTCAATCGCTTCTCTCGAAAACGCCGATGAAATAAAGGCCTTCGGCGCCGAGTTCGACATCCACCTTACGGCCGATTCTATTCTTGTCATCAATCATGACAAAACAATTCAAGGCCTTAGTATTCAGGACACTACCTACAGCGCTTTGAGGAACGTCAAGCTCTCGAACGGCGAAAAACTATCTACCGCCCGCGAATATCTCGAAGCGGCAAAGCGGACTTGTCATATACGCCTGATCGCCGAGCTTAAGCCTCATGCTACGCCCGAGCGCGACAGGTATGCCGCCGCCGAATTGGTAGCCTTAGTTCGTGAAAAACACCTTCAGAACCGGACGGATTACATCACATTCAGTCTGGAAGCGGGAAAGGAACTCGTCCGCCTCGCCCCGGAAGCCGATGTCTATTACCTGAACGGCGACCTGCCGCCCGCCGAACTCAAGGCGATGGGCTTTGCAGGGCTTGACTATCATTTCGATGTGATGCGGAAAAATCCGACCTGGTTTGATGAAGCGCATCGTTTGGGGCTTGGGATAAATGTCTGGACGATCAACGACTCGACGACTATCCGCGAGATGGTTGACTTCGGCGCCGACTTCATTACCACCGACAAGCCTGACGATGTTATTAAAATATATATGAAATAATTATGACTCGGAATTTCAAACACTTATTGGAACGGCAGCGTGAATTTTTCGCCACCGGAGTGACGAGAGACGTCAATTTTCGCATCGAACAGTTGAAAAAATTACGCCGCGTAGTGCTCGATAAGCATGAAGCGATAGAGGCTTCCCTATATAAAAACCTGGGAAAAAGCGAGTTTGAAGCGTTTGTGGTTGAGGTTACCGCGATAATCGACGAAATCAACGGTTTTATCGAGAATTTGTCGTCGTGGACGGCGCCGGTTAGTGTGGATTCACCGCCTCTGTACGGGCAGGCCGAGAGTGCGATTTATTACGAACCTTACGGCACGGTGCTGATTCTCAACACCTGGAACTATCCTTTTGTCTTGTGCCTTAAGCCTCTTGTCGGTGCGCTTGCAGCGGGAAATTGCTGCGTTGTCAAGCCCTCGGAGGTTGCGCCCGACACATCCGAAGCGCTGGCCGACATTATCAACACGGCTTTCGACCCCGAATATTGCGTGGCTATCGAGTGTGGCGTCGAAGGGACGACGGAATTGCTCAAGGAGCGCTTCGACTTCATCCTTTATACCGGAGGCATGAGGGTCGGACGGATTGTCGCTAAAGCCGCCGCCGAACATCTTACGCCTACCGTCCTCGAATTGGGCGGCAAAAGCCCTTGTATCGTCGATAAATCCGCAGATATCGAACGCTCGGTCGCCACTATCTGCTGGGGAAAACTGATTAATTCGGGGCAGACATGCACCGCACCGGATTTTATCTGGGTACATTCGGACGTCAAGAATAAACTTATTGAAGCCATTAAAAATCAGATAGTTAAATTCTATGGCGTCGATATAAAAAACAATCCCGATTATGGGAGGATAATCAACCGGAGTCATTTTGACCGCTTGGTAAATCTTATCAAGGGCGAAAATATCGTTTTTGGCGGTGAAATCGACCGCGAGCAATGTTTTATTTCGCCCGTAATACTCGACGGCGTGACCTGGGACAGCCACATAATGCAGGAGGAAGTTTTCGGCCCGATCTTCCCGGTGATGACATTTCAAAATCTTGAAGAAGTGGTTGCGGAACTGTCTAAGCGCGAGAAACCCCTCGCCTTGTATCTTTACACGACCGACAAGGCGTCGGAAGAGCTTATAATCAACAATATATCTTTTGGAGGCGGCTGTATTAACTCTACCCTGATGCAAATGTTAAACACCAATCTGCCGTTCGGTGGGGTAGGGAACAGCGGCCATGGTTCGTACAACGCGCGATGGAGCATTGAGACTTTTTCGCACAAAAAGAGCATCTTTAATCGCAGCCTCACCGACGAGCCTTCGCCCCTCTTTCCGCCGTACGAAGATCATGCAAAATATCTTAAAAGTATCTATTTATAATTATTTTAGCGAAAATATTTGGTATTATGATAATTATTTTTTATCTTTGCTGTCAAATAGAAAGGCAACATCATTAATTAAATATAATTATGGCTACAAAAAAATTTTTATTGCAAGAGAAAGACATTCCTACGGCATGGTATAACATTGTCGCGGATATGAAAAACAAACCGTTGCCGGCGCTCAATCCGGGCACCAAGCAGCCGCTCAACCCCGAAGACTGGTATCCTCTGTTCGCAGAAGAACTTGTTGCTCAGGAAGTAAACCAAAAAGATCCGTGGATTGAGATCCCGGAGGAAGTGCGCGACATGTACAAGGTATGGCGTCCTACGCCCCTCGTTCGCGCTTTCGGCCTCGAAAAGGCTCTCGACACGCCTGCGCACATTTACTTCAAAAACGAAAGTATCAGCCCCGTCGGCTCTCACAAGCTCAACTCGTCGCTCCCGCAGGCTTACTACTGCAAGAAGCAGGGCATTACCAACCTTACGACCGAGACCGGAGCCGGACAATGGGGCGCCGCAATGGCGTATGCCGCTAAGGCTTTCGGCCTCGAACTCGCCGTTTACATGGTCAAAATCAGTTACGAGCAGAAACCTTACCGCCGCTCGATAATGCAAACTTTCGGCGCGCAAGTCATCGCTTCGCCGAGTATGAGCACCAAGGCCGGCAAGAAAATTCTTACCGACAACCCGCAATATATGGGTAGTCTTGGTACGGCAATCTCCGAAGCAATAGAATTGGCTATCGGCACGCCTAACTGCAAGTACGTTCTCGGAAGCGTCCTCAACCATGTGATGCTTCATCAGACCGTCATTGGTCTCGAAGCCGAGAAGCAGATGGAAATGGCCGGCGAATATCCCGATATCGTGATCGGTTGCTTCGGCGGAGGCTCGAATTTTTCGGGTATTTCCTATCCTTTCTTGCGTCATAAGTTATTGAACGGCAAGGATATACGTGTGATAGCCGCCGAACCGGCTTCATGTCCGAAACTGACGCGCGGCGTGTTCCAATACGATTTCGGCGATGAGACGGGCTACACGCCGTTTATCCCGATGTACACCCTTGGGCACACCTTCGCGCCGCCTCACATTCATGCGGGAGGACTGCGTTATCACGGCGCCGGCTCGATCGTTAGTCAGCTCAAGCGCGACAACTATGTCGAAGCGGTTGATATTGAGCAACTTGACGCCTTTAAGGCCGCTGTGCTCTTTGCGCAGACCGAAGGCATTATCCCTGCGCCCGAATCATCGCACGCCATCGCGCAAACCATCAATGAGGCAGAGCAGGCCAAGAAAGAAGGCAAGGCAAAGACCATCCTCTTCAGCCTCTCCGGTCACGGCCTCATTGACATGGCCGCCTACGACAGCTATTTCGCCGGCGACCTCTTGAACTACGACCTTACCGACGCCGATCTTGCCAAGAGCATCGCGCCGTTGGAGAACATTGTTTGAGGGTATGATTAATCGAAGAAACTTTATTAAATCCGCTGCCGGCGCGACGGTTTCCGCCGCCCTAATAAACCCCGCGTCGGCAGGCGGGTTTTCTCCGTTTTTTATCCGGACGGACAGTCGGCAGCAGGCTCCCCGACTGCGTTTTGCCGTCGTCGGAATCAACCATGGCCATATCCATGGGATGATTCAGGCCGTCAGGAACGGAGGAGGCGAACTCGTGTCGTTCTATGCCAAAGAACCCGACCTGGCTGCCGACTTCTACAAACGCTATCCCGGCGTCAAGAATGTCCGCAGTGAGGACGAAATCCTGAACGACGAGAGTATCCGACTGATCCTAAGTTCGGGCATTCCCATCGACCGTGCTCCCCTCGGCATTCGGGCGATGCAACACGGCAAAGACTATCTCGTCGATAAGCCGGGTATCATTACGCTCGAACAGCTCGAAGACGTCAAGCGCACAATCGCGAGCACCGGACGGATATATTCCATATTGTATTCCGAACGGTTTGAAAATAAGGCCACTGTGCGTGCGGGCGAACTCGTTGCGGCAGGCGCTATCGGACAGGTTGTGCAGACTATAGGCTTGGGGCCTCATCAAATGAACATCCCCTCGCGCCCGTCATGGTTCTTCGATAAAAAGTACTTCGGAGGCATTATCTGCGACATAGGAAGCCACCAATTCGACCAATTCCTGTTTTTTACCGGTTCGACAGAGGCGAAAATCCTATCCTCGCAGGTCGGCAACGTCCACTACAAGCAATACCCCGAATTTGAGGATTTCGGCGACACCACCCTCAGAGGCAATCGGGGCAGCGGATATATTCGCGTCGATTGGTTCACTCCCGACGGCCTGAAAACATGGGGCGACGGGAGGCTTACCATCCTCGGCACCGAAGGCTATATGGAACTGCGTAAGAATATCGACATCGCCGGACGTCCCGGCGGCAACCACCTTTTCCTCGTCAATAATGAAAAGACGGAATATGTTGATTGTAAGGATGTTGAATTACCATTCGGACGCCTTTTCGTTGACGACATTCTTAATCGTACCGAGACGGCAATGACCCAACATCACTGCCTCCTTGCGACCGAACTGTCCCTCCTTGCGCAAAAAAACGCAACGCAAATTACAACGACTTAACCGTCTTGAGCAGTTGTTCCCCAAGGCCTATAGTATAGCCTTGCGAGAAGAATATGACGCGGCCGAAAGTGTCGGCGACAATGAAAACGGGTAAGGTTTTGGCGTCGTCCAAGTTCATTGTTGAGGCGATCATTTTCACGATTTCACCGTTGAAATCGACGCCGTAAACGCATGTTGACGGCAACGCTCCGAACTCATTTTTGTTGAACGAACGAAGCGACGCATCGTCTTCAAACAGCAGGATTATGCTCCGTCCCCATTTCTCGAAATCGCTCTTGAACAGGGCGATGTCTCGAAGCGTGTGATTGGTCGGTTCCTGTTTCAATCCGAGAATCCCGATGATGAAATATCCGCGTCCGGTAACGTCTAAGATAGTTACCGGCGTACTTTCTGTTTCCCGTATAAGCGCCGGCTTTTCGGCTTCGATACTGCCGATAACCTGTAAGTCGCGGCTGTCTTCGCGCATGACTAATTCGGTTGTAGTGAGCGCGTTGGGGCGGACGCTGAAGAAATTAAGGCGGGCGAGGACCTTGCCGCTTGCCATGCGCGTGCCTGTTACAAGCAAGTAATTACCTTCGTCAAGCGATAATGGCTTGCTAAACAGCGCTTTCCATGTGTTGCCGCCTCCCATATCGACTTGACTTTGCGATTCGAAATTGAGCGTTTGAAGCGTTGCGTCGGGCAAAATCTTTGCTATTGTGAAATGGCTGTAATATAACGGGTTATCGGCAGTTTTAACCGGTTTGTAGCTTGCCTGAACAAAGCCCTTGGCGCTGTTCGCGCGGACAGTCGAGGCCTCGAAATCGACATCAACCCAGCCCTTGTCGTAAAACTGCACTTTTTTGGTCACAGCCTCTATCCTCGCGGGAATACCGAGGCTGCGGGCGACGGAAACGAAAAATATGTCGCGCGAATGTGCGTCGGCTATGCGCGCCTTCCAAACGCCTTCGGGCATTACCGGTATAGATTGCGGATTCAACTCGTCGCAGGACTTGATATTAGTCTTTACCCATTCGACCAAAGCTCCGGGATTAGCCCGTGCCGCCTCTGCAAGCGACTTGTCGATATGCTTTGCGAAAAAACTCTTGTATGGCGTCAACAGTTCGTTAGCTACGCGAGGGTTAAGCAAATATCTGTTATATAAATCGCTGTAATACAGGCTATTATCTAACAAATCAGGAGCGATGTCCGGCGTATTATTCAGGTGATCTTCAAGCGTTTCGGCGGGTGTATCGCGAAGGTCTTTGCGCGAAATAGCGGTAAGCAGGCTGACGGCCTTAGTTTTCCGATCGTCGGGCGTCTCAAGCAGGAATTTCTCAATATTGTGGTGATTTCCCCGGCTGCGGACGAGAAAACCGGCGACATCGACGTCTTTATATAACGATTTCATCGAGTTTTTTACGGCTTCATCGGTATAAAAAGTTGCCGTATAAGCCTCGCGTATCGAATCCTCGCGTTGAAGTCGCGCTTGGTTTGCTTTTTGCTGTTCGGGGGTGACAGGCGCCGGAATACTTCCCTCCGGAGGCGGCACGATGTCGAGTTCGACCGATGCCGTGTCGCCGGGAGTTTTGTCCAAAACGATGTCGATGCTGTCCGCCGTACCGAACGATGCTTTGCCGTAGCCGAACCGCCCGTCCTTGGTCGCCCATACGAGCATATCGCCTTTGCCGGCCGTCAACGAGCAGCGCCCCTCGGCGTCGGTCGTCTTGCGGGCGACGGTATAAAATTCTGCATAATTATATATCTTGAACTCTACCAAAGCCCCTTCGACCGCCGAACCGTCCGCGTCGCGAACCGTAACGGTCGTTTTGGCCGTTGAGGCATAGTTGTCGATGACGTTGATTTCCGTATAACATTCCGTCCGTTCCATCACGTCTTCCGGCCCGTAGTAGCTGCCGAAGACCTTTGTGTGCATCAGCATACTCCGGTAAGCCGGGCCGTTGAACCAACCGAGATTAAGCGTCGGTTCGGGTTCGCAGGCGCCCATAAAAAGCCACTTCCCATCGACCCAGGCCTCTACCCAGGCGTGGTTGTCGTCGGTATGCGCCCACCGCGGCACATAGACCTGGCGCGCCGGAATACCCACCGCTCTCAAAGCAGCGACGGTGAAGGTCGATTCTTCGCCGCAACGCCCGTATGCCGAACGTACCGACGCTAACGGCGCACTCGTTCGCGAGTCCGAAGGCGTATAGACAACTTTCTCGTGGCACCAGTGATTGACCTCCAACACTGCGTCATAGAGCGGCAAGTCCATAACCCTGTCCCTAAGTTCGCGGTAAAACACTATCCTGCTTGAGTCCAAATTCTCATTATTAACCCTTACCGGCAGCACGAAATGCCTGAAAATATCCTCCGGGACGACCTTCCCCCATGGCATCTCCCTGCGCGCCTCAAAACTCGCCCTGACGTTCTCAAGATAAAACTCGCCGTCGTAATCGGCAACATCGCCAATCGGCATATAAGCATAAAGGAACTCCAGCGCCTCCCGCTCTGCCGCGCTAATATCTTTCCGCTCAAAAACAGAAAACAGCGCACTATCGGCAAACAAAGGCTTTTTCGCATCCAAAGCCCCCTCCACCTCCCGACGATAATCCCCGTCGCTGATAAAATGCTCGGATTCGGAGCTACATCCGAGAAAAGAACAAAACAAACAGAGTTTGCATAATAAAAGATGTTTATACATTTTTATCACCAAATTATTTTTACCGGATATTCTTTGAATATACTGTCCGAACTAATGACGGAAACATGTTCTTTTATTGCTTGAGCAATTATCAAACGGTCAAAGGGATCTCTATGCACGTATTGCAATGAATTTAATGTTATCAGATGAGATATTTTTATCGGCAATATATCAAAACCGCTAAAAATTAAAGCATTGATAAATAAGGATAAGTCTTGAGATAGAGATAACTTACCTAAACTTACTTTAATAGTTATTTCCCATAGACTTGCAATACTGATCATAAGAGATTCCGCATCTTCCATTAATGACTTAACGGAAAACGGCAAACGCTTGTCGTTTTCTATGAACCAAATAAGAGCTTGTGTATCAATCAATAATTTCATACCATATATCCATTGAAATCCTCTAATGGTTCATTAAAATCATTGCTCATCCAAGTAACGATTCCTTTCATGAAGCCGGCTCTCGGTTTTACTTTGATATCGACACTGTACTTATATATCAGATAATCAATATAATCCGACGCTTCCTGGCGAGCCTGTAACGGCAATTTCTGTACTTTTTCTTCTAATACATCTGTCATAACTATCTGTTTTTTTTCGCAAAGATATAAAAATTTATCCTCATTGCAAGCAAATCGCTTTAAATTTTTATTTCATCACCACCCCAACACTCTTTTTACCATCCATCTTAATTACAACCGGCTTGTCGAAATGCACCAAACGCAGGTGAGCCGTCTCTTCTTCCGCAGGAAGAGCGTCGAGATACTTCTCGTCGAAGACATCGCCTTCTTTGCGATTTATGGTGAAGTAGCCCACGCCGTTAGAGGTCAGGTTTTGGAAGAAATGCGTCCCCTGGCTCGGATCGACGTGATAATCTTCGAGGCTGTACTCCGCTATGGTGCGGGCGTTCGATATCTGCGACCACTTGACAGGTATGCCCAGCCACGGGTCGCTGCTGCCCCAACGTCCGGGGCCGACCAGTACATATCCCTGTCCCATTTCCGTAAAACGCCGGTTAATTCGTTCGATTTCCGTAGCGATTACCGAATTTTCCGAAGAATCGAATCTGTCGGTTCGCACATACAAGAGATACGAGACGTCGCCGATAATCCCATGCCCGAGCGCATTACGCGAAAATAGGATCGTATCCTCGCTACGGATAAGCGACAGGTCGTCCTCGATCATCTCTTTCCGGTCAACTATAGGCCGTATCTGGAGCATATAGAACGCCCCCTCGTCGCGGCAGTCGGGCTTGATATCGACCGCAAACTCAATCTCTATCGGCCGTCCCATCTCCTTGCATCCTATCTCCAGCATCCGGTCGAGAGTCTCGCTCAGCGGCAGCATATCGTATTTCAGGATATTGGCGAACGACAGGATTTTGCGCCCTTCGGGATAGTAGCCGTCGCGAACAACCTGATCCTTAGCGTCATAAGTCGAAACGAGATATTTCAGGATCCCATCCTTCTCGGCCTCCTTTACAGGCAGGCGCACGAGGTTGAACGAATCATTCGCTTTCAGGTCGAGCATCAGGTTTTTCATATCGAGGGCGATAAACTTAGTCTGCGTCTCGCGCAGCATATATTCTACCGTGCTCAGTTGCAGGATATTACGAGGATGCCGGGGCGAGAAGCGCAGGGTGACGCCGCCGTCAACGACATATTTCCCCAGTCCGAGGGCGATATTAGCGATGCCGTCCTCGATTTTCTCATCGCCGAGGGGGTAGAAATTCAGCGATTTGGCGACCCCGCTGATGGTAGGGTAGAGGCGGTCGCCATACTGCCGGCCTACCACTTCCTGGAGCACGATGGCCATCTTTTCGCTCTCGATAAGGTTGCTCGTCGCCGTCATATAAGCCTTGCTATCCTTGTAATAGACCGACGCATAGACCCCTTTGATAGCCTTGCCGACCGACTCAAGCATCTCCGCCCTGTCCGCGATGTTAGGCACCATATAAGTCGAATAAACTCCGGCAAAAGGCTGGTAATGAGCATCTTCAAGCACGCTCGACGAGCGCACGGCGACAGGCCGCCTGACAACCTCCAAGAACGCCGTCAGGTCGGTCGCAAGATAATCCGGCAAACTTGCACGCAGGAAATGCGACAGTATCTCCTCATCCTCCATATCGCTTAAAGCAATGGAATACAGATTGTTAGACTCCATAAACTCGTCGAAGATATCCGTACAAAGCACCACCGTTTTAGGGATATTGACCGTAAAATTAGGAAAGTCGAGATTGGGATTGCGTTTGATCATAGCCCCGATAAAGGCCAATCCGCGTCCTTTGCCGCCGAGCGACCCTTCGCCGATGCGTGCGAAATTGCTGTATTCGTCGAAGCGATCTTTCTGATAGACAGCCACTACACCGAAATTTTTCATCTTGCGGTATTGCACTATGATGTCGAAAATGAACTGCCGCGCCTCGTCCATGTTTTCGTATTCGCAGACATCGACCCGTTTCAGCAGTTCGGCCGGCGGAAACAGCGCCCGCGAGTACAGGAAGCGCGAGAAATGGTTCTGCGACAGGTGGTAGCGCAGCGAATCATCAGGTATCAGGAACAACTTGTTTTGCAAGTCTTTAAGGTCTTTGATGCGTAGGATTTCCTCTTTGTTGGCGGGGTTGACGATGACGAAATCGCCGAACCCGAACCTGTCCGTGATATGCTGTCGCAGGTCGCGTTGGTAGTTTTTCGAGTGTTTCCAGATGAAGGCCGCCCCGATCTCGGAGGCATATTTCTCGTTCCCGATGTCCGACGATTCAAGGATTATCGGCGCCGTGTCGCCCGATTCGAGCGCTTGGCGGCAGAAAAAATACCCCGCCAGGGGGTCTTTAGCGCCGTTGTGCATAAACGAAAAATCCGATACTATGCCGAGGATATTTTCCTTATAATCGTTGTATATCGTTTCCGCCTCCTCGAAAGTCCGCGCCAGCATGATTTTCGGTCGTCCGCGCATCCGCAGGGTGCGTTGGTGGTCGTTGAGAGCCTCTTTCGAGAACTCCCGGCTCTGTTCGAGCACGAAGCGGTAGAGATGCGGCAGCGCCGCCGAATAGAAACGTATCGAATCCTCGACGAGCAGGATTATCTGCACCCCGACGCTGCGCGTATCGGCGGCCACATTCATCCTGTCCTCGATAAGTTTGATGATGGCAAGAAGCAATTCCGAGTTGCCCAACCAGCTGAAAACGTAGTCGATAGCCGACAAATCTTCGTTGGCGATACATTTCGACACCTCTTTCGAGAACGGCGTCAGCACGACGATAGGGATTGTATGGTAATGCCGTTTAATCTCTTTCGCAATGCCGAAGATATCGCTGTCAACCATATTAGGCATAAAGATAATAAGCTGGAAATCACGGTTTTTGAGTACGCGGAACGCCTCTTCTTCCGTCGTCACCTGGGTGAAGCGAGGAGGGTAGCGCAGGCTCAGCGACACATATTCGTTGAAAATCTGCTCATCCACACGTCCGTCGTCTTCGAGCATGAAAGCGTCATATTTGGTCGCTATCAGCAACACGTTAAATATCCGCCTCTGCATCAGGTTCGCAAACGATGTATCCTTAAATACGGCATTCCTAAAGTCTTTTATTCCGCTCATAAAGTATCATATAATTGTAAACAGACCTGCAAATATATTAAAAATATTTATATTATTTGCATTTCAGCCGAAAATGTATTATCTTTGCATCATGAAAATTTCATGATTGTAGTTTTATGGACGACATTTTCGCGATAAAGAATAAAGGTGTATGTACGAAATTACAGATTGAAGGCACGACCTCGTTTGAGTTTTACGGCTTGAATGAGGGACAAATTTGCAGTAATGAACGTCTTCCCTTGAATTTTATTATCTTCGTCCTTGAAGGTACGATTGAGTATGTAAGTGAAGTATTTCCTGTGAAGGAGATTAGTGCGGGCATGATGGTGTTCGTGCCTAAGGATTCGAAAGCCGGTTTGAAGGCTATGGAAGAATCGAAATTGGGTGTTATGTATTTTGGTGTATTGCTTTCGCCTTGCGACAGGCAGCGGATTTTGGACAAGCTTCCCGAATTGGAAGAGCGTGAAGACGAGTTGCCGGTTATTGAGATACCACAGTTTATACTACTTTTTCTTGACAACCTTCGTGAGTTAAAATCTCTTGAAGTCGATTGTGAACACTTTAATGAGCTGAAGCACGAGGAGTTTTTCATCCTTTTGCGTCGATTTTGTTCTCATGATGATTATTTGAAGTTACTTTGGCCGCTTATACGGCGTTCCAACGATTTTCGTAACAAAGTGATTGAAAAATATTATCAATTTGCAGATGTTGAGGGAGGCGGAGTGCCCGAATTTGCGAGCCTTGTAGGTATGGGGCGCAAGAATTTCGACCGTCATTTCCGCGATGAGTTCGGCATATCGCCGGCGCGATGGTTGCATGCCGAGAAAGCCAAGCGACTGCGCAATTTCCTCAATACTCCGGGCGTGACTATCATCGACGCGATGGACAAATTCCATTTCAATTCGCCCAGTCATTTCAATCATTTCTGCCGGAAGTACTTCGGCTCTACTCCGGGGGCGATGATTCGCGAGGGCGACAGGTTTTAGAATCTTTATACTTTCTTTTTCGATGCTTTTATAATTATTTAATGTACGCGCGTACATTAATTTATATTAAAACAATCGAGCTATGCTAAAGAATTTTAATAACTCAAGTTATTTGATAAAATTAAAATTGATGTAGATCAAGAACTTTTCGATGGATTCGTTAAGTTTTCAACATCCGGGCGGTGAAAGCGTTCACCAACTGTAAAAAAATTGAAATTTTGTGATGAAAATCTGTTATTTTTTGCTCTCATAGACCGTATTTTTCTTGATTTATGGTAAGAAATTCGATGATTTCGTGCTTTTTTTGATAGAAATAGCAAAAAAGGTAATACAAATAGCCAAAATAGCAATATTTATTATTGAAAAGTGTGCAACTTTGCATCGAATAATTCGAATGGTTTAGCGAAATCCTGTCTCAATTATTCCGATTAAATCGTCTTTTTTGCAGATGTTGTCAGCTTAAACGCCTGTTTTGTACATTATTACGGATAATTCGTCCAAAACATCGAAAAAAACGTCTGAAAAATGTAATGATTATAATTGTTGATTGTATATTTGCACTGAGTTTATGATGAATAGACATAATAAACAACAATGGGGTGGTATGAATCCCCGCTTTAATAAGTTTGAAAATTTAATGGCAAGTGAGGCTTCGGTTTTACGCGAAAATTTTTTTTCGCCATATATCAAGGCTAATCGAGCCGAAAAAGAAGGAGATATGAAAAGAGTTGCATTATCGCTGATATTGGTTCTGGTGATTTTGACAGTCGGGTCGGTTGACAGGTTGTCGGCGCAGGAGATGGCTATAAAAACCAATCTTCTTTATGACGCGACGACGACAATGAATCTCGGATACGAGGTAGCACTCGGTCAAAAGACTACCTTAGATCTGTGGGTCAATTATAACCCGTGGAGTTTAGGCAACAAGTGGGTAGGTATTGAAGGTCGTCCGGATCTCGTTGAGCAACGGCCGTCCAAACTCAAAAGCCTGACCGCTCAGCCAGAACTGCGTTGGTGGTTATGCGAAAAGTTCAACGGCCATTTTTTCGGCGTTCATTTACACGGAGGCATCTTTGACGTTGGGGCATTGAAATTGCCGTTTGATTGGGGGCGCTATGAGGGCGCAGGCGGGAAATATCCCGTCGAGATGTCAACAGGCAAAACAAACTCCGACGGCGACCTGCTCATGGTAAACGGGATTCAATATCCGGCGGGCAGGGATCCTAATAACGTTTACTCGTATGCAGATGGCGACGGAATCTTCGTCAACAGTTTTGAAGGATGGCTTATCGGCGCAGGCGTCTCTTACGGGTATCACTGGATAATCACTCCGCGATTCAGCATGGAGTTCACTATCGGAGTAGGTTATGCCTACCTTGATTTTGAAAAATCGCGCTGCACGGACTGCAAGCAACATCTTGGAGACGAGAAAGCCCATTACCTCGGGCCGACGAGAGCGGGAATATCACTTGTTTATATGCTTAAATAACAGATTAAAAATAGGCGACTATGGATAAAAGGTACATTTTAGTGTTGGTTTCAGGTTTGTTTCTTTGTATAT
>JAISUX010000076.1 GCA_031271805.1 Tannerella sp.
GCAGCGGCGGAAAAAGCAAAAGCAGACAAGGCCAAAGCTGACAAATTAGCCGCCGAAAGAGAAGCCGCAGCCCGAAAAGAGCGTGAAGCAAGAGAAACAGCAGAAGCCAAAGCCAACGCCAAAAGAGAAGTCGAAGAAAGAGCGACTGCGCAGCGCAATCAGGATGCAGCCGATAGATGGAGCAGGATAAAGAACACGACAGACATCACTGTGTTGGATAATTTCCTGTCCATTTACGGCGACACCCCTTCGGCGCGACAGGCAAGGGAGCGCAAGGCGGAAATAGTAAGCATGATCGAAGAAAACGAGAGACGATCCGCTCGCGAACGAGCTGAGAGACAGACCGTTCAGCGACAAGCGGTAATAGAACATGATGAGCCGGAAGACAAGCCGGCAGACTATGAAGACGAGGCCGAGCTACTGAACGAGAGGGGCAAAGCCAGCCTCGCCCGCAGAAACTATAATGATGCCTTGAGGTATTTCCTTCAAAGCGCCAAGTTAGGCTCCAACGCGGCCGAGAACAATATCGGCGTCATATACGAACAGCAAGAGAATTATGTACAGGCAGCGCGGCACTATCAGCAAAGCGCATACCGCGGATTCGCCGAAGCCCAGTATAATCTCGGACGGCTATATCAATACGGCAAAGGCGTAAAGAAAAACCTCAGCGAAGCCCGCAGATTGTATCGCGAGGCTGCCGCCCAGGGACTGCCGGAGGCTGAAGACAGACTTAACGAATTTACTCACAATAATTTATATTAATATGTCACAAGTAACACAACCTTACACAAGAACGTTTTCGGGGTCGGTAGGCGCCGGAATAGGTTCGCTCATGGGCGGTCGTCAGTATTACATACTCGAACACCGCATCTCATCGCGTTATCACCGCGCAGGTGAATCGCAGGAAATCATCGTTGACCAGATAGAAATCGGTCGCGCCTCCTCATGCCAGGTTCGTTTCGACGAATCGTTCGCTACCGTCAGCCGCCGCCACGCCGCTATTGTCCGTGAAGGCGACAAATGGAAACTCCTCCAACTGTCGAAGACCAACCCGACCTTCCTCAACGGCAACCCCGTCGGGCATGAATGGTACTTACAATCGGGCGACGAGATCCAACTCTCGATCGGCGGCCCCAAGCTCGGCTTCATCATCCCGGCTGCCAACCGCACCGGCACTATCGGCATGACACGCCGCCTCAGCCTGTTCGGGAAACAGGCGCTACTCCCCTACCGCCGCGCTATCGCCCTGCTTTCAATCGCCCTGCTGCTCGCTATCGGCGGGCTGACAAGCTGGAAACTGTACGGCGACAAAATCACAGGCAAGCAAATCATGGACCTGACCGAAAAAGCCGACAGTCTGGAACAAGCATCAATAGCACAATACGAACTGTTTCAGGCGCAACAGGATTCAATAACCGATGCGCTGAATAATACGAAAAAGAATTTGGCTAAGACGCAACAAGAGTTGGCAAACGAGAAAAAGCGCAATGCTCAAATGAAAAAGGATCTGGAAAACCGCATCAAAAAACTCCAAACAACACCTCCCCAGACCACGAAACCCGGCAAAGTTGGCGCTACGACAGTTAACAACAAAGCTATCGAAGCCTGCCTTCCGTATGTATATTTTATATTTGTGGATTATGTAGAACTGATACTGCCAAACGGCGAAAAACGCTATCTGCAGAACTACAAATGGAGTGGAACTGGTTTCCTGTTGAATGACGGACGTCTTGTTACGGCTCGACACATTATTGAACCTTGGTTCTTTATTAACAACGAAAGAGATACTACTAACATACAAGTCAACCTTCTTGCTAATAACTTAGGGAAAGTCACTGCACATTTTGTGGCCATCTCGCAGTCCGGTGATAAATTCACGTTTACAAGTAATAATGCTGTATGTGATCGTTCTAACGACAAAACAATCAATTTCGATGGTTACCAAATGAAAATTAATAACAGTGATGTGAACGATTGGGCCTACCTGAAAACCAATCGAAAGGGAGGGCTTACGATGGACAAGCAGGCGTCGAAAAACTTACAGCGCGGCGTCGAATTGACTATTCTCGGTTTCCCAATGGGATTGGGCGTTAATTCGGCAAACGATATCAAACCTGTCTGGGGTACGGCCAAAACGGCAAGCGAAGGATTGAATCGTGGCGTCATTCTAACAACCGATACGGGTTTCGAACAAGGCAATTCGGGAGGTCCGGTGTTCTACACAGATCCTAACGGAAAATTGATTGTGGTCGGTATAGTGTCCGGTGGCGCCGGACGTACCACAGGATTCATAGTGCCAATATCATCAATATTTTAAATTTAACGGAAATGAAAAAGTATTTTTTGACCATATTTTTGACGGCGGGTGTGAGTTTCGCTCATGCACAGACATTCGATTTCCCGCTCATAAGTTCCAATCAGCAACTCATAGAAGAGGCTGTTAGCGACGGATTTTTTATCCTGCATCGCAGTTATCAGCTGAAAGACAGCAAGAAAAGCAATCCGGAATATTATAACTGGGGCGACGCTAATTATTTTGGCGAGACGTTTACGCTTGGAATCAAGACATTAGACGGATATCTTATTGATGACGCGGCCGTTCATCCGTGGCTCTATGACGCCAAATTCGATGAGTACCGCGAAAACTCCAAGTATGAGCCGGTCATATCAGAAAGCGAATACAAAGGCCTGAATGACAAGCCTTTCGCCGAATTTCCGAACGTCGATGCCAAACCTCAACTTGTTGGCGACGGACAGTTTTATTACGTTACCGACAGCGTTTTCGGCGGCAACGGATTTCAGATCGACAAAACCGGCGGAGTGAAAAAGGGTTGGATAGTGTGGGTGACGGCAAGCGATTCGCTGCTTAACAACATCGAACTGCTAATTATTCGCAGCGAGCAGGAGTTCACCGGCGGCAAAATCGCTTATCCGGTCAAATCGCCGGTGACCGACAAACACGTGGTTGGCGGCATCTTCGTGAAACCCGAAGTAAGCGCGATAGGTCATGTCGTGTTTCGTTTGAGTGGTTTGATGTCGTCGCTCGACGGTCAATGGCAGATTATTCGCATACTTCAAAGCACTGAGGATAAGACAGTTAAAAAGACAGAAGCGAAAAAAGGACTAACACCCGCAAAAAAGCAAAAGAAATGAATGTCAAGCAATTCCGATTATCTGCCTGGAGCGACGCGGCAGGACGGCCATTGAATGAAGACAGTTTCCTTATAAGCAAGGATTTATCTTCAGGTCAATGGTCGTTCGAGACCAACGAGACGGTCTCGCTCGGTCGGTTTGGCGCCCTGATGGTAGTATGCGACGGCATGGGTGGGATGAACGCGGGCGAAGTGGCTTCGGCGCTGGCTGTCGATGCCGTCAAAGAGAGGTTTTCGCCCGCGTTACTGACCGACGAAACAGTCGCCTCGCCCGAATCCGTAGGCCGATTCATCACCGAAGCTATCGTAGAGGCCGACCGGCGCATCAAACATGAAGCAAAAAACGACGCAGAAAAGGCGGGTATGGGCAGCACTATCGTATTAGCCTGGCTGCTCGGCGAGAATGTGCATATCGGCTGGTGCGGCGACAGCCGCGCCTACCGTTTCAACCCCGCAAGCGGGCTGGAACGCCTCTCGCACGACCATTCATACGTCCAGGAACTTGTCGATACCGGCCGCCTCTCGCCTTCGCTCGCCCGTCAGCATCCCGACAACAACATCATCACACGCTCGCTTGGCGATTCGGGCAAGGAGGCGCAACCCGAAGTCGTCAGCCTCACACTTTGTCGCAACGACGTGCTGTTGCTCTGTTCCGACGGCCTTTACGGCGCTCTCGACGACAGCGTTCTTGAGACTGTCATCCGCGACAACCGCTCCGATATGCGCACCTGCCGCGATGCCCTGCTTGCCGCTTCAAAACAGGAAGGATGGACGGACAACGTTACGCTTGCCCTCTGCCGCGCAGTGTCGGGATACGTCAAAGCATCCCGCTGCACGCTGATTGCCGACACGGTCAAACAGACGGATAATCAGCTTATTAACACGCCGCAAAAAGAACGATTAATTGACAAGATGAAAAAAATGCGTTTCATCATCCCTGCGGTTTTAACAATAATTGCTATCATTTTGATAGCATTGTTACTATGTAAACATTTCAATATATGAAAAAGAGAATTATATCTTTATTATCCTGTTTATCAGCGATATATAATATTGCCGCCCAAACACAGCCTGCCAACGAATTCGGCATTTGGCTCGGCGGAGGCAGTCATTCGCTCAAATACTCGATAGAACAAGGGGGCGTCAAATCCGGCTTCGGCGGAGGGTTAGGCCTTGGCTATAGCCGGTTTTTCAGCCGTTACATCGGAGTCTCGCTCGGATTAGAAGCGGACTTGTATGGCAGTTCGCTAAGTATCAATAATTTACATACGGAATATCAGATTCAGACGCCGCCAGGACTGTCGGGCAATTTCTGGTTATATGCCGATAATCAGCGTATTGAAGAAAAACAGCGTGCCGTATTCCTGCAACTGCCTGTGATGCTGCAATTACAGGCGCCATTGGGCAGCGCCTCGTTTTTCTATATCGGCGCCGGAGCGAAAGTCGGCTTTACCGCCTCGAAAACATGGTCGCAAACCATCGGAACGCTCACCACAACAGGCTTCTCGGACTATACCAACCAGACTTATACCAACATGCCTAACCACGGATTCGAGACTAAAAACGGCAACCAGGCATCGGGAAGCCTGACGCTCGGCAGTCCGGTAATGATGGCCTTAGAGGGTGGTTTTAAGTGGATAGTATCGGATATAAAACTCTTATATACAGGCATTTATATTGATTACGGATTGACGGATCTTTACAAACCGGAATCCAAAAATTTGCTCGAATACAATTCTTCATCACCCGCCAACTATGGGCGTAACAGCATCTTACAAACCGCATTGACCAACTCATCGCAAGGCATAAAAACATTTGCTATTGGCCTGAAAATCAGGCTATCATTCGGCAGCGGCACAATGCTCGAAGGCAAAAAATCCATACCCCCGCCATTGTTAGCGAGGATGTATTAAAATATTAATATGAAAATATGCCTTGCGAGCAAGATTTTTCATCATTATGATTGATGTTGTTCGGTATTTTATGTTTTTACCCATTAATCTATTTGATATTTAATATCTGATATTTAGATGATTAACATTTTTAACATTTGAATTATGTTTATTTAACACAAACCATTGTGCTCAATTTGATTATTAGTGTTTATATTTGCGTGCTCATTATAAACAACAAGTTGAATGAAAAATAAAGACTGGTGGAAAGAGGAGGCATTGGGCACTCCAAAGATGATTACGGAAGCGCCCGGCCCCCGTTCCATAGAGATGCACGAGAGAACGACCCGATATATGAAGGGTTTAAGTTCGCAAGTAAAGTTATTCCCCGTATGCTTTGACAAGGGATACGGGATTACTTTGACCGACGTTGACGGCAATCGTTACCTTGATTTCTCATCCGGTATCTATGTTACTTCATTGGGGCACTGTCATCCGAGAGTGTCGGAAGCCATCGCTTATTGGGCGAAAAGGCTGATGAACATTCACGATTTCACTACCCCGATAAAGGAAAAATTAATGGAAAAGCTGGCATCTGTTTTGCCTAAGGGCTTGAACGCTGTCCAGCTTTATTCCGACGGGACAACCGCAGTAGAAGCCGCTATCAGAGCCGCACGAGCCATTACCGGCAAGCACGAGTTCATATCGGCCTATCGCGATTTTCACGGCAAGACAATGGGTTCGGTTTCATGTGCACAGATGTTTCGTAGCGACGTCCTAAGCTACGGCCCTACGCGCGTGTCGGGATTTTATATGGTACCGCGTCCCGACCCCTACCGTCCGGTTTGGAAAAAGCCTGACGGCAGCATTGATACCGATGCCTATATCGCTTTCTACGAGACCTTTATTCGCGAAGCTACGGTCGGCAATGTCGCCGCTTTCGTAATGGAACCGGTACAGGGTTGGGGAGGAAGTATTTTTCCGCCCGACGATTTCTTTCCTAAATTAAGGCTGTTGTGCAATAAGTATAATATATTATTGTATGACGACGAAGTGCTTGCCGGGATGGGGCGTACCGGCGAATGGCTGACGCTTGACCATTGGCACGTTGTCCCCGACATCGTGACCTTCGGCAAGTCGTTCGGCAACGGATTCCCCGTGACGGCAATGATCGTCAAGGAGGAGAACGGATCCGCACTCGAAAAAATTTCCGCTTCGTCGAGTTACGGCGGCAACCCGATGGCTTGCGCGGCGGCATTGGCATCAATGGAAGTTATCGAAGAAGAGGGACTGCTCGAAAATGTTCGCAAAGTCGGCAAATACTTCATGGAAAGGATGAAAAAGATGAAGGCCGCCCACCCTATTCTCGGCGACGTCAAAGGCAAAGGTTTTCTGCTCGGCATAGAGTTAGTCAAAGACAAAGCGACAAAAGAGCCATTCGACGAAGCCGGCCGTTTAGTTTACCAGAAAGCCTTCCGCAAAGGATTGGCATGGGTGCCGGCAGGTCATATCCTGCGCATGTCGCCCCCGCTAATCATGGACGAAAAATACGCCGGCATGGGCATGGATATCATCGAAGAATCCATCACCGAAGTCGAAAAAGAGTTCGGATATCGTTAAATTTTGTCAAATATACAATTAATAACTTAAAAATTATGGCGATTATGAGTATTATAAGAGAGAGAGAGAGAGAGAGAGAGAGAGAGAGAGAGAGAGAGCAAAAGTGTAAAAAAGTATTAAGAAAGCACGCAGCATGGAAGTTATTTTTATCCATTGGCATAATATGTTTAGCAACCGTCGCTTTTGCACAAAAGAACGTGACCGGAACTGTTGTTGATTCTAACGGAGAGCCTCTAATAGGAGCCAATGTGGTCGAGAAAAACAGCCAAAATGGGGTCATTACCGATGTTGACGGCACGTTTTCGTTAAATGTCGCCGGGAGTGCTTCCGTATTACAGATATCCTATATCGGTTATGTGATGCAGGATGTAAAAGTAGGTAATCAATCGGTTTTGAGAATTATTTTAATTGATGATTCTAAAGAATTGGGCGAAGTAGTTGTCACGGGTTACGGCGGCACACGTTCGCGTGCAAAATTGACAAATTCGATTTCCAAAGTTAAAAACGAAACTTTTGACGTCGGAGTATTTTCAAATCCTGCTCAAGCATTGTCGGGCGCCGTCTCCGGCCTGAGGGTTATTCAAAATGCCGGTAATCCGACAGCTGTACCTTCCGTCATTTTACGCGGAGGCACAAATCTGGACGGAACAGGCGCTCCGCTGATCATGGTTGACGGACAATTACGAAGTAATTTGTCGGATATTAATCCAAATGATATCGAATCAATGGAGGTATTGAAAGATGCCGGAGCGACGGCTATTTACGGCGCACGCGCCAACAATGGCGTTGTGCTGATTACGACAAAAACGGGAAAAGCCGGACGAACCGAGATCAATGTCAGCACAAAAGTCGGCATGAATTACCTCAATAACCCTTACACCATGTTAAGTGCAAGAGATTATCTGTACTGGATAAGAATGGGCGTAAAAAATGCTATGGAAATCTATAAAAATTCCGAGGGGAATTGGGTTGGCTATGCAAATGCATCTTCATTAATTAGTTCGGGGGCTTACGGAACAGGGAACCTGTATTTCGATCCGGCAAATCCGGATGTTCCTTTGGATGGCAATAAAGATTCACGTGCAATTTGGAGTCCGATGATACTGAATGACTCCAACCGTTTTTTGTTGTCGCAAGGTTGGCAGTCCATGACCGATCCCGTATATGGTGATGAAATCATATTTATCGGGTTCGACTATGCAAAAGCGGCGTTCCGGAATCCCGCAATCACACAGGATTATAATATCTCGTTGTCCGGAGGCAACGACTTAGGGCATTATTATGCCGGACTGGGTTATTATGACGCCGAGTCTCTGCCTATAGAGCTGTTCTATAGAAGAATTTCCGCCGTTTTTAACAGTGATTTCAAAATAAACAGATGGTTGACATCCTTTTCATCCGCGAATTTTTCAAAGAACAAATACAAAGAAGTTCCTCTATCGAGTTATGCAAATTATTTCGGGCGTATGCTGAGCGCTCCGCCTACCATGAGGGGAACTAATGCGGTCGGTGAATTACTACTTGGACAAAGCGCGGCAGACGGCAATCCCCGAGTAACCGCAGACGCCTTTCAAAGAGATTATAATACCGACAAGTTGACATTAGGGCAATCGTTTAAGTTTGATATTGCAAAAGGCCTGTCGCTAAAGGCAAATGCGTTGTGGATGTTTGAAAAAAACGTCAACGAATCTTTTAATAAAGATTACCAAAACGGCGCAAATGTTTACGTCAGAACCCGCAGCTCATCCGCCACATACAATGAAACATACCGTCAAACATATAACCTTATCGCAAACTACGATTTCTCAATAGCTCGTCATAACATCGGCATTCTGTTTGGTACGGAGTATTACGACGAGTATTATAAAGCCTTTTCCGCATCCGGCTCAGGCGCTCCGACAGACGATTTTGCCGATTTGGCGCTGACTTCAACCGCGGAGAATCAACGCTCAATAGATTCATCCCATTCCCGCTACAGGATTTTATCCTTTTTGGGAAGATTGAATTATGATTATATGGATAAATACTTGTTTTCGGCGACATTCCGCAAGGACGGATATTCAATATTAAGGGATAACCGCTGGGGATTTTTCCCGGGCGTCTCGGCCGGCTGGATATTCAGCAAGGAATCCTTTATGGAAGGCTTGACGGACATTGTTTCATTCGCCAAATTAAAAGCCAGTTATGGAGTTAACGGAAACGTATCTGGCGTAGGCACCTACGAATTGCAGGGCGCCTATGGCATTATTAATTTCGACGGCAATGTAGGTTACGCATTGACTACCATACCTAATCCCGGTCTTCGCTGGGAACGTTCCAACACTTTTGAAACCGGCGTGGATATCAGTTTCCTCGAAAACCGTATTAATACGAATATCATTTGGTATAATCGCACAACGGTAGATAAGTTCGCCAACATTCCCCTTCCCGGAAGTTCGGGAGTAACAAGTATTCGTTCAAATAACGGTTCTTTGCTAAATAACGGAATAGAATTGGAATTAGGACTTAGAATAATTCAAACTTCCGACTGGAAATGGAACTTTGACGCCAATATTGCGTATAATAAGAGTAAGGTTCTCAAGCTGCCGGATAATGGCCTTGAACTCAATCGTCAAAACGCTTTTCAAGTATATTCAGGCAACGGCAACGAACTGATTTGGGTCGGCGGTTACCAGGAAGGTCAAAGTCCGGGAGCACTCTACGCATATTATGCGGAAGGGATTTTCAAGAGCGACGAAGAAGTCGCCGCGATTGCAGGCAACCGGATTGACCGGACAATTAATCCCTACGGTTCGGGCAGAGTGTTGTATGGCCCGAATGAATGGGATAAACTTACCGATGCCCAGAAGGCCGCAGCCCATCCGATCCAGGCCGGCGACGTCAATTGGAAGGATGTAAACGGAGATAATGTGATTGACGTTTACGACAAAGTATATATGGGTAGTACCATTCCGAAATTTATCGGCGGACTTACGAACGTTATTTCATGGCGAGGCATCAGTTTTCTTGCAAGGCTTGACTATGCTCTCGGACATTACCAACACGATACTATATTGCCATGGTTTATCGGTTGCCAACAAGGAGCTTACAACGGAATTGCAGAAGTGCTTGATACATGGACGCCGGAAAATCCCAACGCCAAATATCCCAAATACTATTGGGCGGATCAAAACGGCAAACGTAATTATGCGAGGGCAAATAACAGCTTGTTTGTGTATAATGCAAGCTATCTGGCATTCCGCGAAATATCGCTGAGTTACGATATTAATAAGGACTTGCTGAAAAAAATCGGTTCTTCCGGAATTCAACTCTCAATAACCGGACAAAACTTGGGTTATCTTACCGCAACCAAAGCCTATAATCCGGAAATGGGCGGCGACAACACTTCGGGATTTTCGTTACCGAGAACGTTTATTTTCGGCGCTTCATTAAAATTTTAAGCATGTACAATTTAAATTAATGGTTTGATTATGAAAAGAATAATTATTTTCGCAAGTATATGTTCACTGTATTTCACTTCATGTGACAGTTTGGATTTAGGGCCTATAGATTACTATGCCAGTGGCAATTTTTGGCAAAACTCGGCTCAGGTGAACGGGAATATGTTAGCTCTTCACAATGATTTACGCGGCACATATACATCATTGTATCTTTTGGGCGAAGCAAGAGGCGGAACTTCGGTTTATTATGTAAGCGCTACGGGTCAAAGTATAACTTACGCAACGCCAATCAAGGACAACACTTTTACGGCAACAAATACCGGCGTTACCAACTGGAATAGTTTCTATCCTTGCATCATGAAGGTAAATAATTTCATTACGGAAGTAGAAAACGGATGCACATTCCTTACCGACACCGAAAGAGGCAAGTTTTTAGGACAGGCATACGGATTACGGGCATATTATTACTTCATGCTTTACCGTACTTACGGCGGGGTACCCTTAATAGATAAAGTAAAAATTTTGGAAGGTGTAACCGATGCTACTCAGTTATATACGCCCAGATCGACGCCCAAAGAAACGCTTGATTTCATCAAATCGGACGTCACGAAATCAGAGCAATCTTTCGGTTCGGATTTTTCGTTTTCAAGCAATGCTTTGTGGTCTAAGAGCGCAACAATGATGCTTAAGGCACAGATTTATCTATGGTCGGCAAAAGTATCCGACGGTGACCAAAGCCCTGCAAGTTCGGATTTGCAAACAAGCAAGGAGGCTCTTAATCAAGTGATCGGCAAATATAGCCTACTATCAACATTCAGCGACGTATTCGAATATACAAATAAAGAAAACAAAGAAACGATTTTTGCCATTAGGTTCAAAGAAGGAGAATCCACTAACGCTCTTTCGGCTGAATTTACCTATAATGCGATTACCAGTACTTTTGTTAACGCTGTGTACAGTAATACGGGCGCATTAATGGGAGATACGTTGAAAATAGCGATTGCGACTTCAACCGGTCAAAATTTCAATGCCTACAAATATGAGCTTTTCGAAAGTTATGATGCCGATGATTCCCGTAAAGAAAGTACATTCTTGGATTTTTACGCAAAAAATTCGGAAGGGGAAGTAATAGCAAAGGGACTTGCATTGAGGAAATTTCTGGGGATGATAAACGCATCGGGAAACAGGATATTCGCAACAGATATTCCTATTTTTCGCTATGCCGAGACTTTATTGTTGATGGCAGAAGTCGAGAACAAACTCGGAAACGATCCGTCGCCTTATATCAACGAGGTGCGCCAGCGAGCTTACGGCGCCAAATATGATCCGGCCGTTTATGGCTATACAAACAGCGATTTCGCGATTAATGAATTGGCGATTTTGCACGAACGCGACAAGGAATTTGTATATGAAGGGAAGCGGTGGTTCGACGTCCGTCGCATGCAAGACGCATCCGGAAAAGCATTAGTCTTTTCGCCTGCCGCTTGCTACGGCACAACACAACCCATATTAGATTCTTCGGAAGCCTACAAAGCGCTCTGGCCGATAGATGTAAACACCATGGTGAACGACCCAACAGTGGAACAGACGCCGGGATATTGATAGTAAAAAAATGTGATGAAAGGATACTTATTGATTTTTAGTTTTGTATTGTTCTCGGTCTTTTCAATAGCTCAACAGGTTGAGGATAAGGCCAGAATCAAATCTTTATTAGATAATAAAACGCCTGCTCTTTGGGTGTTCACCGGCAACAGTATCACTCAAGGAGCCAAACATACACATGGATTAAGGTCTTTCCCCGAAATCTTCGAAGAACGTCTTCGATGGGAATTGGGCAGAGCCAACGATTTTGTAATTAATACGGCAATTAGCGGACATACAACAAGTAATATATTGAGTGGGTTCGAGCCAAGAGTAAGCCGATTCAAGCCTGACGTCGTTGTTTTGATGATAGGCACGAATGATGCCTCGGATAAAAACAAAATTGATGTTGATTCTTTCGAGAACAACTTGGCGTTGATTATCAATAACATCCGGAATATTAACGCTATTCCGGTATTATTGACCCCAAATCCTATCATTACGGAAAAGGTTCCCGAACGTGCCCGTTTGGAATATTATGTTGCAAAAATCCTTACCGTTTCCCGGAAATTCAACGTAATACTCGTTGACAACTGGCTTGTTTGGAATACGGAATTGCAAGAGAAATATAACGGCGCCGTTTTTAAGGAATTGCTGAACGACCCTTTGCATCCAAACGGGCAGGGACATAAAGAAATCGCTATTGCCATATTCAAAGAATTATCTATCTTTGACGCCGGTTCGGCTACCTGTAGCGGCGATTACTACGAAGGTGACCATTTTATAGAAAACAATAATTAATTAGCTATGAGACAATTCTTATTTTTATGCACAGTATTGGCGATGTCTGTTTTCACTGTCACATCGCAGGAAAATGAAAGCATCAGGAAAATAACTTTGCAGTTGACTCCCGGAGACGACAATCCGAGAAACAGCGAAGGCGACTTTGTAACGCTGAAAGATGGGCGTATAATGTTTATTTACACCCATTTTACCGGCAAAAGCACCAGCGATTACGCTCCGGCGCATCTGGCGGCTCGATATTCTTCGGATGGAGGCAAGACATGGACGCAAAACGATAAACTCGTATTGGAGAATGAAGGGGGAATGAACATTATGTCGGTTTCACTACTTCGTCTGAATAATGGGAAAATCGCCCTGTTCTATGCACAGAAAAATTCCGAGACCGATTGTATCCCCATAATACGAATATCTAGCGATGATGGAGAAACATGGGGAGAACAGACAGCCTGTATAACCGATAAAAAAGGATATTTTGTATTGAATAACAGCCGCGTTATTCAATTAAAAAGCGGCAGAATATTGATGGCGGTAGCTCTACATCAGGAACCCGAACAAAAATGGCAAAATAAAGGAGCACTGTTTGTTTACTATTCCGATGACATGGGTCGAACATGGACTTCAAGCCCGAAAGTGCCCGACAATACCGACATCATCACCCAAGAACCCGGACTTGTCAAACTGAAAGACGGCCGGATAATGATGTTTATCCGCGCAAGCGGCGGAGTGCAGCAATTATCGTATTCGAGCGACGACGGAGAGACATGGAGCCATATCGAGCCGAGCAACTTACATTCCCCGCTTTCGCCCGCAAGCATAAAAAGGATTCCTTCCACGAAAGATCTGCTGGCGGTATGGAACAATAACGACGGCAGCAATCCGTCGATAAAAGGGAAACGCACGCCTTTGACGGTTGCCGTGTCAAAAGACGAAGGCAAGACATGGCTGCATGTAAACGACATTGAAACCGATCCGGATGAATGGTACTGCTACATAGCAATCCATTTCGACCGAAAAAACGTATTGTTGGGATACTGCGCCGGAAAGACTCATTTAGCGCTCACAAACATTTCGCTTATTCCGGTGAAAAAATTATACGGCAAAAAATGACGGATAATAAAACCATCATGAGAAGAAAAGCCTCGGATAACAAATATCTGCACCGGGACTTTCATCTGTCAATGAATATTCTGCTGAATTATATCTATGACAGATTCGGCCTTGATGCTGTTATCAGGTATTTGATTCAATATACAAGGAGTTTTCATTCACCTCTGCATAAACAGTTGAAAGCCGGCCGTATGGAAGCGCTTCATTGCTATATCAAAGACATTTATCAAAAAGAAGAATGGCCTGTAAAAATCACTTGTGATGAGAATGGTATCGAAATACGGCAAGATGCGTGCCCAGGCATTTCGCATATCAAAGCTATGGGTGGAACGCCATTCCCCGCATA
>JAISUX010000086.1 GCA_031271805.1 Tannerella sp.
GGGCAGTGAACTTACCTCTGTCATGCTGTTTTTGGATAGCCTGCTCGCCGCCGCCCAGACGGGCTTTCTCGCGCAGTTCTATCAACTCCTTTACTTTTTCAAGTTGATTTGCCATAAAATTATCTGATTTTAAATTATTACATACAAAGTTCTGTTAGCACGCCATGGGTTGATTTGGGGTGCAGGAAAGCGATTTTGAGACCTTCGGCGCCACCGCGGGGAGCCTTGTCAATGAGTTGGACGCCTTTAGATTCGGCTTCGGCAAGCGCTTCTGCGACGTCAGGTACTGCAAAGGCAATATGATGAATGCCTTCGCCACGTTTTTCGATAAATTTTGCGATTGTACTTTCCTCGCTTGTAGGTTCGAGAAGTTCGATTTTTGTTTGTCCGACCTTGAAGAAGGCGGTCTTGACTTTTTGGTCGGCAACGACCTCTACATTGTAACACTTCACGCCTAAAACCTGCTCATAATAAGGCAGTTGTTCCTCGATGCTCTTAACGGCAATTCCGAGATGTTCGATATGAGAAATTTCCATTTTGTTAGAAAAATTAATTATAAAATATTTTATATACCGGCCGCAAAGGTAGTGCTTATTTAATGATTTACAAAAAATTTCGTTAATAATTTTTTTAACAATGTCGGGTTGGTTGGCAAATTCGGCCAAATTAGGAAAAAAATCGTTATCTTTGCGGCCGAATTTTATGTATATATGGAGCAAAAAACTATAGATTCGGCTGAACGGAAGTTGTACATTGAAACCTATGGCTGTCAGATGAATGTGGCTGACAGTGAGGTCGTTTCGTCCATAATGCAATCCGACGGGTACGCTCTCACGGACAATATTGAGGAGGCCGATGCGATTTTTGTCAATACATGTTCTGTTCGTGATAATGCCGAACAGCGCGTTATAGGTCGCCTGCAATACTATAATTCGTTGCGAAAACATAAACATCTGATTATAGGAGTTTTAGGCTGCATGGCCGAACGACTTAAGGATGAGTTGATAAACAACTACGGCGTCGATCTCGTGGCCGGCCCCGATTCATACATGGATTTGCCGAATCTTGCCGGCGCTGTTGAGAGGGGCGAGAAAGCCATCAACGTTGAGCTTTCGACACAGGAAACATATAAGGACGTTACGCCATTGAAGATTCAGGGAGTTCATGTCGCCGGCTTTGTGTCGATAATGCGAGGGTGTAATAATTTCTGTTCGTACTGCATTGTACCTTACACTCGCGGTCGTGAGCGCAGTCGTGAGGTCGAGAGTATTCTCAACGAAGTGCGCGATATGCAAAGCAAAGGTTATAAGGATGTTACGTTGCTTGGCCAGAACGTCAATTCTTACAGTTTCGATACTGCCGACGGTAGGCGGATAACGTTTCCGGAGCTATTAAAACTTGTTGCCGAGGCTGTCCCTGCAATGCGTGTCCGCTTCATGACCTCGCACCCTAAGGACATGAGCGACGAGATGCTGCATGTGATGTCAGCCCACGCGAACATTTGCAAATTCATTCACCTGCCTGCGCAGTCGGGCAGCAGCCGCATCCTGAAAGTCATGAACCGCAAATACACCCGCGAATGGTATCTCGACCGCATCGCTTCGATACGTCGCATACTGCCAGATTGCGCGATTTCGACCGATTTGTTTTGCGGCTTCCACTCCGAGACCGATGAGGATTTCGAGCAGACGTTATCGTTGATGCGCCAGGTCGGTTTTGATTCGGCTTACATGTTCAAGTATTCCGAGCGTCCGGGCACTTATGCCGCTCAACATTTGCAAGACGACGTTCCCGAAGCGACTAAAATCCGCCGTTTGGAGCGAATGATAGCCTTGCAAAACGAACTGTCCGAAAAGAGCAATCGCCGCGACATCGGCAAGACATTCGAAGCGCTTGTCGAAGGTTATTCGAAGCGTTCCCGCGACCGTCTTTTCGGGCATACGGAGCATAATAAGGTGGTGATTTTCGACAAGGGCAATCATCGTATCGGTGATTTTGTCAAAGTAGTAATTGAAAGCGCCACTTCCGCCACACTGTTTGGTCGCGAAATGAATGGCTAAATTAGCCTGCAAAAAGTTAAATTTTCATAAAGATAGTGCATTTTCGACAGAAATGTATTTCTTTTGTGCTAAAATTAGGGGTAAAAGTTGCCTTGCAAGAGGCGCTTTTAGCTCATTATCAAGTGTTTAAGTGTTATTAATGGCTGCTACTAATAAAAAAAATACGATATCATTTTTCAATTCCCACCTGATTTCGGTGGTCAGTATTTCGTTGGTGTTGTTTTTGCTCGGTTTGATACTGATTATTGGTTTTATAGGCAACGAGTTGTCGCGTTATGTTAAGGAGAACATCACGCTTTCGGTCGTTTTGGATGAAGATTTGACGGGCGCCCAGATACGGCAGTTGCGCGAACAGCTTGAAAAGCAGCCGTTTGTGAAATCTACCGAGTATATCTCGAAAGAGCAGGCCTCGCTTGAAATGCAGCGCGAATTAGGCGAAGACCCGACAACATTCCTCGGTTTCAATCCGTTTCATGCCTCCGTTGAGATCAAATTGAAATCGGAATACACTGATCCCGACAGCCTTGCGCTCGTCGAAAAGCGCATTGCATCGAAGGCTAACATTTCGAGCATCAAGTATCCAAAGGACATGATGCGCATGGTCAACCAGAATATACGCCGGATAAGTTTCGTGTTGATGATACTTTTTATCTTGTTGATAGTGATATCGTTCGTGCTGATTAGCAATACGGTAAAGCTGTTGATATATTCGAAGCGTTTCATTATTTACACCATGCGTTTGGTGGGCGCCAATGCGAGTTTTATCCGACGGCCATTCCTGCGTCACAACGTGCTTTGCGGACTTATTGCCGGTTTTCTCGCAATAATTATGCTTATGATTTCGTTGTTTTATTTAAGGCAGGAACTTAATATAGATGATATTTTAAGCCGTGACATAATGCTTTTGGTTTACCTCACGATACTTGTTGCAGGCGTCCTTTTGTCGGTGATTGCAGCATATTTTGCGGTGAACAGATATTTGAGAATGGCGCGCGGTAAGTTATATTATGTTTGATAACTAATTATATTATAGATAGATATGAAAGATTTTGCATTTGGAAAAGAGAATTTCGTTTTGATAGCAATAGCCGTTGTGCTGATAATTATCGGATTCGCATTGATGAGCGGCGCCGCTTCGTCTGACGGAGTGTCGTTTAATCCGAAATTGTTCAGTACGCAGAGGATAGTCATTGCGCCTATTCTTACTGTTTTGGGTTTTGCGTTGGTTATTATAGGTATTTTGAAGAAGCCGAAAGATACTTCTGATATAGAGACTATTAGCGGTAAGTAATGGATTGGTTTGAGGCTCTGATATTAGGTATAATCCAGGGATTTACAGAGTTTCTTCCCGTCAGTAGCAGCGGTCACCTGGCTATTTTCGGGACGCTGTTCGGTTTGAACGGGGAAGAAAACCTTGCATTTGCTATCCTTGTCCATATTGCTACGGTTTTAAGTACCGTATTGGTTTTATGGAGTGAGATTGAGGGAGTGTTAAAGGGACTTATTTCGTTTAGGTGGAATGAAGATACCAAGTTCGTTGTAAAGATATTGATTTCGATGATACCGGTGGGTATTGTCGGGCTATTTTTCAAGGATACGATTGAGAAGTTCTTCGGGAGCGGGTTGTTGTTGGTAGGGTGTATGTTGTTGCTAACATCTTTATTGTTAACGGTTTCATATTTTTCCCGCACTGCTCTTAAGGATAAGATTTCTTTCTTTGACGCATTCATAATCGGGATAGCGCAGGCTTTGGCGGTGATGCCCGGCCTTTCGCGTTCAGGCTCGACCATTGCGACGGGCATTTTGCTCGGCAATGATAAGGAGCAGGTGGCGAAGTTTTCGTTCCTGATGGTTATTATACCCGTTTTGGGAGAGGCCTTGCTTGATTTGGTAAAGATCTTAAAGGGCAATGAAGCGCTTGTATTTCAATCCATTCCGGCAAGCGCGATGATTACGGGATTTATAGCGGCGTTTGTTTGCGGCGTAGTGGCTTGTAAATGGATGATAGGTCTTGTAAAGCGTGGAAGATTGATTTATTTTGCCTGTTATTGTCTGCTCGCCGGTTTGTTTGCGATAATTTTTTCGTTCTGAGTTAAGAGATGATGAACTTTGAGGAAGGTGAGATAGTTTACTTTGACAAGCCGCTTGATTGGACGTCGTTCGACCTTGTGAACAAGTTTCGTTATAAACTATCTAAGAAGCTGGGTGTCAAGAAGATAAAAGTCGGTCATGCCGGCACTTTAGACCCGAAGGCTACGGGTGTGATGATACTTTGTACGGGTCGTGCCACGAAGCGGATAGATGAGTTTCAGGGGCAGACAAAAGAGTATATCGCTACTTTGAAATTAGGTGAGACGACCCCGTCTTATGATTTGGAGAAGGCTGTTGACGCCGTATATCCGACGGAACATATAACGCGCGAAATGGTCGAAAACGCGCTTAAAAAGTTCACGGGAAGCATCGAGCAGGTTCCTCCGGCTTTTTCGGCCTGTAAGTTGGACGGGAAACGGGCTTACGAGTTTGCCCGTAAAGGTCGTGAGGTGGCGCTCAAAGCCAAGACTCTTGTCATAGACGAGATAGAGTTGATGGAGTGCGCCCTTCCTGTGATAAAGATACGGGTAGTATGTAGTAAAGGCACGTATATTCGAGCCTTGGCGCGCGATATAGGTGAAGCCCTTAATTCGGGAGCGCATTTGATAGCGCTACAACGTACACGTGTCGGAAATGTGACATTAGACAAATGTCTTGCTACTGAAGATATTGATACATATTTAGATGATAAAATAAAAGAAATTATATGAAACTGTCAAAATTTAAATTTACTTTGCCGCCACATTTGGTCGCGCAGTATCCGTCGAAGTTTCGCGATGAATCCCGCCTGATGGTTGTCAATCGCGAAAAAGGGAAGATCGAGCATCGAGTATTTAAAGACCTTATCAAGTATTTCGGTAAGGGCGATGTTTTTATAATGAATAATACTAAGGTTTTCCCCGCGCGCTTGTACGGCAACAAGGAGAAGACCGGCGCCTGCATTGAGGTGTTCCTGTTGAGGGAGTTGAACCCCGTCATGCACTTGTGGGATGTGCTTGTGGATCCCGCCCGCAAGATACGTATAGGCAACAAGTTGTATTTCGGCCCCGACGATTCGATTGTGGCTGAGGTTATTGACAACACGACTTCGCGCGGCCGGACGCTTCGTTTTCTCTACGACGGGTCACACGAGGAGTTCAAGGCAATGCTGTATAGCCTGGGGCATACGCCTCTGCCTAAATACATAACCCGCGAGGTGGAGCCTGAAGACGAGATACGTTATCAGACGATTTATGCCACCGAGGAAGGCGCTGTAGTAGCTCCTGCCGCCGGCCTTCATTTCAGTCGCGAATTGATGAAACGCCTTGAAATCAAGGATTGTAAGTTCGAGTACATAACCGTTCATTCGGGGTTGGGCAACTATCGCGAGATCGACGTTGAGGATTTGTCGAAGCATAAAATGGATTCGGAGCAGATGTTCATCAGCGAGAAAGTCGCAAAATCCGTCAACGAGGCGAAAGACAGCGAAAAAAAGGTTTGCGTGGTCGGGACATCTGTTATGCGGGCAGTTGAATCGTCGGTCAGCACCGACGGGCACCTCAAGGAATACGACGGATGGACAAGTAAATTCATTTTCGATCCTTATGAGTTTAGCATAGCCAATTGCATGATTACCAATTTTCATGCTCCGCTGTCGTCGCTATTGATGCTGACCGCCACTTTCGGAGGTTACGAACTCATTATGGATGCCTACCAAACGGCAATAAAGGAAGAATACCGCTTCCTGGCTTACGGTGATGCGATGCTGATAATATGATTCCGATAACAACCTTTTTAGCTCTTGGCTCTAATCTCGGAAACAGGCAAAAGAATATCCGCAGAGCAGTAGAGTTTATATCCGAAAGGATAGGGAAAATCCTTGCCCTTTCGAGTTTGTATGAGACACAACCCTGGGGATACGAATCGACAAAAGACTATATTAATGTCGCAGCCAAGGTCTCAACTGTTTTGCCTCCTGAGGGCTTATTATATGTCACTCAACGGATTGAAAATGATATTGGGCGGACGACGAAGACCGTCAACCACGAATATCACGACCGTGCGATTGATATTGATATTTTGCTTTACGGCGATTTGGCGCTCGACACTCCTACCCTCGTGATTCCCCACCCATTAATGTGCCTGAGAGCCTTCGTGTTGCAACCTTTGGCCGAAATCGCGCCGGACGTCGTCCATCCTTTGGCCGGTAAAACCATTGCCGAACTTTCCCGTTTGTTGACCGAAGCGACACCTGTTTGAGGTCAAAAATCAATCCATTTTATTTCCGAATCAGGCGTATTGATGGCTTCGTACAACTTGACCTGAAAGCCGGCACAGATTACGCCCTGCGACAGGTCTATCGCTCTGCAATCTCTGAAAAGGAAGACCGGAAGGGGGCTTTCGGGCGACTGCAGGACGGCGTTGGCGACTGTGAGGTTAGTAACATCATCGGCGACAATGGCGTGACGTTCTTCTTTCAGGTCGCCGAAATATGACAGTTTGATGTTGTCGAACAGCAGATTGTCGGCGTGCCGCAGATAGAATCCATAAGCGGGCAGCATCACTCCGAACATGCGGTTTTCGGGATAATTCGCCTCTTTTTCAGGCACATCGAGGTTTGCGTCAGCGGATTTTCCGCCTGCTTTGAGGCGCAGGTCGAAATTACGAAAAGTGATATTAGCCACCTTCAAGGAAGGCACTCCCGTAACCGAACTTGCGATAAAACTTGCCGAAGTAGCCGTAATATTCTCAATAACGGCATTTTTAAGATATGTATTATCTGAGGTTTTGCGTTTGCCGAGCCTTACAAAAACGGGCGTCTGCACGTCTTGCATTGTAATGTCCGAAATATGAATGTCTTCCATAAATCCGCCATCCACCACCTCAAGGGCTATGCCTGCAATGCCGGTAACAGTCTGAGTAACACCCGGCACAGTCTTTTCCCAGAAGCGGTATCTTGACTGCGAGCACTGCGACAGCTGACAGTCTGATATGCGGATGTTGCGGAAGCCTCCGGCGCTGGCGGTACCGAACTTTATGAAATTGCAGTTCGACTGCAACCGGCATTTGCTGACGGTAATGTTTTCGACCACGAAATCAGGGTCTTCGCTTTTGAAACAGAGGGCGTCGTCGTCGGTATCGACCGTGCAGTCGGTTATTACGACGTTACGACTTTCTATGTTGAAGCCGTCGTTGTTCCAGTTCGTGTGGCTTACGATACTGACGCCACTAACATCAACGCCGTCGCAGCGTACCAAGCGGCAAGTCCAGAATGCCGACTCTGCCATTTTTATGTTTTTGACGGTAAGGTTACTGCAGTCGAAGAACTGCACCAGCACGGGGCGGTCGGGCGCGTTATTGAACTGTACGAAAGCGTCTCCGCTGCCATAAATTTCGCCCTCGCCGGTCAGTGCGATGTTTGAAGCGTCTTCGGCAAAGATAAGCGCCTTACGCCGTCCCTTCTCCGGATAGTCGGCGGGGTTGCGACTTCCGCGCAGCACAGCGCCTTTTTCGAGGTTCAGCGTAACGTTGCTTTTCAGATACAGCGTCCCCGTGAGGTATTCGCCTGCGGGCAGGGAAACAGTTCCCCCGCCCGCAGATGAACATTCATCAATAACATGCTGCAACGCCGCAGTATTGAGCGTCTTGCCGTCACCCACAACGCCGCATTTGCGTGAACAGGATATCAAAACGACAATAGCCAAAAGCGCTATAAGTCTGTTGAATATCATAATTCTAAAAATATCCGGGATTTTGTTCCACTTCGTTTGAGCCTTTGGGATTCAAAGCGTCGATATAACTCTGCGGAATCGGACGCAGTTTGTGGTAATCCCTTATATTCGGGGCTGCGTCGGGATTCCATTTGGAAACATATTCCTGCAACTTTTCGCATCGCACAAGGTCTTCCCATCGCATATACTCGCCAAGCAACTCGCGTCCGCGCTCGTCGAGCATGAAATCAACGAAGTTGGTTCGCAGGTCATCGGCTGTTACTGCCAGTTCCGGATATGTTGATTTTGTGTCATCCGGCTCTCCGCCTTCTTCAACCCAGTATTGCGACATTTTCTTCTCGCCTTCCTGCCACGCGGCACGCTGGCGAACCACATTGATATATGTAGCGGCTTTGTCGAAATCGCCTTTTCTGCCTGCTGCTTCAGCCGCCAGAAGATAGGTCTCGCCAAGACGCATACGCACCCACTCACGGCTGCTTTTTGTTTCATTCATCGTAAGCCTTGTCGGGTCAAAATACTTTATGATAGTGGGATAATAGTTATTGTTGTTGTTAGGACTGGCTTTGTCCCACTGTATATAAGTGTATTTGTAAGTTACGCCTTCTTTTTTAGGATTGAGACTGTAATAAAGCGCTGTGTCGCCAATAGCCAAAGTCGAAGTTTCTTTGTTGCAGTAATAAACCCATCTGAAACCCTTGTAAAAACGGGTATCGTTCTTTCTGTCATATAGTTCAAACAAAGTTTTGTTTGTGGCACGGTGAAAACGGTACGGTCGCCCTCCCCAGATATCGCGTACAAGTCCGGGCAGACTCTCATACGCCGAAGTCCAGTAAAGATGAGCGAGGTTGCCGCTTCCGTTATAAACCATATCGGATGTGAACTGAATTGAGAATACAACCTCGCTGTTGCCCTGATTTGCAATATCCCACAGCGAAATCCAGTCGCTTACCAACTTGTATTTGCCGGAGTTAATCACCGCTTCGGCATAAAACAGAGCGCTGTCGGCATCGGTCGATTTTTGCCCTCTTTGTTCGGAAACGGCAGAAGCCCTTGTCAAATATACCTTTGAAAGCAGGTGAGCGGCCGAAAAACGTGTAGCCCTGCCGGTTGCCGGTGCAGTCTCGTTCATGCCGTTATAACCGGTGCGCAGGTCTGCAATTATCTGATTATAAATATCGGCAACCGATGCGCGTTCGTAGTAAGTACGCGGAGCTTCGTCAACATATACTTTCAGCGGAATGCTGCCGAACTGCTGTACCAAATCGAAAAGGTAATAGCCGCGAAAGAACGAAAGCTCGGCGCCGGTCTGTGTTTTTTCGCTCTCTGTCATATCGCCGACCGAGGGTAATGCGTCAAGTGAAAGGTTTATCACGTTGAGCGCCTTGTAGTGATTGTCCCACAATAGCTTGAAATTGTTAAGCGTGGGGTTCAGACTGGCATTGTACTGATTGGTAGCATACGAGAGAGCGCCTGCAGCGCCGGAAGTGAGGTCTGTGCCAAGTTCTGTCAGCAGGTTGGTTATTTCAGCGCCAACACCGGTGCGCATGTATGCATAAGTGGCGTCGGTGGCCGCTGTTATACCCTGTTTTGTCCTGTAAAAATCGGCGGTTATGCCCGGTACGTTTGTCTCTTCAAGAAAAGACTCACAGCCGGTAATCAGCAATACCGTAAAAACGGCCATATAAAATCTGGATAGTGTCATAGCGTTAATTATTAAAAGTTTAAATTAATACCCATAAGCCACGTTGTGGTGCTTGGAGCGGCATATCCGCGCGAAGTGCCCGAACCTATGGTTGTGGTAGCGCCTTCGGGGTCAACTCCCTCGAAGTTAGTGAATACGAAAGGATTTTCAGCGGAAGCATAAATGCGAAATCTTGTAATCCGCAGTTTATCGAGCAGTTTGGTCGGTATGGAATAACCCAGCGTTATGTTGCGGATTCGCAGGAAATCGCCGTTCTGATAATACAGCGACGATTCGTAGGTTATATTGTCGTAAAGCATATTTGGACGCGGATAGTCGTTTGTAGGATTGGTTGGCGTCCAGTAGTTCAGTTTAACGCTGTTGTTGCGGGACGACTGATGATTGACCCTCGTGCCGTTGACCAATGTGCTTCCAAGAGTTGAATATGCAATTACGCTGCAATCCAATCCTTTATAAGTAAGCGTATTGGACAGACTGAAAATATGGTCGGGAAGTCTGTGACCGAGTGTAATACGGTCGTTATCGGCAGAAATTTTATAATCACCGTCCACGTCGAGCACCTTTATCATACCCGGTTCAAAGGTATGGCCGTTGGCGTTGAATTTTGCCATTTCGGCAAGGTCTTCTTCCGTATTTTGCCATATACCGATTTTCTTATAGTCGTAGTAAGTGGTAATATGCTTGCCTATGAACCAGTTGTTGGCTATGTAATCCTCCTTGCCGTTAAAAAGTTCTACGATTTCCTCGTGATTAGTGCTGTAAGTAAAATCGGTTGACCATGAAAAATCCTTTGTATGAACATTCATGGACGACAAACTCAGTTCAAATCCCCTGTTCTGCGTTTTTCCTATGTTGGTTGTTACGGACGTGTAGCCGGAAACAATAGGCAGGACGCGGGGAAGCAGCAAATCGTCCGTGTTTTGAACGTACAGGTTTATCTCGCCGTTGAGCCTGCCGCGAAACAGCCCGAATTCAAGTCCCAGATTCCATTGTTTGGTTTTCTCCCATGTCAGCGATTTGTCGGGAAAAGTGGTCGGTGCATAGCCTATTACCATCGTGCTGCCGTAGTTGTAGTACATCTTGCCGAGCACGCCTTTTGTCTGATAGGGCGAAATAGCGCTGTTAGCGTTTACACCGTAACCGAGGCGCAGTTTCAGGTTCGATATTTCACTGACGGACTTCAAAAAAGGCTCTTCATTGATACGCCATGAAAGGGCAAATGCAGGGAACGAAACCCATTTATGTCCCTCGGCAAGGCGCGAAGACCCGTCGTAGCGCATCGAAACGGTTGCATAATAACGGCTTTTGTAGTTGTAGTTAAGTCGCCCCATGAATGAAGCAAGCGCCCATTCGGAAAGGCCTGTATCGTATGCAGTGATAATATTTGCCGACGATATATCATTATAGAGCAACAGGTCGGACGGTAAGTCCTGGCCGGTAAGATTTATTGATTCCGCATCCTGACGCTGGATGGATTGCAGCAGAGTAACGCCGAATGTATGGTCGCCTGCTTTCTTATCGTAGTACAGCAGATTATCGACCGTATATGCGAATGTTTGAGTAGTGGAGTTGCTTGCCTGATTGACGGTATTTGTTCTTGCCATAGCGGAAGCAAACGAATAATCCTGGCGGGAATGAAAATCAAGTCCGAGACTGAGTTTGTAGCGAATGTCGAGCGGCAGTTTTACCTCCGCAAAATAATTTCCGAGAAATCTGTTTACTTTCAACGGATTTACCACCGCGCCGTCAACGAGGTACTGAAGTGGGTTCCACCACTGCGTATCGACGCCCGATGTGCATTGCGTCAGCTCACCTTCATCATCGTAGAGCCTGCCGAGCGGATTGACACGCCATAAGTCCTGAAAAGAGGTTCCCCTGTTTTGAAGCGACTGTGTGAACGACGCCTCTCCGCCAAGCCTGAGCCAGTCGGAAGCATAGCCTTCGAGATTGACCCTGAAAGAATAGCGTGAATAGTCCTGCTGTTTGTAGATACCCTCCGTATAGTAATAGTTTGCGCCAAAGGAATAGGTCATCCTGTCTGTCCCGCCGCGCATGCTGAGCGAATGGTCGGTAACCATGCCGGTGCGCTCAACTTCGTTCCACCACAGGGCGCCCGAACGCACTTTCGACGGGTCGTAGTTGCCGTTTGCATCATAAGCCATGGCTATCGACTGCCATGTATAGTCGTCGCAGTTAAACGACGACAATGTCTTGTCTAACTCCATCGACGCCACTTCTGAATCATACTTCTTGGCGCCGCGATATGATTCGCGCACATATTCCGCATATTCGGCTCCATCCATCAGTTCCAGCTTGTTTTGAATGGTCAGAGCGCCGTAGTAACCGTTGTATTCAAACTGCGCTTTGCCCGATTTGCCTTTTTTGGTGGTGATGATAATCACACCGTTAGCGCCGCGCGAACCATAAATAGCCGTTGCGGAAGCGTCTTTGAGCACGTCAATTGATTCTATGTCGCCCGGCGGAATCATGTCCGGCGCCTGCGAGATTGGCACTCCGTCGATTACATAAAGCGGGTCGTTACTCGCCTGTATTGAGCGCGTGCCGCGAATTAATACCGAAGGCGCTGCGCCCGGCGTCCAGGCGCTGTTGGTAACCAGCACTCCGGGCACTCTGCCCTGTAATGCCTGCGCCGCTGTCAGCACAGGTGTCTTCATAATCGTCTCGGCGTTCAGAGAGGTGACGGCGCCGGTAAGGTCTTTCTTCTTGACCGTGCCATAGCCAATCACAACGACTTCTTCCAGCTGCTCGGTGTCTTCCGCCAGTGTGACTGCAAGCGGCTGACTGCCGTCGGTAGCGACGGTTACACTCTTATAACCGACGTAGGAGACCTCAAGCGTCGCTTTTTCGGCAGTCAGCGCGAGCGAAAACCTGCCGTCGGCGTCTGTTATCGTGCCGTTAGTTGTACCGCGCTCTCTGACCGAAGCCCCGACGACAGCCTCGCCGGCAGCGTCGGTTACCGTACCCGTTACTTTACGGGTTTGTTGGGTGATTTCAGTAACAGCCTCACTTGAAATGCGGCCATCACTTGTATCATTCGTAGCGGCAGCGGCCATATTCCCCACCACCGTAAAAGCCAGCATAAATGCCGGCATAAATTTTCGGGCGAACCGGCGCCCTTCGTGTTTGAATAATGTTTTTAACATGACATATTATTATTAAAAAATTCTGACCGCAAAAGTAATTCTGCAGTCAGAATAAAATGTCCTTTTCTCTGCCAAAAACTGTTCCAAACACGACGTTGCCAAAAAATATACACTTTTGGCAAAAAATATGCACAAAAATAAAAGTTACGATAGTATTGTTTGAAACACTTTTACAATGCAGTAACTTTTACAACCGTATCGCCAACTTTTACAATATAGATACCTCGAACAAGCGGGATTACAGTCTCGCCTTCCTGCACATGGCTGGTTACGACGAGCGTGCCTGTCAGGGTGTAAACCTTCACTGTCGGCGGGACAGAGGCGTGCGGTTGCGCAGAGCTGCAAACCACATGCAACATTCCGCCTGAAGCCCAGATGCGCGGGGCGTTATCGGAGGCTACGGCAGCGTTGCCGGTCGCGGAGGCATTGACCCGGACCTGGATGTTTGACTGCACGCGATAGACGCGGGCGAGCCACGTGCCGGTCGTCGGGTCGTATGTAAGCGACACGGCGTCCTGAATGTTGCGTGAATCGGTTACAACCGGCACCAAATCGGGCATGTCAGTCGGGGGCGTTATTGTGATGATGAAGTCGGTAGCGCTTTTAATCCAGTGCACTCCGGGGCTCGGATTGGTCTGGAAGCCGTCTGCGACGACGAGTTCCACCTGACGGTTGATGGTGGGCGTCGCGTAGTCGTAAACCGTGAAGCATACCGTCAGGACGGGTAGCGAGTAGCCGCCGCCGTAGTAAAGAAAGAGCGTGTCTAAGTACTTGCCGGGCGGGAGGTAGGCCTTGACGCCTGCCG
>JAISUX010000104.1 GCA_031271805.1 Tannerella sp.
ATAGGCTGCTATGCCGCCGCAATGAGCGGTTATTCCACGGCAAACAGCGCATACCGAGGTTATCCCTTTGGCGCCGCTACCGTTGAACAGGGCGACATGAAAGGCGAAGACATGATTAATGTTCAATCATTCTTTGCCGTTACTTACAACGGTACTTACAGCGGTTCTTCGCCCAACGGACAGTCGCACTGGGAAACCAATTACGCGATGATCAACAAGATCAACGTTGTCATCGAAGGTTTGAGGACGGCGGGCGAATCCGGCGTTTTAACGGCTGCGAAAGCCGCAGACGGCGAAGGTGAAATGCGTTTCCTGCGCGCGCTCGGCATCCACGAACTGATGGTGTTTTACGCCATGCCATACGCAGCTACTTCCGACGCTTCGCACTACGGCGTGCCCGTCAGCACCGAAGCCGTCAATTCGGCCGAAAAAGTACAGATAGCCATGGAAGCCGGACGTCTCACTTCAAAACAGTGTTATGACCAAATTCTCGAAGACTTGAATTATGCGGAATCCAACCGCGTTGAATCTCGCGATGGCGTTTCAAAGATCACCCATGCCACCAAAGGTGCGGCAATCGCTTTGAAAACACGTGTCTATCAGCATCAGGGGCAATGGAACAAGGTGATTGAAGAAGCTCAAAAACTTGTCGGTTCGTCGGCGCCTTTCACCAGTCCGATAGGCGGCTATAAACTCGAAGCAAGCCCCGAAGGCGTTTTTGCCAGTAACGGAAGCAATACGGAGTCGATTTTCTCGATAGAGAACAGCGACATACAGAATCCGGGCACCAACGGATGTCTCTATCAGATGTACGACGGACGCAGCCTCGTATGTATCAGCCCGATAATTATCAATGCCGATTTCTGGTTGGAAGACGACCTTCGTCGCAGTCAGCTTACGAACGCAAGGGCATACAGCAATAAGGTTGTATATTGGACAACTAAATATCGCAACACCGACTGGTCGGACTATTGTCCCATCATTCGCTATGCCGAAGTCCTGCTTAACTATGCAGAGGCCGAAGCCCGCGTGAACGGATTGACGCAGAAAGGCGTGGATCTGTTGAATGCCGTTCGCAACCGTGCCGTAACGGACGAGAGCGAGCAATTCACATTGTCTTCGTTTGCCGATGCCGATGCTCTCGTAAGGGCTATCCTGCAAGAGCGCCGCATAGAGTTCCTTGCCGAAGGACGTCGTTGGCCTGACATTCATCGCCTGACTTACGATTCCAAGTTCGCAGTGCGCGCGGCCAACGGAAAGCCGGGAGTACCCGACAAGGTGGCTTACGGCTCACTCAAAGCGGAACATTACGTTCCCGCTTCGGGAGAAGTAGAACCGTCAATCATATCGACCCAAGGGTTCGACTATGAAGACCGTCGTTATATTTTCCCGATACCCGACGCCGAGATTACATCCAATCCCGTACTGGCTAAGCAGCAGAATACCGGATGGTAATATCTTGAAGATAAGCAATTTTAATAAGAAAAGAGGATATCCCAAGCGGGATGTCCTCTTTATTTTTAATTCCGCGCATATCCGTCTTCCGTGGGCAGATAAACGCGGATTTTTCTTCAATTACTCGTCGGGATTCGCTTTGCTATACTTGTCAGCCTCATTAATGATTTCGTCAAGGCTCATATCTTTAAACAGATTATCCTTACGCCATTGTGTATAATCAAAAGGCTCACGGATAAGCAATGCTACGAAACGCTCTGCGTCAAGCAATCCTAACTCATTATTGAGACACTGAATGCCTCTGTTCATTAGCGCTGTATTATTCATATCTCAAAATTTATTATATTTTAAATCATTTGACAATAAGTTTGGCAACTCGTGGGTTGTTGCTGTTTTTGCCGACGGTTGTATGGTATAATCCTTGCGACAACATGCTGATGTCTATCGTCTCGTTTTGGCCGGAAGCCATAGTTACGAGGAGTCGGTTTCCTTTCAAATCGTAGATAGCAATGGATTCCCCGGCCTGCAAGCCGTTCAAAGTGAATCTGTCGCGTGCAGGATTAGGGAATAAAGAGAGCGAGCTGTTGCCGATAACCATCTCGTTATTAGTATAATACGGATTGGTTTGGAGTTGCGCTAAGCCGAGCCATGCCGTACTCGCCAGCGAAACGCGGTTGTCGTAAGTCCATGGGATTGCTTTCAAACCGCCGCCTTCGGTTGCGATAAGGCTCTCGAAACCAGTAGTTAGCCCGTCCTTGCTTGCTGCGCGTATGCTTCCATCGTCTTCGGCCGCTTCGTTCAAGTATTTCATCAGCCTGTCGTATTCGTCCTTGTGATTCATTTGCAATGCGGCAAGGGCGAGTTGCGCCGTTCCTTCATTCCAAATGCCATCTTTATCCTGGTTGTAATCCACTCCCTCGCCGACCTTGAAAGTCTGTTCAATAAATGCAAGTACCGCTTCCGGATTCCAGCGTCCGCGCGATTCGTCGTCGTTCAGCATAGTGAGAATAGCCCAGGTGTTAGTGTCAAGCGGCTTGTTATCGACGCTCGGAGTAATGCCGTCGTTGCCCGTTCCCGTATAGAAACAGCCGTTTTCGTACATTTCCATGACAAAATCACGGGCGTTTTTCGCTGCTTCCGAATATTTCTCCGCTTTCCGGCTGTCGGAATTTTTCAGGATATCCGACAAGTGCATGAACGCAGAATAAATATCAATATTATGTTCGGTGCTTTTATATGTGAGCTTTTGGGTATCGCCTTCCCATCCCTCATAACCGCCTGTGAATCCCCCTATTGCATCTGTGGTCGAGAAGTTGTCGATGATATAGTCGGCCATCAGAATCGACGATTCGAGGTAGCTGCGCGTGTTTATCTCGTCGTAAACCGTAAGCAAAGCCTCTATAGCCCATGCCATTACCCCCGTATTTATCGAGACGGCGTAACGGTCTTCGTACCAGACGGGTATATCCGTGTTATAGAAACCTGGCAGCATGGCAAACTCCTTGTTATGCACCGAGAACCATCCGGGGAATGAGGTCGGCACACCGTTAGCGTAGGCATTACGGATAGGACCGGGTTCGTAATACCGGTCGTTATTGACGCAATAAGCGATAGCGTCGGCCACCTGTCGTGCGTAGTTTATGTTGCCCGACTTGGCAAGCAGTATCGCAAGCAAGGCATTATCATAGACGTATGAGAAATTATTGATGAAAGAGCGCTCATCATCTATGCTCAAGGCCTCGTATGACCTCAAAAACAGCGGGTTAAACTGTTCGCGGTCAAAATGGTAAATGATGTCGTCGAGTTCAAACTCAAGCGTATCGACGCCCTTATTTTCGATCTGCGACGTTACCCATCCGAATCCGCTGCCTATACGCGATAAATCAACGCCGCTAAGGTCGATCGTATATTCTTTCCATTCCTTGGTGAGGGTGACGTAATTCTCATTGTTCAGAAATTTTTGGCCTGTATCGCGGAACTCGGCATCTGTACCGCCAAGTCCGCCCATATAGAATCGTATGCGTTCGTTGCCGGTTATCCCCCTTGCCTTGAACGTTAGGCGTTTAGCGCCTTGCAAATCGTGCCCGGTGTTATGCTCCCCGAAGTCAAGTTGCGGAGATATTGAGCCTTGTTCAAGCCTTCCGGTGATGAAAATATATCCGTTCCAATCTTCCTTCGTCATAGGATATGTCACATGGATACACGTTACTCCGTATTTTGAAGGAGCTTTTTCGTCCATTACCGGATAATATTCCGGCGTAGAAGTCGAATTTAGCAATGCGCGTTGGGTGAAGCGTGTCGCCCCGTCGCCGAAATCGCGGTAAACCACAAGTTGCTCATTCTCCTCTTTCATTGCATTGAGCAGAAAGTCCAGCGCCCGGGCGCTTTTGTCTTGTGCGAAAGTTGTACATGCCGATACGATAATCGTAGCCGTACAAACCATAATCCTGAAAAAAATCAAAGCTTTCATGACTGTAAAATTTATTAGTTTATAATCCGCTGCAAAGATACAAACTAAAAGAATACTTGTCAACCCCTCTTTTGGGGGGATTTTGTCATGAATGTTTGTTGATAATCTCGCCGATTTTTTCGGGCGTCACATCTGTTGCTACGATGACGCCTTTTTCATCAATAAGAAAATTTTTGAATCCTTTCTTAAGTCCGTATTTCCTGTACGAGGTCGAGAGTTCACCCCTTCCGTCGTACAATTGATTAGTCGCCGTCAAGCCGTCGGCCTTTATTGTCTCCTCAAAAACCGACTTGTACTTGTCCATCGAAACCGAAACCATCTCGACTTCCGGCAAGTCGCCTTTTTTCAATCTGTGCCATAACCGAACGTTCTTCATGCGTGATTTGGCATCGTAAGACGCCCAAAACAGCACTAAAGTATATCGTCCTGAACCATACGGGAAAGATAAACCTGCATCATTCTTAGCCAACTCTATTCTCGGGGCAATGTCGCCGGGGTGATTACCCTCTCTCAGACTTGCCCCTCCTGTCCCCGATGATAGGAAAACCATCACTACGGCAACAGTGAGAGCATAAGCCATAATCTTCATAATCAAATTTTTATTAATTACCACACTTTAATATTGATAAACCTAAACAAATCTTTTGTCCTAAAAACCGCTGCAAAGGTAATACATTCCCTTTGATACCCAAAAATTTTACGTAAAATTAACTTCTATTTTCTGTTGTTAGTCAACTTAGAAATAGACTGTTAGGCCGAGACCTCCGGACGCGGTAGCGCCGACGTGAAATTCGTAGCTTGTGTAGGAATCGCCGCCGCCGTCGAAATATTCGTTATAGAGATTAACGGCTCGCGACATTTTGTTTTCGGCTACGACGGAGAACGGGATTGCTACGGCAATTGCCCCGCAGCCGACGAGAGCGATTTCTTTTGTGCCTTCGCCGCCGAAAATCACATTAGCGAGCGCCCAGCCCAAACATCCGCCGCCGATTCCGCTGAAAACGCTTCCGACGATGTTGTAGGTTTTGGCCTGCTTGTAATAACGGTAGGCTTCGGGATCGACTTTCAATACTTCTCCGAGACGTGCGACGGTAAGAGGTTCATCTCTAAGATAATAGGCGTTGCCGAGAAAGGTCTTGTTGACCGTAATAGGCGTTTCACTGTCTTGCGAAAACGCGACTGCACAAACTTGCATAAAAACTGCGATAAAAACTAACTTTTTCATTGTCTTAAAATTTTAATTGTTAATAAATCTGTTATAAAATTACTTTAATCATGTAGAAACATTCTTTCGAAAGTGAGAGAGGAGGGCAGTTCGCCTTCGACAACCAAGCGTATGGTGTCGTTCTTGACATATACGTATGTCGGCCATCGTGTTATATGTTCCCTCAACTCATCATTGTATCCTATTTCGGCGCTTACGATGTCGTCGCCGAAAGTGCGTATGAACTGTTGGCGTCCGGCATCCTGCAGGCCGGCTGCCATCCGGGTTGTGTCGCCGGTCTGCATGAACGCCGCTGTGTGGTCAACGATCCCGCTTTCCCTGACCTGGCGGAAATTGGCTACCGAGTTCCAGCAGTGGAAACAATCGTATGACATGAACAATATAATATATGTACTGTCGGGCGAAATGTCGATGTGTTCGACTACGGGAGTGTTCCTGACCGCCATGTTTTCCCATTCGTGGCGCATCTTGCCTTCCCAGAAAGCTACGGGGGTGCGAAACGTATAGCCTGTGAGAAAAATCATCGGTAAAAGCGCAACCATGACAAGAATTTTTTTCCATAGCGCTTCCTTAGATGTCTCCGTGGGAGCGCAGAGCCATATCAGAACGGATGCTATGATAAGAAGTATATTCCTGCCGAAAGTGAACCACGGGCCGCTTATCCCTGCGTTCATCGAGCCGAAGCAGCCGCAATCAGAGATATGATTCACGAAGTAGCCGTAGGTATATGCGCCCGTGAACACGACCAGCATTGCTGCCGAAGCCGCCGCCATCCATTTTGTCCGTATAAACAGGACGAGGCAGATTCCGGTTAAGATTTCGGCTAAGATGATGACCGGGGCGGCGTTCTGCAGGAAAGGGAAGCCGTATTGGGCTATCAGGTTGCCGAAGCGTCCGGCGTTCATCGCTTTCCCGAATCCCGAGGCGAGGAACAATGTCCCTACAAGCAGGCACAGTACGATATATATTTTCCGATTGATTTTCATACCAGACATTTTACATCAATAGCAGCAACAATCTTGTGAGAATCCGAGACCAACCGTTTGGGAGTGCTGGTAACCGTTGCTCGAACAGTAAGATGGACAACTCTCGCCCGCCGACAACGAAGTTTGCTTCGATGCGGGATTGTCGGAACAATTATCACAACTACTTAAACACCATGCCGATAAGGACATGAATACGGTAACGACCGTCAATTTGAGAAATCTTTTTGTTTTCATAAAACTAATTTTTTTGATGTTAATAATAAATATTGTGTTACGGTAAGCGGTAATTAACTCCTACCGAAAGATTTGCGGAACCGTAATCGTTTGGGCCGCCGAGAAAATCTATGTTGGCCAATACCGAAACATGCCTGCCGCAACTCCACCGGAAGGAAAAGCCTAAATCAAAGGCGATAATTTCATTCTCGTCAAATTCGAAGGAGCCCGAATAGTCGTTTCTCGGTGTTATTCCAGCGAATCCTATCATGGGGCGGAAATCGAAGGCGAAGTTGCCGTAAGCCCTGCCTATCGAAATGAGAGGGCCGACTAATAATCCCGCGTTGCCGCGATATTTGTCGTAAGTGGCGCTGTAGGCCATTGCTGCGATACCGATATGGGGATGATAGAGGTATCCGAAATTAATGCCTAATAAAGAGCCGCCGGCTTCGGAATCTTCAAAACATTCGGAGTAGCCGAAGCTTAACCCGATATACCCGCGGCGAAGGGAGGCGGTGTTGTAGTCGGAGTTTATTTCTACGGGCTTTTCGGCGATGCGGCGGTTCTGCCGGTCGTAGTCGGTACGGCGGTTGGAGCTGCCGTATGAACTGCGGGCGGGATTGCTGCCGGAGGGGGCGGACTGTTCTTCGCGGGTGAGGGCGGCTCTGCGGGCGGCGGCGGAGGAACGGCGGTTGTAGGCGTCGGTTTCGTCGGCTTGTTGCCTTACGGTAGGGTTATCGACTTCCGTCTTTCGCGCTACGGGCTTTTGGGCGGGGGGCTCTTCTTCATTGAAGATGTCTTCATCGCCGTTCCCGTAGAGGATCCTGATTATGTTATCAATCTTCAGGTTGTAAGTGGGGCCTGTCGGGTTGGTGAACTTTTTGTACATCACCTCTGTCTCGGTAATTTCGATAACTTGGGCTTTGATTTCACTACCGTTCTTGTGAAAAATCACATCCTGCGAATAGCCCTTGGATGCTATCCCGGTAATCATTACGAATAAAAATATAACAACTCTTTTCATTTTCTTTATATTTAAAAATTAATAATCATGGCGCAAAGATACGGCCTTATGAACCGCCCCGCAATCCCCCTTTGGGGGGGAATTTACGAAAAAACCGCGTTTTATGCCTAAAAATCCCCCTTTGGGGGGGTGTTTTTGCATCGTTTTTGAAAAAAAACTAATATTTTGATTGTATATTGAAAATAATATGTAATTTTGCGCTAACGGATTTTGAGGATTTAATAATAAAAATTTTGAGGAAGATGCAAGAGATTTATGACGGTTTTGGGGACGGATATTTTTTGATTGCTGTGGCGGCGGTGGTCGGCTTAGTGGTCGTTTCCATGATTTTGGTTTGGTATATTATGCGGCAAAAGCGCAAGAACGCCGATAAGGAGAGGCAATGCGTGGCTGCCGAGGCTGTGCTTCTGAGCGTCGATGAGGAGAGGAAAAACCTCGCCCGAGACCTTCATGATTATATCGGGGGGATGATTTCGGCGACTAAATTGAGCGCCAATACTCCCGGTAACGAGCCTAAAACGCTGGCCTTGCTGGATGAAATGATGGACGAGCTGCGTGATATAATAAACGAAATTATGCCTCAGACGCTTAAATTCGGTTTGCGGCCGGCGGTTGAAAGTTTTTGCGCGAAGATCGACAAGGCGGAGTTTTATTATTACGGCGATGATAACCGTATCCCCGAAAAGTTCGAGATTTTGCTTTACCGTTGCGCCCGCGAGCTGATCAATAACGCTATCAAGCACAGCGGGGCGGATAAGATTACGGTACAGCTGATTATCGACGACGAGATTGCTACCCTTACTGTCCATGACAACGGCCGGGGCTTCGACGTCAACGAACCGACCTCCGGCACGGGCTTGATGAATCTTTGCGAACGGATATGGTTCTACAATGGCTCTTTTAATGTCTTTTCGGAACCGGGCGGGGGCACCGAAGTGAGGGTCGAAATAAGGACGAAACTTTAATACATAAGGACTATGATAAATGTTAATATTTTAGAAGACCACAGGATGCTGGTCGATGGGATTGTAGGGAATATTAATGCTTCGGGGGATGCCGGGGTGAGGGGAGTGTATTACGACATCAAGTCTTGCCGCGAAGGATTGAAAGAGTGCATCCCCGACGTGCTTCTGCTCGACATCAATTTGCCCGGCGGCAACGGCATAAACCTCTGCAAGGAGTTCAAAAAGCTGTATCCGGAGATGAAGATTATAATGCTTACCATGCACGATGATTATGACATCGTGATGCGTTGCCTCAAGAACGGGGCCAACGGGTATTTGTTGAAAGACGAGAAGATCGAGACTATCATAGAGGCGATCGTGAAGGTCTATTTGGGCGGTAAGTATATAAGCGCCAAAATCCAGGTCGTGCTGGATAAAAACCGGAGGAGGGAGATGATCGTTCTTACGCCCCAGGAAGAGAAAGCGCTGGGTTATATTTGCGACGGGATGACCGACCCCCAGATTGCCGCCAAAATGTTTATCTGCAAGGAGACCGCCAAAGGCTACGGTAAGATCCTGAAATCCAAATTCGACGTCAAAAACCGTCCCGCCTTAGTCCGCGCCGCCGTTGCCAAGAAATTCGTTTGAGATTTTGACTCCCGGATCCCGGATGTTATCAATCGCATGAGGTCATGTTATCAATGACATGAGGTCATGTTATCAATGACACGGATGATTCCGTCGTCGTGGATGGATTTTGGATTTTAGATTTTAGAATTATAAAAAAGCTCAAAAATCTTGCGGATAGATGAAAATGTATTATCTTTGCCGTCAATAATAATTATGTTGTTATGGACGACAAATTGACTATTGATATTGAAAAGATATATCACCACTGGCTTACATCGTCGGACAATGATTTAGACGCGATGATGAATCTCTACAGCGCCAAGAACTACAACTGGGCGCTGTTCCTTGGACATATTGTTCTGGAGAAATTACTCAAAGCATATTTTGTGAAGCATAAAGGAGAACATGCTCCGTTTTCTCATGACTTGCGCCTGCTTGCTAACAAAGCCGATTTACTTATGCCGGATGAAATGGAGTTTAATCTTGACGTTATTACAGGTTTCAATATCAATGCCCGTTACGACAGTTTTAAAGAAGACTTTTACAAGCGGTGTACCCCCTTGTTTACAGAGGAATGGATAGACAACATAAAAGCTATACGGATATGGATAAAGGAAAATCTATAGAACTGGCACAACATTATATAGACAAAGTTAGCGCAAGGTATAAGATACGGCGCGCCTTTCTTTTCGGATCTTACGCCAAAGGGAATCATCATGCCGACAGCGATATTGACGTGGCAATAGTGTTTGCTAACGTTGCTAATCTGTTTGATACCCAGATTGAACTGATGCAACTGCGCCGTGACGGGGATTTGATCATTGAGCCTCATGTATTCAGAGAGGAAGACTTTACCGGCAATAACCCGCTTGTCTCGGAAATTATCAAGAACAACATAGAACTGGCAGTATAACAGACTCTATCATTGTTTTTCATACACGAGATTGCTTCTCTGCGTTCGCAATGACGGGAGGTTGCGGATGTGATTATTAATGAAGCGAATCTAATCGGTATCGACCTTGAGAAGTTCGGAATAGACGGTAAGGAAAAATATTAAGCCGGCGCTTGAATGGGAGCCGCCCGTGGCGTCGAAGCGGACGCTGCCGCCTGAAGCGTTGTGATTGGCGGCGAAGTTTTTGGCCTGCTCGAAATAAACCGTATTGTCGTCCCGGCCGTGCGTCATGATAAATTTGCAACGGTTGCGCCACGGCTCTACGCTGTTTTCGGCCAGGATACCGTTGGCCTCGTCCATGCCTTCGTTTTTAATGAATTTTTCGGTAAACAGCTCGGACGTTTTTTTGGGGAATTTATCCGCATAGTCGTCGTAAGCGCCGTTGAGATATTCTTCGGTTAGCGTCGCGTAAGGCTCGTTGAGGTAATCTTTGAGGTCGAGCTGGGGGTAGCCGTTTTTCTTATAGCCGAGCAGGGCGAGGGGCATCAGGTAAGGCTGGGGCAGGCTCTCGGCTTTGCGCACGAGGTTGGCTTCCTCAAGCAGGTCGCACGGCGAGCCGCCGGCAAAGAGGTAATCGACCTCGGTTGTCATGACTTCGCTGCCGACGGTTTCGTAGCCCGCACGGGCGTAGGTCGCCGCCGCGCCGGCATCGCTAACAAGGTATTCGTATGTTTTGCCCGACACAAACTCGTTGCCCGTGCCGTCGTCGCCGCTCTCCAACGCGCAGGCTAATTGCAGCGAGACGTATGCTCCGAGCGAGTAGCCGGAAATGATGTAACCCTCTTTTTGGGGATAGTTTTCTTTTGCGAGAACCGCCTGCGCCGCGCCGACAAACTCAAGCGTCGTCCTCACCATCGGCTTCTTCTCGACGTACGGGATGAAGCACTGCCCGAAAGAATCGCCGAAGCCGGGGTAATCGGGCACAATAAGCGCGAAACCGTGGGAATAGGATTCCAAAAGCCAGAAAACGAGGTTCGGGTCGAGATTGCCGTTCGAGATGCGCAGGGTCGGAGCTTCCGTGCGCCGGATATATGTATATGGAGGCGCGATAACACGGCGGTATTTGGCGCCATCTTTCAACGGCGGCACAATGAGCGCGCCGGAAAGGTTGACCATCGCTCCCGAACCGTCGGGACTTTCCGACAGCAATTTGACCTTATACGCACGCATCTGGAAAACCGAATCATAGCGAGCCTTATCACCCGTAAAATTAAACATCCAACCAAGCAAACTCGCCGAATTGTCATCAAAGAAATCCTTTTCTATCTTCTTCAGATCACTGTAGGTATAGTCCCTCAGGTGCTCGTATTCAACATCTTTAACCCCCGCAGCCTCAATTCCGTATTGCCACGTCGATTCCCTCTTTTCATCAATCTCATTTCCCGTACCCTGGCATCTCGACAAAACGACCAGCGATAGGGCTGCAAGCAAAAATTTTATAAATTTCATTTCCAAATAACGTTAGTAGTGTAAGGATATATCAAAGAGGTGTAAAAATAGATGCTTTTGCATCTTAAAGTTTTCAGGGAAGGCATGGGCGCAAGCAAAACCACTTTCAAAGACGGATGCGTTCGGATATCAAGTTCCGTCATCGGGTTATTCATGCACTTAAGCTGTTTCAGCGAGGGAATCTCGTTCACGTCGATGCTATTCATGCGGTTACCATAGCAATAGTAGTTTTCGAGCGCCCGGTTCTTTTTCAGATCGACGTAAGTCAGGAAATTATTGCCGCAGTCGAGGGTTTCGAGCTTCAGGTTGGCCGAGACGTCTATCGAAGACAGCTGGTTGTTGCTGCAATTCAACTCCTTGAGATTCCTGTTGCGGCTTATTGTCAGACCGGTCATGAGGTTGTTGCTGCAGTCGAGCTTCACAAGTCCCGCCAGTTGCCCCACCTCGATGCCCTTAAGTTTGTTGAAGTCGCATGAGAGGCTGTCCAACAGCAGGTTATTCCTCAAATTGAGCGTTTCGAGGTGATTGTAGCCACATTCGAGAATCGCCAGTCGCGTGTTGGCCGAAAGATCGAGTTCGATAAGACGGGCGAAAACGCAACGCAGGGTTTTTAATGCCCTGTTCCCGCTCACATTCACGATAACCAGGTTATTGTTGGAGCAGTCGAGGTCGGTCAATGCCGCATTGTCAATGATGTCCAATTGATTGAGTTTATTGAAACTGCAGTCGAGAGTCCTCAGTTTAGGATTAAAACTAAAGTCAAGTTCCTTGATTTTGTTCTTACGGCAGTCGAGGCTTTCGAGCGAAGTGAAATACTCTATCCCTTCGAGCGAGCCGATTTCCATCCCCGCGCAGTCTATTTCCCTGACCGCCCGCGCTTCGGCGCCCGAAACGGCGCCGTCGCCGTTGATGTCGAATTTATCAATCGCAAAAGCCCTGAAAGCCGAGTCGGGGAAATTAATATTCCCTCCATACGACGCCAGTTCGTCGCGTTTTTTGTCCTTTTCCGCTATTTTTATCTCGGCATACGACCGATTGGCCTCGGCCTGCCGGCGTATTTCCTGTTTCCTGCGCTCATTCTCGCTCATCTCGGCTTCCGAATATTTCCTCACCGGCGCTTTCTCGACGCGGCCTGCCTTCCTCTCGTAAGAAGGCGCATTTACGACTTTTTCCCCATCCTTAGCGCCCTCAAAACTCAACTCCTCGTCTTCACGCTCGAAATCCGTCGCCTCCGCCGTTCCGTCCGCGTCTATGGCATAAAGCCTCGTCTTCTCCTTGGAATAACTTATCTTCCGGATGTCGTTTTCCTTATTTATATAGACCGTCTGCAAAGTCGGCATGGCGTTTATATACAGGTTCTTGAGATTGGCGTTGCGGCTGACGTCGAGAGCGGTCAGTTTGTTGATACTGCACTCTATTTCGCTCAGTTCCCTATTTTCGCTCAGGTCGAGCGTATCAATGCGGTTGCTGCCGCAGTCGAGGTCGTTTAGCTTTGCGTTCGCCGCGATGTCGAGTTTTGTCAGCCTGTTATGCGAGCAATTCAACTTCCATAAAGCCGTATTGCCGCTTAAATCAAGCTCTTCGAGCCTGTTGGCCGAGCAATCCAAAAAACGCAGGATAGGGCAGGGGGCGACATTAAGGACAGTGATTTCGTTCCTCGCGCAATTCAGGTAGGTCAAGGCCCTGCACGCTCCCAAATCGAGCGAATCAATCGTGTTCCCGTCGCAAATCAACTCCTCAAGCATAGAGTTTTGCGATAAATCGAGCGAATTGATATTGTTGTTACGGCAATGCAAGTCGGATAATAGCGGATTATGTGTCACATCGAGAGTATCCAACCGGTTATTATCGCAATACAGTCGTTTTAAGGCCTTGTTGCCGCTGAGGTCGAAGGCCTTCAATCCGCCTTTTCCGAAAGGATTGCCGGGTGTGCAGTCGAGTTCTTCCAAGTTGACAAAGGCCTCTATTCCTTCGAGAGAAACAATGTTTTCGGCGTCAATCTTCATACGGGTCACCGCTCCGGCCTCACTCGTCGAAATCTCGCCGTCCATGTCCGAATCGAAATGCTCGACCAAGAATGATTTAAACGCCGCGTCGGGTATAACGACGTTTTGCTGCGCGCCGACGGTAAAAACAGCCAACAATAATACCGCTTGCAATCCGCCTTTTCTAAATATTTCTTTCATCCGCTCAATTTTCAATTTTCAATTTTCCCACCAGCTCCGAAATACACCCGAATCCATGCCTTTTACAGTAATCTTCAATCCCTTCGATGATTTTAAGGGAAGCCGTAGGGTCGATAAAATTATACGTGCCTACCTGTACGGCCGTCGCTCCGGCAAGCAGGAACTCTACGGCGTCTTGCCAGCAAGCTATGCCTCCAAGTCCGATGACCGGTATTTTGACTGCCTGAGCCGTCTGCCAGGTCATCCGTAGCGCCACCGGCTTGACGCAAGGCCCTGAAAGCCCGCCCGTCACCGTCGAAAGCACAGGCCGCCGCTTCTCGACATCAATAGCCATGCCGAGCAGCGTGTTTATCAGCGATACCGCATCCGCTCCGGCATCCTCGACTGCCCGGGCAATTTCGGCAATATCCGTCACATTCGGCGATAGCTTTACTATCAGTGTTTTAGGATAGGCTTTGCGTACGGCCGCCACGACCTCAGCCGCCGAAGATGCGCATACCCCAAAGGCCATCCCTCCCTGTTTGACATTAGGGCAGGAGATGTTCAATTCGATAGCCGGAATCATTTCGAGCGGAGCGATTTTCTCGGCACATTCTACGTAGGCGCCTATTGTTGAGCCGCTTACATTAACTACGATATTAGTATTTATATCCCTGATTTTGGGATAAATCTCGCTGACGAAATAATCCGCCCCGTTGTTTTGCAAGCCTACGGCGTTCAACATTCCCGCAGGCGTCTCTGCCATCCTCGGATAAGGATTTCCCTCGCGAGGCTCTATAGTCGTTCCTTTGACGATAATCCCGCCAAGCCGCGATATATCAAAGAAATCGGCATATTCCAAGCCGTAGCCGAATGTCCCCGAAGCGGTCATTACGGGATTTTTCATCGTCATCGTCCCAATCCGTGTAGTCATATCTATATTAGCTGCTGTTTTTTCCGTCATATATCCCATGTCAATTGATTTATATTAAACACCGGCCCTTCCGTACACACACATAAGTTTCCCTTGACTGTCTTCTCGACGCAGCAGAGGCAGGCTCCTATGCCGCAAGCCATCATATTTTCGAGCGATGCCTCGCAAGGCGTTCCGCTTGCCTTGGCATACCTTGCGACGGCCGTCATCATGGCCTTCGGCCCGCATGTATAAATAAAGTCGAATGTATCGTTCAGTATCGAATGTACCGTGACAAGCCCTTGTTCCCCGGCGCTTCCGTCTTCGGTAGTGATATGTACGCGGCCGATTGATTCAAACATATCCGCTTGCATCACATCGCCGGCCGTCCGCGCTCCGAGCAGGAACTCCGGCGCAAACCCAAGCTCACGCAATAATTCGCCGAGAAAGAGCAGAGGCGCCGTTCCGACACCGCCGCCGACGAGCAACAGACGGGCGTGCGAAGCCGCCTGAGGTATCGTAAATCCGTTCCCAAGCGGCAGAATCAGGTTTAGAGTGTCGCCGGAAGCATATTCCGAAAGCCGTTGCGTGCCTTTGCCGACAATCTGCACCAAAAGCCACAACTCGTTAAGCCGCTTGTCAACCCTGTTAACCGATATCGGGCGCCTCAGGAAAGTGTCCTGCGCCCCGTCAATTCTCACCTGGACGAACTGCCCCGGCACAATCTCCGGTAATGTATGGTCGGCAGTCAGTTTCAACAGACAGTATCTCTCATGTATGCGCCTGTTTTCGACTACACGTAAGTCCATACAATATTTCTTCATCTTCATCATCAGAAAAAATCCTTATAAAATCGTGCAATATTACGCAAAATTTTCGATATGACCAAATGGAGTTATGCAACTTAGAGTTTAAATTTTTATAAAAAACCGCGTTTTTTTTCGTTTATAAGCAAAAAAAATACTACTTTTGGAGCGAAATTTATATATAATAACCAATAATAAAGTTTTTAATAATTATGAGAAAGTGTATTTTTATTACGTTTTTGTCTATGCTATTCGTCTGTACACAAGCTATTTATGGTCAGGCGAAATATGTTTTTTATTTCATTGGCGACGGTATGGGCGTCAATCAGGTTAATCTTACCGAAACTTACCTGTCGGCGATGGGCGGAGGAGGGCGCGGTTCGGCTTCATTGCAGATGACGCAATTTCCTGTCGCCTCATTCATAACGACTTTTTCGGCCAATGCCGATGTGACCGATTCGGCTGCAGCAGGGACAGCCCTTGCTACCGGAAATAAGACCAACAACAGCTATATCGGCATTGATCCTGATGAGAAACGCCTCGAGACAGTCGCCGAGAAAGCTAAAAAAGCAGGCAAAAAAGTCGGCGTAGCATCGACAGTGCCTATCAACCACGCGACGCCGGCGGCGTTTTACGCTCATCGTAAAAACCGCAGCATGTACTACGAGATTTCACAGGATTTGCTTGCGTCGGATTTCGATTTCTTCGGTGGCGCGGGATTTTATAATCGTGATAACTTCTACGACAAATCGAAAGCTCCGGATATTTTTCCCCTGATTGAGCAGGCCGGATATTTCATCGCTAAAGGCTTCGAGGCATTCAAAGCCGACGGCGGTAAGTCGAAAAAAGTTGTCCTTGTGCAGAATAATTGGGAAGAGGCCGGGGCGATACCCTACGCCATCGACCGCAAGCCGGGCGACCTGTCGCTGAAAGAAATAACAGAGGCGGCAATCGACGTCCTGACACGTGACAACAAGAAAGGTTTCTTCCTGATGCTCGAAGGCGGACGCATCGACTGGGGCGCTCATGGCAACGACGGCGCGACGGTCATACAGGAAGTGATTGATATGGACGAAGCTATCAAGGTAGCCTACGAATTTTACAAGAAACATCCCAAGGAAACGTTGATAGTAATTACTGCCGATCATGATACCGGCGGCATCACGGCCGGAAGCGGCAGTCTGAATGTCCGCGCTTTCCAGTACCAGAAGCAGTCGCAGGACGTGTTGACCGACCGTATCCACGAGTTGCAGCAGTCGAAGAACGGCAAGGCATCGTGGGATGATGTCAAGGCGCTGCTGACCGAAACGATGGGTTTCTGGACGAAAATACCTATCAGTTGGGAAAACGAGAAAATCCTTCGCGACACCTATGAAGCGACTTTGGCTAAGAACCTTGATGCGAAGGACAAGAATCTCTATGCCGAAAATTCTCTGCTTGCAGCAAAGGCAAAACAGATTCTCAATGCTGTCGCCCGTGTTGGTTGGTCAACGTCCTCACATTCGGGCGATTACGTGCCCGTATTTGCTATCGGGGCAGGTCAGGAGCTTTTTACCCATAAGATGGACAACACGGATATTCCCAAGAATATAATTCGGGCGGCTAAATATTAACGGTTTCTAAATTTTAATTGTTTATGAATATGAAGAAGATTTTTCCGGTATTGGTTTTTGCCCTGTCGGCATGTACGCCCGGCGCTAAGACGGTAGATGTTTTTGATGCCAAGTATATCAAGGACATCATGAATAAGACTGCGGAGTGGCAGATTGCACACCCCAAACATGCTCAGTATGACTGGACTAACGGCGCCTATTATGCCGGTATGTTTGCAGCATGGGAGACGACCAAGTCGCAGAAGATTTACGACGCGACGATGGCTATGGCGAGCGATTCGAACAAATGGTTGCTCGGCAAGCGCTGGTTTCATGCCGACGACCATGTGATTGCCCAGACTTACATGGATTTGTATCGTGTTGATAAGAACAAGAACGATTCATGGCTACAGGCGACGGTTGATACGTTGAACAAATTTATCTCGACGGATTATCCCTATCAAGGCGTGCAGGTTATCAAATGGTGGTGGTGCGACGCGCTGTTTATGGGGCCTCCGACGCTTGTCAAGTTCGGCATAACGTTGGGCGACAGCCGCTATTTGGACGCTAACGATACATATTATAAGGAATGTTACGACCTCTTATATAATAAGGAAGAGCGTCTGTTTGCCCGCGACCTGAATTATGTCATAAAGGGTGACAGTCTTGATCGTTTTGAAGCCAATGGAAAGAAAATCTTCTGGTCGCGCGGCAATGGCTGGGTGCTCGGCGGGCTTGTCCGATTGCTCAAGGAGTTGCCGGAGGACTATCCTAATCGACCGTTTTACGTCACGCTATATAAGGAGATGTGCGGCAAGATAGCTGATATTCAGCAGGCTGACGGCCTGTGGCGTGCAAGTCTTTTGGATCCGGATTCCTACCCCGGAGGCGAAGTGAGCGGCTCAGGGTTCTTCTGTTACGCATTGGCTTGGGGCGTCAATAACGGGCTGCTTGACGATGCGAAATACGGCGATGCCGCCCGTAAGGCATGGGAAGGCCTGAACAGATGTGTTGACGAAGAAGGTAGAATAGGCTGGGTGCAACCTATTGGCGCCGACCCGCGCAAGAACTTCAACGCCGATAGCTGGGAAGTCTATGGAACGGGGGCGTTTTTGCTTGCCGGCAGTGAGATTATAAAATTAGGGCGGTAAATTATAACTGTTTGAGCCGGTGGGTCTGTTCAGATGTGTATTTATAGGATTATTCCTTGTGAATATGAGCCTTCTCGGCCAGGGAGGTCAGGGTGAGACCCTGCAATCTTTGGCGGAGAAATTCCCGGCTCCGACGGTGCAATATCACCCGCATGTGTGGTGGCACTGGCTGGGGAGCAACTTCAGCAAAGAGGGCATTACGAAAGACCTTGAGGCGTGGAAAGAAGCGGGCATTGGCGGCGGGACGATTTTTAATATCGCATCGTCGGTGCAGAACTCTCACGCGCCTATGCTCAACAACCCTTGGCCGGAGCAGACTTTCCGCAGTCCGGCTTATTGGGATGCTATTCTCCATGCGGCTAAAGAGGCTGATCGTCTGGGACTTATCATCGGACTGCATGGTACGCCGGGATATGCTACGACCGGCGGGCCGTGGATTACCGAAGAGCGTGCGATGAAAGCCGTTGTAAGCAGCAAGACCGAGGTGGATGGCGGTAAGGCGGTGAGCGTGACGCTCATACGTCCCGAACTGCCCGATTTCACCGGCTATGACGCGAGTTACACACCCGGCTATAAGCCATGGAAAGCGCATTTATACTGGGATATTGCGGTGATGGCTGTGCCCGAAAAGGCGAACGTCACCGTCGAAGATATTCTTGATATTTCAACGTCGATGAACGCAGAAGGGCGTCTCGAATGGCAAGCGCCTGAGGGAAAGTGGATTATATATCGCTACGGCTATGCTCCTACCATGGCTCATCCTCACCCCTTGCCCGACGATATAATCGGCAAAGCTTGGGAAGTCGATAAAATGAGCCGAGAGGATAATATCTATCATTGGACGCAACTGCTTGAGCCTCTGAAAGATAACATCGGCGAATATTTCGGTCGCTCGTTCACCTACATCTGGATTGACAGTTACGAATCGGGCTATCAGAATTGGACGCACGGCTTCCGCGAAGAATATATTCGTATCAAAAATTATGACCCGTTGCCTTGGATTGCATACTATCAATACGTCACGGCTAAAGATATTGACACCCATTTCACTGCCTGGCACAGTCCGAAATTTGAATCCGACAGGACTGATTTACAGGTGTTTCTGCGTGATTATGACGATGTTGTAAATCGCCTCTTCACCGATAACGGATGGACTGTGGCGCGTGATATGCTGCATAAATACGGGCTGAAACTGTACTGGGAGCCTTACGGCGGGCCGTTTAGCAATTATGAAGGCGCTATGCTTGCCGATATACCGGTGAATGAGTTCTGGACGGGTTCGGAATATGTCGGCAAAAACCTGCAAACGGAGATGGCAGCAGTACGGTTTGATAAGCGGATAGTCGCCGCAGAGGCCTTTACCGGCCGTCCCGAGCGAAGCCAATATACCGAAGATCCGGCATGGCTCAAGCATGTTGCCGACGGCGGTTATGCGGCGGGTAACAACATGTATTTCCTTCATCACTGGGTTCATCAGCCTTTCGACGACCGCTATCAGCCGGGCTTGGGCATGGGTTGGTGGGGCACACATTTCAGCCGCCATCAGACTTGGTTTCGTCCCGGCAAGGCTTTTTTTACTTATCTCGCACGCTGCCAGATGCTGCTCCAGCAGGGCGCACCCGTGCCGACAGCCGACTACTCGGCGCATCGCAGCACGCCTATCGCAGAGATATTCTTCGTCGTCAACCCCGATAAAACTATGAGGAAAACATACCGCCTACCTTTTATAAAAGGAACTTCTCCGACGCCCGAACTATGGAATCCCTACACCGGAACCATTTCAACCACAACACAATATCGTCAGGACGGCGATTCGGTCAGCATTGACCTCAATCTGCAACCCGACGAATCGATGTTCGTTGTTTTCCCTTACGGCAAAGAACGTAAGTATGCCGTTTTGCCTGAGTTTATTGTTAGTAATGAGACGGTTATGGATGTGAACGGCGTGTGGGATGTGAGTTTTGAGCCGAAACTCGGCAAACCTTTTAAACGCCGCTTCACTTCCTTAGTAGATTTTAGCAAACAGAAAGACGACGCATTGAAATACTTCGCCGGAACAGCCCGTTACGAGACGACTGTTAATGTCAAATTATCTGATTATAAGCGAGTTATCCTCGACCTTGGCGAATTGGAAGACATCGCCGAGTTGGAAATCAACGGCAAACCGGCGGGCGTTCTGTGGGCGCCCCCATACCGCGCCGATGTGACGCCCTACCTGAAAGCCGGCGTCAACCGTATAGCGGCGCTTGTGAGCGTGAACTGGGCGAACAGGCTGATAGGCGACGAGCAGGAACCGGCTGATTTTGAGTGGGGTAGCGACCAAGGTGAACGGGGTCGCGCCATGTTAGCCTTCCCCGATTGGTTTGTGAAGAACGAGCCGCGCCCCTCGAAAGGGCGCGTAGGATTCAACGTCTGGTACTACTACCGCAAGGATTCTCCACTTAAGCCGGCAGGACTTTTCGGCCCGGTGAAACTCGTCGGGCAGAACTAAAACTTTATCCTTCTCCCGCAAATTCCATCAAGTAGGCCTTGATGAAACCGTCGATTTTGCCATCCATTACACCGTTTACGTCCGACGTTTGGTAGTTCGTGCGGTGGTCTTTGACGCGGCGGTCGTCGAAGACATAACTGCGTATCTGCGATCCCCATTCTATTTTCTTCTTCCCCGCTTCAACCTTGGCTTTTTCGGCCATGCGGTGCTGCATTTCCTTGTCGTAAAGGATCGAGCGCAGTTGGCGCATAGCGTTTTCGCGGTTCTTAGGTTGGTCGCGTGTCTCGGTGTTCTCGATGAGGATTTCTTCCTCTGAGCCGTCGTAGGGGTCTTTGTATTGATATCGCAGGCGCACGCCCGATTCTACTTTGTTGACGTTCTGCCCTCCCGCACCGCTCGAACGGAAGGTGTCCCACGAGATACAGGCCTGATTAATATTGACTTCTATCGTGTTATCGACAAGAGGTGTGACAAATACCGAGGCGAACGACGTCATGCGTTTGCCCTGTGCGTTGTAGGGCGACACCCGCACGAGGCGGTGCACGCCGTTCTCGCCTTTGAGATAGCCGTAGGCATAGTCGCCCTCAATGTTCATTGTGACCGATTTTATACCCGCCTCATCGCCTTCGAGCAAGTTGCTGACGCTAACCTTGTATTTGTTGGCTTCGCCCCAACGGATGTACATGCGCATCAACATCTCCGCCCAGTCCTGGCTTTCCGTGCCGCCCGCACCGGAGTTGATCTTCAGTACGCAACTCATCTGGTCGGCTTCTTCGCGAAGCATGTTGCGAAACTCAAGGTTCTCGACCGATTCCTTCGCATGCGCGTATGCCGTATCGACATCTTCCTCGCTCGCAACACCTTCTTTGGCGTAATCGAACGCGAGATTAAGCTCTTCAATCGCGCCTTCGACTTCCTTATATAGTTCGATCCAATTCTTTAAAGCCTTGACTGTCAGCATCTGAGCTTCGGCTCGTTTGGCATCTTCCCAGAACTCCGGGTCCTGGGTTCTTAATTCTTCTTCCTCAAGTTGGACGATTTTTGCATCGACGTCAAAGATACCTCCTCAACGCCTGCCCGCGTTCCAACAAGTCTTTTAGTTGGTCTTGTGTAATCATATTCTTCTAAATTTTGGTGCAAAGGTAAGCAAAGTATATGAATTTTTCTCTTAATAAATATATAAATATATAAAAAATAGTTTAGGAGATTATTTTAAAGAGATGCGATTTTTTAATTTTTTCCGAAAATACGGAGTTTCATTTTTCGATATAAGAAAAAAAATATTTATCTATTTCAAAAAAAAATCCGTCATTTTTTTCATTTTTTGTTACCGACCGATATGGCGAGTTTCATTTTTGGATAAAATTTAATGTTATTTAACTAAGTTGTTTCATTTTTTGACATAAAAAAATTTGGAGTCAAGATTTTTTTTTGTATAACTTTGTACAAAAATTTCCAAGCGAGGAAATGAAAAAATATTCCGTTCTTTAAAAATTATTTTTTTAACTAAAATTAATGGTCGGAGGGGGAATATTTATAAGAGACACTGATATGATAAATGGATTAGTAATATGTTAGTCAAAATAGTATTAGTTTTTTAGGTAAGATTGTATAGGTTAAATACCGATGTGAATCGAGAATATATTGTTTGTCTAAAAATCATAGTTGACCTTAGACTTTTAAGTTATTAACTGTAATTATTTGAGTTAGTAGCGAGCGGGTGTAGTTGTTGGACTCTTTTTTTCTACCCTGCTTGCTACTAATTTTTTATAATGCCGATTGCCGATTATTTTTCGGCTGCCATCTTTATTGCCGTTATGTGTGCGGGAGTTGTTCCACAGCATCCGCCTATGATATTGGCTCCGGCGGATATCAGTTGTTTTACAAATGAGGCTGTTATTTCGGGCGTTTCCGGAAAGACGCTTTTGTTGTCGATGAGTTCGGGCAGGCCGGCGTTGGCGTGCACAAGTATGAAGGCGTCCGGGAAGTTGGCGTGTATCTCGCCGACGATATCCGTCATGCGTTCCATGCCGTTGCCGCAATTGGCGCCTATTATGTCCGCGCCTGCTTCGAGGGCGACGGCGGCCGTTTCGGCGGGCGTCAATCCCATCATTGTGCGGTATTCGCCTTCGCCGATTTTGTCGAAAGTGAAGGTGGCGATGACTTCTAATCCGGTGTTTTCTTTTGCCGCCCGGATAGCTATACGGGCTTCGTCGGCGTCGCTCATCGTCTCAATGCACACCGCGTCGGCGCCGCCACGCTCTAAGGCTGTGATCTGTTCTTTGAAGCAGTCGTAGAGTTCGTCCTCCGTCACGTCGCCCATAAGCAGCATTTTGCCTGTCGGCCCTACGGAAGCGATGACATAATGCGCGTCGCCTGCCGCCCGTCGCGAGATGCCGGCTGCGGCCTCGTTGATTGCCGTCACCTTGTCCTGCAAGCCGTAATGTTCGAGTTTGTAACGGTTGGCTCCGAAACTGTTGGTCTCTATCATGTCGGCTCCGGCGGCTATGTAACCGGCAGCTATGCTTTCGACGTCTGCCGGATGTGTCAGCGACCATTCGTCCGGACATTCTCCGGGCTGTAATCCTTTTTGGTGCAGGAAAGTGCCCCACGCGCCGTCGGAGATCAATATTCTACCTGTTTTCAATACTTCGGTTATACGTTGTTTACTCATGTCTCTTATTGTTTTAATGATGATTTACTTAGAAATTCCGATGCCCGTCCGAGAGCTTCATGGATATTGGAGCATATATTCTCGGCGCCAATCTTTGCGTCCATATTGCTTTTCATTAGCACTCCGTGCACTTTTTCATTGACGCCCGACAGGATGACCTGGATATTTTCCTTGGCCGACAACCGGCAGAGGCTTTCGAGGTTGTGCAGCCCGGTCGAATCCATAAAGGGCACTTTTCTCATGCGGATTATACGCACTTTAGGCCGCTTTCCGAGGCCTTTCATGCACTCGTCGAATTTGTTGGCTATCCCGAAGAAGAAAGGCCCGTCGATTTCATATACTTCGACGCCTCGCGGAACGGACAGTTCTTCTTTTTCAAACAATACTTCGCTTTCGGTTGAGAGGTCGATTTTATCTGTCGTGACCGAGACTTTTGTTGTTTCTGTTATTCGCCTCATAAACAGCAACATAGCCAGCAGTAAGCCTATTTCTATGGCTATTGTGAGGTCGAAGATGACAGTCAGTAGAAAGGTTGTAAGCAGGACGAGAACGTCACTTTTGGGGTTTTTCATCAGCGAGCGGAAGGTGCGCCACTCGCTCATGTTGTAGGATACTATTATAAGTACGCCCGCGAGGCAGGCCATTGGGATATGCTTTGTCAGCGGGCCGAGGAAAAGCAGGATAAGCAGTAGCGTGAGTGCGTGGATAAGTCCCGCGACAGGCGTGCGTCCGCCGTTGTTTATATTAGTCATTGTACGCGCGATGGCGCCGGTGACGGGTATGCCGCCGAAGATCGGGACAATAATATTGGCTGCGCCCTGGGCGATGAGTTCGGTGTTTGAATTGTGTTTATCGCCGGTAATACCGTCGGCTACCGTAGCCGAAAGCAGCGATTCTATGGCGCCTAACATTGCTATCGTGAATGCCGACGGCAACAGCAGGTTGATGTTCGACATGTTAATCGACAACGTTTCGGGCTGAGGCAGTGAAGCATTGATCTCAAAACGATCGCCTATAGTCTCTATATGACTGATGTCCAGATAGTTGCGTAATAAATATGCGATGACAGTCATGACGATTATTGCGACTAACGAGCCGGGGATTTTTTTCGAGATACGTGGCGTATAGATGATTATCAGTATGCTTGCTATGCCTATTGCAAGCGACCACCACGAGACCGATCCGGCGTTCTGCACATAGACTACCCATTTTGAGACAAAGTCGCCGGGTACTTTTTCGATGCTCAAACCGAACAAATCCTTCATCTGTGTGGTGAAAATCGTCAGCGCGATGCCGCTTGTGAAGCCCACAACAATAGGGTAGGGGATGAATTTGATAACCGTTCCTAACTTCATTATACCCATGATAACCAGCAGTATGCCTGCCAAAAGCGTTGCGATGACTAAACCTTCGACGCCGAAATTTTGAATTATTCCGTAAACGATGACTATGAACGCCCCCGTCGGTCCGCCAATCTGCACCGTGCTGCCGCCGAGAAAAGACACAATAAAGCCGCCGATGATAGCGGTTATCAACCCCTTTTCGGGACTGACGCCGGATGCTATACCGAAGGCGATTGCCAACGGCAACGCCACTATCCCTACAATAACACCCGACATAAGGTCGCCGAGGAACCTTTCTCTATTATAATTTTTCAGCGAACGAAATAAAATCGGCCTGAAATCAATAAAATTTCTCATAATTTTACTATCAAAAAGTGCACAAAGATATGAGAAAAAAGTCGATTTCCGATATTTTTTCGAGATTTTCTCGGAAAAATAATCGAAAAAAGAAATTCGGCAGGAGAAAAGTATTAATTTTCGATATTTTCGACCGGCTGTATCAAAATCAGATAAAAATTAACTATATTTTAACATATTTTATTCATAAAAAATTGTTTTAGTGCAAATGCCGAGTTATATTTTTGTAGTCGAAAATTATAGGAAAAATCAATTTAGAACTAATGTTTATGCATGTAAATGTATAATTATTAATGAGAGATTCTAATTAGGTATTTACTAAATTAATGCAAATGATATGGATACTAAAATTGTTATTAAGAACTTTATGCTAATTGCGGGATTATTGATGTGTGGAGCATCATGTACGGTTTCCGAGGTCTTGCATAGCGCAGATCCGGAAGATGATGAGGATGTTCATCTTACGAACGCTTGGTATGCATACACAAGTAATGCGCATTATTATGTTGCTGCGAATGGGAATGATACTACCGGCAACGGTTCGACGAGTAAGCCTTGGGCTACTCTTACATACGCGATAAATAACGTTCCGGATGTCGGTTGTGAAATAGTGGTGAAAACAGGTCATTACCGTATGGGGACGATTGTCTGCCGCACTTTCGAAAAAGGGCTGACTATAAGGGCGGAAGTTCCGTATAAAACGGTTCTCCAGGTCCCTGAAAGAATGAGTCATGTGTTCTCAATACTGAACTCCAAGGACATCATAATCCGCGATTTCGAGCTTGTCGGGAATCCTGATGTCGCCGACGATTATGTTATGCAGATTACGGAATCCGACCAGCTTCTGATAAAGAACAACATCATTCATGATACGGCCGGTAAAGCCCTGATCAAGATTTGGAAGTCGTACGGCGAGCTGATTGTGCAGGGCAACGTCTTTTATAATAAGGATCGCGAGTGCCATAATATAATTGTTGATGTGGCGAGCAATGTTTCGATTATCGACAATGTTATCTTCCACAACCTGGAAGCGACCGGTGCGGATGTGCTGAAAAATCCGCTTCCGTTTATTTCCATTGGTTCGTCGATGCACGCAGCCGACAAGTTTTCAAAGGATATATATGTTTCGTGCAATATCTTCCTGAATTGGGAAGGCGCTCCGGAACAATCGTTCCTGACACTCGGCGGCGGCGCCAGGACGTCGTACGAGGTCGATAATGCGCTGATTGAAAACAACTTGTTCATTTGTAACTCGTATGCGCACATGGCATCGCCGTTCACCGTCAACGACGTAAAAAACGTGATTTTCCGCGCTAACACCGTCACGGGGCATATCGACCACGGACTGACGGGTTACGGCATCAATGTCGAGCATGGCTCGGATACTTTGCTCAACGACAATGTGCGGCTGTACAACAACATCTATTCCGACCCGACCGGGCAGATGGGCGTATTTGCCGGTGGTAAGAGTAACTTGCTGAAAAACAGCGTAATATCGAATAATCTTGTTTTCAACAACGGACGTCAGGTAAGCGACAATATGACTTATTCTTTCACACTCTCTATGGATAGAACGATGGTGATGGCAGATCCGATGCTTGAGCGCAACGTCACGGTGCCCGTGTTACCCGTGTGGAACGGGACATACGGACAGTTTGAATCGGGAGGAAGCACAATTGATGAGCTGCGTAAGATATTGGTCGAGAAGTACGCCGGCTTCACAAACTCGTCTTCGGCAGCTATCGACATGGCGGATGCTACGAATATGCCTAAATACGATATATTGCATCATAAAAGGGATTCGAAGCCCGACATAGGGGCTTATGAATATCAAAAGTGAATTGTTTACTTGTGAGCAAAGCTCACTCAATCCCTGCGCCGGTATGCGAGATGCTTACCGGCGTTTTTTTTCATTTGTGAGGCGGATAGTCGAGGGTGTAATGGAGGCCGCGGCTTTCCTTACGCTCTATGGCCTGGCGCATTATCAGATAGCCGACATTTATCATATTGCGCAACTCGCAGATGTCGCGCGATGCAACCGAGCGCTTGAAAAGACTCTCGGTTTCCTCGTATAATATGTCGAGGCGGTCCCATGCCCGTTTCAGGCGCAGGTCGCTACGGACGATGCCTACGTAGGTTGACATTATCTGTCCTACTTCCTTGACACTCTGCGTTATTAAAACCATTTCCTCCGGCGAGCGCGTCCCTTCATCGTTCCATGCGGGGATATTGTCCTGATAATCAATGAAATCAATTATGCCGATTGAATGTTTGGCGGCGGCGTCGGCATAGACGACAGCTTCTATTAATGAGTTTGAAGCTAAGCGATTACCGCCGTGAAGACCTGTGCACGCACATTCGCCGACAGCGTACAGCCGCTTTATTGATGAGCGCGAATCGAGATCGACCTTGATGCCTCCGCAGAGGTAGTGTGCGGCGGGCGCAACAGGAATATAGTCGCGTGTGATGTCGATACCGAGTGAGAAGCATTTTTCATATATATTAGGGAAGTGGCGCTTTGTCTCCGCGGCGTCTTTGTGCGTGACGTCGAGGTAAACGTGATCTTCGCCGCGATTTTTCATCTCGTTGTCGATTGCACGGGCGACGATATCGCGGGGGGCAAGCGAGAGGCGTTGGTCGTATTTCTGCATGAACTCGCGTCCGTCGAGCGTCCGCAGTATCCCGCCGTATCCCCGCATGGCCTCCGTTATGAGGAACGAAGGGCGGTCGCCCGGGTGATAGAGCGCCGTCGGGTGGAACTGTACAAATTCCATATCCTTTACCGTTCCCTTGGCGCGATAGACCATGGCAATGCCGTCGCCGGTCGCTACAAGAGGATTGGTAGTCGTCTGGTAAACCGCCCCGATACCGCCTGTGGCCATCAACGTTATCTTCGAAAGGAAGGTGTCGATTACGCCTGTCTTCATATCCATGATGTAAGCTCCATAACATTCTATATTAGGCGTCTGGCGAACGACGGTCATGCCGAGATGGTGCTGTGTCAGGATTTCGATGGCGAAATGGTTCTCAAAAACGGTGATATTCGGGTGTTTTTTGACGCCCTCGATGAGGCTGTCCTGAATTTCCGCCCCAGTATTGTCTTTGTGGTGGAGTATCCTGAACTCGGAGTGACCTCCCTCGCGGTGCAAGTCGAAATCGCCTTTGTCGTCCTTGTCGAAATCCACGCCCCAACTGATGAGTTCCTTGATTTGCGCCGGAGCGTTGCGGACTACCTTTTCGACGGCTTCACGGTCGCTCAAAAGATCGCCGGCAATCATCGTGTCTTCGATATGTTTATCGAAATTATCGACGATGAGGTTGGTAACCGACGCCACGCCTCCCTGGGCGAAGAAGGTGTTGGCCTCTTCAAGCCCTGACTTGCAAATCAACGCAATAGTTCCTTTTTGGGCGACTTTTAATGCAAAACTCATGCCTGCGATGCCCGACCCGATGACCAAAAAATCGTATTTTCTTACCATAATCCTAAGTTTTTGAACCGCAAAAGTAGGGATTTTTTTTTGAATAGCAATATCGCGTTAAGATAAAGTGTGTCATTTGCGTGCAATCAGCAAGCCGCTAAAAATCAGAATAGTGCCGCAAACGACCCATACGGTTATGGCTTCCGAAAGGACATAGTGTGCAGTGATTATTGTTACAAGCGGCGAGAAATAGACGTAGTTGTTGGTCTTTACGGCGCCGATATTACGAAGCGAGAGCGTCCATAGGAAATAACATAACGACGAGGCAATGACGCCGAGGAAGCAGAGGTTGCTGATGACAACAGGCTTGGTTAATATCTCGAGCGACACGTTGAAAGGTTCGTAAAGGAAATAGGGCAGGAGTGTCACTATGCCGTAGAAAAATATTTTGCGAGTGACAAACAGCGTGTTGTAATGCCCTTTCAGCATCTTTACAAGTGCGCTGTAGATAGCCCAGCAGACTATCGACAGCAGTGCGAGGAAATCGCCAAAGGGGTTGAACCCGAACGCGAAGTCGCCGTTCATCACGACCAAGACTGTTCCTGCCACCGCAAGCGACGAACCTGCCCAGAAGCGCTTCGATAAAGCTTTTTCTCGAAAGGTGAGGTAAATGATGATTGCCGTCAGTATCGGGATAAGGGCGCAAATCAGCGAGACGTTAGTTGCCGTCGTATAGACTAAAGCTGTGTTTTCAAAGAAAAAATATAACGAACCGCTCGAAACGCCAAGCCCAAGAAATAGTAATTCCTCGCGAAACGACTTGATTGCGTGCCATTTGGGATAGAAAATCCACAGGCACACGTAAGCCATAGAAAACCTCAACAGCATAATTTCGGTCGGCGACAGCCCCTCTCTCAGCAACACCTTCGATGACACCATCGTCGTGCCCCAAACAATTATTGTAAAAATTGCCGCCGCATGATACAAAAACGTCTTACTTCCTTTCATAACAGCGACAAAGATAGTAAATTAACCTGAGTTAGACGTAAGAAAAAACGGAAAAGATTAAAAGTCGCCGCATAATATAAAATGAGACAATAGTTTTCATCTATTTATAAATCCTTGTTTTTCAATTACATGCAAATATTCTTCGGAGAAATATTCGTTGTTTTTGCGTGTATAACGGACATCGGTAAAGACCTGGGCGAGGTTTTGCTTGTTGTTCTCGGCGACGAAGCGGCGGTTGGCTTCGAGGGTCTCCTTGGCTTCGTATAGGCGGTCAATATCCGTTTCGGTGTAATCTTTGTAGGCCTCTCGGTGAATGATGGCTTCGAGGGGCAGGCGTTCGGGCTGTTCGGGGAGCGGTTCGGCGGGATAGCCGACGGTGATAGTTGTTACCGGGACGACTAATCGTGGCAGTTCGAGCGCTTCGATTATCTGTGCGGCATTGTAGGTCGTAGTGCCGAGATAGCATATCCCAAGGCCTTTTTCCTCAGCGGCGACACAGAATGTCTGGGCGAAAATCGTCGTGTCGATAACGGCGGTTACGAAGGTTTGAAAATTGTCGAATCCGGCGTCAGCCTGACGTGCCGATGCCCAACGGACAAAGCGGTTAGCGTCGGCGCAAAAAGTCAGTACGACCGGTGCGCCGGTTATCATGCCCTGGTTGAAGTGAGCCGGAGCGAGGCGTTGCTTCTGCACGGCATCGCGTGTTACAACTACGCTATACAACTGTATATTACCGGTATTTGAAGCGCGGGCGGCGACTTCGAGCAGCTCGTTCAGCAAACTCTCCGGAATATCCTTATCCGAATATTGGCGAATACTTCGCCTGATTTTCATTGATTCCATTTATCCTTAATTATGGTGCAAAAATAGGTATTTTTTTTAAATATTTTCGCTGATTTGTGTATTTCTGCGAAAATAGTTACTTTTACGGCCAAATTCACGGTAATAATTTATAAAAATATAGTATGAAACGAGATGATGTGATTTTTGAGATTATCGAAAAAGAGAGGCGGAGGCAGTTGAAAGGAATAGAATTGATTGCTTCGGAAAACTTTGTTAGTGAGCAGGTTATGCAGGCTATGGGCAGTTGTCTTACGAATAAATATGCCGAAGGTTATCCGGGCAAACGCTATTACGGCGGGTGCGAGGTGGTTGACCAAAGCGAGAGCATCGCTATTGAGCGTTTGAAGAAGATTTTCGATGCCGAATGGGTTAATGTTCAGCCTCATTCCGGGGCGCAGGCAAACGCCGCTGTCTTCCTCGCCGTTTTGAATCCCGGCGATACTTTTCTTGGGCTGAATCTGTCGCATGGCGGGCACCTTTCGCATGGTTCGCCGGTTAACAGTTCGGGGATTCTGTATCGCGCGACTGAATATAATATCAGCGAAGCGACCGGGCGCGTTGACTACGACCAGATGGAAGAAGTCGCGTTAAGGGAACATCCGAAACTGATTGTCGGCGGAGCGTCGGCCTATTCGCGCGAATGGGACTATGCCCGTATGAGGTCGATTGCCGATAAGGTCGGAGCGCTCCTGATGATCGACATGGCGCATCCGGCCGGGCTGATAGCTGCCGGACTGCTCGACAATCCGCTTAAATACGCCCATATTGTTACTTCGACAACGCATAAGACACTTCGCGGGCCGCGCGGCGGCGTAATCCTTCTCGGCAAGGATTTTGAAAATCCATGGGGGAAGAAGACGCCGAAGGGCGAGCTAAAAATGATGTCGCAATTGCTTGATTCTGCGGTCTTTCCTGGTATCCAGGGAGGCCCGCTTGAACATGTCATCGCAGCCAAAGCAGTGTCGTTCTACGAAGCCCTGCAGCCTGAATATAAAGTCTATCAGACGCAGGTGAAAAATAATGCGGCGGCATTGGCGCAGGCTTTTATCGACAAGGGCTACAAAGTTATTTCGGGTGGGACGGACAATCACAGCATGTTGATAGATTTGCGGACGAAATTTCCGGAACTGACCGGTAAAGTTGCCGAAAACGTCCTCGTTCGCGCCGACATCACCGTCAACAAAAACATGGTGCCCTTCGACAGCCGTTCCCCATTCCAGACATCAGGAATCCGTGTCGGCTCGCCGGCGATAACGACTCGGGGCGCAAAAGAAGCATTGATGGGTGAAATAGTCGAATTAATCGACAAAGTGCTGTCGAATCCCGAAGCGGAAGACGTAATAACCGCCGTTCGCTCAAAAGTCAATGATATGATGCGGGATTATCCGTTATTCGCTTGGTAAACATCTGATAATGAATGATATATGAGAAAGATATTTTTTGCGGCATTGACGACGGTAGTTATTGCTTCATGTGGACGGGACGGCGGTAAAATCGCTCCCTACAACGAAGGCATAAACATTATTCCAAAGCCTCAAAGCCTTGTCATTAACGAGGGCTATTTCACGCTTGATTCCAAGACTTGCTTCACGGCAGTTACGCCCGAAGCCAAGACTATCGCAACGTTCTTTACGGCGAAAATGCGGAAATCGACCGGCTTCACACTTCCAATTACGGAGAATGAAAACGTCGAAAACAGTATCTCGTTGCAAATTGATGCCTCTCTCGACGTTGGTAATGAGGGTTATTCGCTCGAAATTGCGCCAAAAATGACTGTTGTTAAGGCAATTACCGCACAAGGACTGTTTTACGGCATGCAGACTTTCCTGCAATTGCTCCCGGCGGAGATCGAAAGCCCTGTGTTAATCAATAATGTCGCATGGACGGCAAGCGCTGTCTCGGTGCAGGATCGACCTCGCTTCGATTACCGCGGCATTTTGCTCGATCCCTGCCGTCATTTTATGTCGGTCGAAGATGTTAAAAAGAATCTCGACGTGCTGGCTCTCTTCAAAATAAACCGTATGCACTGGCATCTGACGGACGACCAGGGTTGGCGTATTGAGATAAAAAAATATCCGCTCCTTACGGAAGTCGGTTCAAAGCGTATAGAGGGCGAGGGATACGAATATGGCGGATTTTATACTCAGGATGAGATAAAGGAAATTGTCGCCTATGCGGCCGAACGCTTTATTACCGTTGTGCCCGAGATCGAAGTTCCCGGACATGAGATGGCCGCTATCTCCGCCTATCCCCAACTGTCGTGCGTTCATGGGGCATATACGCCGCGCATTATCTGGGGTGTTGAGGATATCGTGCTATGTGCGGGTAAGGAGGATGTTTTTGAATTTTTCGATGATGTGTTTATGGAAGTCGCCGAACTGTTTCCGGGCGAATACGTCCATATCGGCGGCGACGAATGTCCGAAATCGGAATGGAAGAAATGCCCGCTCTGTCAGAAGCGGATACGCGAAGAAGGTTTGCAGGCTAAGGACGGCCATTCTGCCGAAGAACGCCTGCAGAGTTATTTCGTGCAGCGGATTGAGGGTATTCTCGCCAAATACGGGAAGAAAATCATCGGTTGGGACGAGATTCTCGAAGGCGGGCTTGCCCCGACGGCAACGGTGATGTCATGGCGGGGCGAAAAGGGAGGTATAGCTGCGGCGAGCATGAACCATCAAGTTATAATGACGCCAAACTCCAATGGTATGTATATCGACCAGTATCAGGGTGATCCGAAGATCGAACCGGTCGCTATCGGCGGCTATACCCTGCCGAAAAAGATTTACGACTACAATCCAGTCCCCGATACGCTCGCAAAGCAGGGAAAGTCGAAATACGTACATGGCGTGCAATGCAATTCTTGGTCGGAATATATGTACACGAATGATATTCGCGAGTATCGCATCTATCCGCGTATCTTGGCTCTTGCCGAGATAGCATGGACGGAAGTCGAAAATAAGGACTATGACGATTTCGAGCAACGGCTCGACAATGCTTGCGTGCGGCTCGACGGCCATGGCATTAACTATCATATCCCGCAGCCCGAACAGTTCAACGGCTCGTGCAATGTAGTCGCTTTTACCGATTCCGTTTCGCTCGGATTTGCGACTACCCGTCCGGTTAAGATGGTCTATACGACCGACGGAGCGGAGCCTTCACCCGAATCAACTGTTTATGCTTCTCCGTTAAAGTTTTCGGAATCAACAATTTTGAAGATTCGTTCGGTATTGCCTTCAGGGAAAATGAGCAAGACGCGGACAATCAGTGTCGAAAAACAGGCATACACACCGGCAAAAGAGGTCGCCTCGAAAAAACCGGGCTTGAAAATGCTGGTAACCGATGGGTATTACTTGAATACCGACCAACTTTCTGAGGCTAAAGATTGGCGGGAATCCGAGATCAAGGAATTACGCGAACTCACAAAAGTGGTCAAAACCAGCGAATCAATGCGGGAAGTCAAACAATATGCCGCGATAGCTACGGGCTATGTCGATATACCCGCCGACGGGGTTTATTACATCTCGTCCGACCTTGAAGAAGTCTGGCTCGACGGCAAATTGATAGTGAACAACAAGGGCGAAGTCAAGCGTTCGTCGCGTAACGACAGCAGTATCGCCTTGGCCAAAGGCCTGCATGAGTTAAAAGCCGTTTTCCTCGGTCATATCATTGGCGGCTGGCCGTCGAACTGGAATGATGGGAGTATCCGTATTCGCGAGAGTGGCTCGCAACGATTTAGGCGGTTGGGAGCGGAACAATTATTCTTTTAACCGATGGAATTTCTGATAATCATAGGATTAATTCTTTTGAACGGCTTGCTTTCGATGGTGGAGATAAGCATCGTTTCTGCGCGGAAAGCTCGATTGGAAGTCTTTGCGCGAAAAGGCAGCAAGTCGGCGCAGAAAGCCCTTGAGTTGGCCAAAGAATCCGACCGTTTCCTCTCAACCGTACAGATAGGTATTACGCTGATAGGCATCCTTACAGGTCTCTTCTCCGGCGAAGCCTTCGCAAGCGACCTCGCCGGCGTCCTTTCTAAAATATCGTTTATCAGCCCGTATTCATACGGCGTCTCTAAACTTATCATCGTCATTGCCGTGACTTACCTGACGCTTGTTATCGGCGAACTTGTGCCTAAACGCATCGGCTTGAGTTTCTCGGAGAAAGTCGCTATGGCCTTTGCCAAACCGATGGATCTCCTGTCGAAAATGACTGCCCCCGCAGGCTGGTTTTTGGCGAAAAGCACGCAGGCGGTAGTCGCCATGATGGGTCTTAAAAACTCGGACGAGAACAGCCGTGTGACAGAAGAAGAGATAAAGGCCGTTGTGCAGGAGGGCTATGAAGGCGGCGAAGTGCAGGAAGTGGAGCAGGACATCGTAGAGCGCGTTTTCCATCTCGGCGACCGTACTGTGGGTAGCATAATGACGCACCGCAGCGACCTCGTCTGGATAAATATGTCGGACAGCGCGGCGACGATTCGCGAAAAAGTTAAGACTAATCTCTATAACACTTATCCCGTTTCATCGGAGAAATTCGATGATATTAAGGGGGTTATCTTTTTGAAAGACTTGTTCGGATATGTTGATTCACCCGATTTTTCGCTGTCGAAAATCCTTCGCCCGGCTCATTTCATCCAGGAAAATATGAGTGTCTATAAGGCTCTCGAACAGTTTCGCCGGGAGCGGATAAAATATGGCATAGTCGCCGACGAGTTCGGTAGCGTACAGGGACTTGTGACGCTCAAAGACATGGTGAATGCGCTTATCGGAGACGATTACGAGGTTGAAGATAGCACCGACATCGTCAAACGTAAGGACGGCAGCCTGCTTATCGACGGGCAATTTTCGTTCTATAGCTTCCTCGAATATTTTGACATGGAGGATCTGTATGAAGAAAATGATTACAACACCTTGAGCGGCTTGATTCTGGACGTTCTGGAGCGCGTTCCGAAGGTCGGCGACAGTTTTTCGTGGAAGGATTTCGACATAGAAATAGTAGATATGGATGGTGCGCGAATCGACAAAGTTTTAGTAAGGCGAAGAAGTAAATAGATATGATAAAAGCGATTTTTTTGGATATTGACGGCACAATGGTTAGTTTTGTTACTCACTGCATACCCGCCAATACCCAGGAAGCCTTGCGTGAAGCTCGGCGGCGGGGCGTGAAAGTTTTTGTCGCCACAGGGCGTCATTCCGGCGACGTGGAAAATCTTGGCGATGTGGAGTTTGACGGGTTTATCACACTTAATGGCGGTATCTGTCGCGTTGGCGATGAAATTGTGTTTAAGAAGTGCATCCCTCATGAAGACATCGAGGCATTTGTGAATTATTGCGAAGAAATTAAACCCGTGCCGACCTTTTTTGTCGAAGAGGGTAGGGTGACGGCAAATATGGAAGACGCCGAGATGAGCCGTATGTTGTCGCTTGTTCGGTTTCCACCCCGTTTGGTAGTCCCTGCCCGTCAACTGATTAACGAGGATATATACCAGCTGACAGCCTTTTTCCCCGACAAAGACGAGGACGAAATAATGCGACTTTTGCCCGGATGTTCCGCCACGCGCTGGTATCCGACATTCACCGATATTGTCGCCCGCGGGATTGATAAAAGCGTAGGATTGGCGAAGATATGTGATTATTTCGGTATCCGTCGCGACGAAACAATGGCTTTCGGTGATGGCGGCAACGATATAACGATGCTCCGGTACGCCGGCCTCGGCATTGCCATGGGTAACGCCGACGACGAAGTAAAGCAAGCCGCCGACTATGTGACGACCTCGGTTGACGACGACGGGATAGGCCAAGCCTTGAGGCGCTTCGGGGTGATAAATTAAAATTTCCCCTTTTTTCGCTTGTAAATTCAAAAAAATCATGTAATTTTGCGGCTTATGAGCAATATGAACGATATAGAATCCGTGATTAAGGAACTGAGGACAGACTTGGAACGATGGAACTATGAGTATTATGTCCTGTCGGCGCCGACTGTTTCCGACCGCGAATTTGACGAGAAGATGAAGGAATTGCAGGCTCTCGAAGCGCAATATCCGGAATTTGCCGATTCGTCTTCGCCGTCGCAACGGGTTGGAAGCGATAGCTCTAAGGAGTTTGAACAGGTTGAACATCAGTATCTTATGTTGTCGCTCAGTAATACCTATTCCGAAGGCGAGGTGCTGGATTTCTACGACAGGACGGCGCGTGCGTTGAACGAGCCGTTTGAGGTCGTCGCCGAACTCAAGTACGACGGCACGTCTATTTCGCTGATTTATGAAGGCGGGCGGCTTGTAAGGGCGATAACCCGTGGTGACGGTACGCGAGGCGACGACGTGACGGCCAATGTGCGTACTATCCGCTCTATTCCTTTGCGCTTACGAGGCGAAGGTTATCCTGATAAGTTCGAGATAAGGGGCGAGATATTGTTGCCGTGGGCGGAGTTTGAGCGTATCAACCGTCAGCGTGAGGCCGACGAAGAGCCTCTTTTCGCCAACCCGCGCAATGCCGCATCTGGCACCTTGAAACAGCTCAATCCGGCTATTGTTGCCGAGCGACGCCTCGACGCTTATCTTTATTATTTATTAGGCGAATCGCTGCCCTCCGACACACATTACGGCAACCTCGAAGCCGCCCGCACGTGGGGCTTCAAAGTCCCTGATGTGATGCGTGTTTGCAAGGATTTTAAGGAGATTTCGGACTATATCCGATATTGGGACGTCGAGCGCAAGAATTTGCCCGTAGCTACCGACGGTATTGTGCTTAAAATCAATTTATTGCGTCAGCAAAGAGCGCTTGGATATACCGCCAAAAGTCCGCGTTGGGCTATAGCTTTCAAGTTCCAGGCCGAAAAAGCCGAGACTCGCCTCAACTCCGTGTCCTACCAGGTTGGGCGTACCGGCGTCATCACCCCCGTAGCCAACCTTGAGCCGGTGCTGTTGGCCGGCACTGTCGTCAAGCGCGCTTCACTTCACAATGCCGACATCATTGCCGAACTCGACCTTCACATCGGCGATATGGTATATGTCGAAAAAGGCGGTGAGATAATCCCCAAGATAACGGGTGTCGATAGGGATGCGAGGCTGCTTATCGGCGACAAAGTGCGGTTTATCGGCAAATGTCCGGAATGTGGCGCTGAACTCATTCGCGAGGAAGGCGAGGCTGCCCACTATTGCCCTAATGAGCGCAATTGCCCGCCACAGATAAAAGGCAAGATAGAGCATTTCGTCACACGTCGTGCGATGAATATCAACATTGGCCCCGAAACGGTCGAAGACCTATATAATGCCGGGTTAATTCGTAATGTTGCCGACCTCTACACCATTCGCTTTGCCGACCTTATCCGTCTTGAGCGCTGGGCTGAAAAGAGCGCTCGCAACTTCCTCGAAAGCCTCGAAGAATCGAAAAAGACGCCTTTTGAACGCCTGCTTTTCGCCCTCGGCATACGCTATGTCGGCGAAACGGTCGCTAAAAAACTCGCTTACGCCTTTGAAAATATCGACAGTCTTGAACAGGCTACAATCGACGAATTGACTGCGGTCGATGAAATAGGCGATCGTATTGCGCAAAGTATCTTGAAATACTTCGCCGATGACCGCAATCGTGAACTCATCGCCCGCCTCAAGGACTACGGCTTGCAGCTGCAAATCAGCACGGAGGCTAAAAATGTCCGCACCGCCCGCCTCAAGGGGCTTACGATAGTTATAAGCGGCACTTTCGCTATGCACTCGCGCGACGAATACAAGGCTATTATTGAACAAAACGGCGGTAAAAACACCGGCTCGGTATCGAAAACCACCGATTTTATCCTTGCCGGCGACAACATGGGACCGGCCAAACTTGAGAAAGCCCGTAAATATGGCATAAAAATCATCAATGAAACAGAATTTTTAAACTTACTGCAAACCAATGATACTGACTAATTACTTTATAAACAGAGAGTTAGATAAACTAATGCACGAAGCCGTCGAGCGCGTTCACCAATACCGCTCGATGAATGAAATACGTAACATTCTTGTTGTCTGCGACAACAAGGACTGGGATGTGGCTCGCTCGTGCATTGAAAAACTGCGTGCCATGGGCAAAACGGTCAATTCGGCTGTCTATTCGCCTTCGGCCAAGGATGTTCCGACCTGGTACTCAAACTATTTGCTTCTGCGTGCCGACCGCGACGTTAACATATTCGGATTCCCCGAAAAGACCATGCAGAGGCAGTTCAACAGCCTGCCCGCAGACTTGATAATCGACTTTTCGGGCGAGAAATCCCCTGCAATGTACTATCTTGTACTCCAGCATCCATCGACTTTTAAGGCCGGAATCAAACGCTCGGACGCCTCTGTGTATGATTTTGCCATTATCCCCAACGAAGATGAAGAGATAGACCTGAAGAAAATGTTTGAACAATTGTTAAATTATCTGATGACGATAACTTCAAAATAATGTATTTAAAATGTTGATAATATGATAGATAAACAATGGAATAGTCTTGTGTCGATAATTGACGGCCAGCCGCAGGAAACGATTCCCGCCGGTTTCATAATTGATTGCCCGTGGTTGCCGAAATGGTACGGTATCACGCTTTTGGACTACTTTTCTAATGATGAACTGTGGTTTAAAGCCAACCTCAAAGCCGCCGAAACATTTCCCGATGTAATGTTTTTGCCGGGCTTCTGGAGTGAGTATGGGATGTGCACCGAACCATCGGCTTTTGGCGCCAAATGCACTTTCTGGAAGAATGAATTTCCTTTCGCAGGCAAGGTTATCAAGCAGATTGAGGAGATAGATGATTTGGAGATGCCGGATCCTGTTTCCGACGGCTTGCTGCCATTCATGCTCAACCGCCTTGTAATCATGCAGCCGAGAATCGAAGATGCAGGACACAGGATTCGCTTTTCCGTCTCGCGCGGCCCGCTCAACATCGCATCTTTCCTGATGGGTGTGACCGAGCTTATGGTCGCCATGCTTACCGACCCGGAAAGAATACATCGCCTGATGCGCATCATCACGGACTTCCTGAAAAAATGGCACCGCACGCAACGCGACGCTTTTCCTTCAATCGACGGAATCATGATGCTCGATGACATTGTCGGCTTCGTCAGCGAGGATGATTTTCTGACTTTTGGCTTTCCATATATCAAAGAAATATACGACGACGCTCCGGTGAAAGTGAAGTTTTTCCACAACGACGCCGATTTCCGCGCCTCCCTGAAGCATTATCCCGATATGGGCGTCAATCTCTTTAATCCGGGTATCCAAATGACTGTCAACGAGATGAAGGAAGCGACTTCCGGTCGCCTGACGATTCTCGGCAATATCCCTCCGCGCGATGTGCTCGCCGCCGGTACGCCGGCCGAAGTCGAAACGGCTGTTAGCGCTCTGCTATCCGAGCTAAATGACAGATCGCGCTTTATCCTCTCGTGTGGCGGCGGTATGCCACCGGCAGTCACGACGGAAAATATCAATGCACTGCTTAAAGCGCGGCATTAACCGATGTTAAATCCTGATTATCAAAGGGGATTTTTTATTACTCTAAACTCTAAACTCTCAGTTGATTATCCACCGTACAAGTCCCAGTCCTTCGACGCTGAACTCGGCGCCGATTTTGACTAACTTTCTGCCGTCGGCGGTATAAGGTAGGAGGTAATCTTTAGTATCTATCTGTTTAATAGCATCTTCGGCCGTGCCGGTTGTGTCCATTTTGAACTCGAAGACGTATATGGTGTCGGCTGTTTTGACTACCGCATCGGCGCGACCGTCGGCGTCTTTCACTTCCGACTGTACCCATTGCCCCATCATCGTGAACATCAGGTGAAAGATTAACTGAAAGTAACTTTCGTCTTTCTTTTCATTATCAACGATGTCGTAAGGTATGCTTTTGAAAAAGGCTTTGACCTGCTGCATGAAACCTTCGACGTCGCCTTTTTCAAGGTTATCAATAAAATTGCCGGCAAAGAAACTGTTCATTATGCTGAAGTCGGCGGGTGCAAAAATGCCCATCAGATTTTTTGTGAAGCCGTATCTGACTTCCTCATTCGGGTATCCGAGTATAAAGCGGTCGCGATTGCCATCATATCGCTTAATTGTCAGATAACCGCTTTGATACATCACCGGTACGGGGTCTGAACTGTTGACGCGATAATCCGACAGGAAGTCCATCGACGCTGTTGCATTATTTTCGTCAAACTTGCGCGGGTCGAACCGGAACGCCTTAATTAGTTCTACTAGATAAGTCGGCGTGGCGGTCGCAAACCAGTATTTGCCAAGGTATCCGGCAAAGAATGTGTTCAGCACGCTGTAGGGATTAAACATATCGTCGCTATTCATGGAGAAATGGTAGCCATCGTAATA
>JAISUX010000117.1 GCA_031271805.1 Tannerella sp.
TTCCCATGTAAATCATCCCGTCGAGGACTATCAACGGGTCGTTAGAGCCTGAAATGGACTTCTGACCGCGCAACTGCATCGAAGGCTGACCGCCTGCGGAGTTCGTTACGCCGATGTCGAGACCCGCCACATTGCCTTTCAGTGATTCAAGGGCGTTGAGGTTGGGCGCCAGAGCTACAGGCGAGTCCTCAAGCCGCACCGTTACCACCGACCCCGCAAAGTCTTTCCTCTTGGCGGTACCGTAGCCGATAATAATCACTTCCTCAAGCGCTTGAGTGTCTTCCGCAAGAGAGATTGTCAGGGTCGTCCGATTAGCTACTGCTATCTCTTGCGTGATGTAGCCAATGTAAGACACACGTAACACGGCGCCCTCTTTTACCGTTAAGCGAAATTGGCCGTCGGCATTCGTTATCGTGCCGTTATTTGTGCCTTTTTCGGCAATATTCGCTCCGATTACAGGTTCGCCGTCGGCATCCGTAACCGTTCCAGTCACTTGTTTCTGCGCCAACGCTGTCAGCGAGAAACTCATTGCAATACATAACAAGCACAGCGCCCGTCGTAACGTACTGCTTCTAAAAAAAATAAGTTTTTTGTTCATAAAAATGTGAAATTAAAGTGAAACCTACTTATAATAAAAAAAGATGTAACAATGATATAGGAACATGCCAAACCGCAAGGGACGAAAATTTCCGCCCCTTGTTGGAGTCTTGCAATGACATGATACATGAAAAAACCATGTTTTTCATGTATTCCATAGTAAATAATGTGATTAGTTCTCTCTCTCTCTCTCTCTCTCTCTCTCTCTCTCTCTCTCTAAGATAAAATCGCGTACAAACAAATTATTTTCCTTAAAAAAAATTAAAGAAACATCATTTCCACAAGTCTTCAAAGCCAAATCTGAAAGACCCGAAAGGAAATACATAATATTGTTTTGCAGGCAATTAGCAGTAATCATAGACATTTGTTAGTAAAATCAGTCTGCAAATATAACTACCTTTTATTAATTATCCAAATTATTATCGTTTTTTTTGCAATTTTAATATTTCAGTCGCGGATTGCGGGCGGCACTAACTTCGTCGAGGCGGCGGACGGGGGTCGTCTTAGGCATGTCGTGAAGGCTCGCGGCGTCGGTCTCAATGACGACACGGATTTTCCTGAAGACCTCGATTACCTCGTCCATCGTTTCTTTCGATTCGGTCTCGGTCGGTTCGAGCATCAGGGCTTCGTGGACTATCAGCGGGAAATACATCGTCGGGGGATGTATTCCGTTGTCCAACAGAGCTTTAGCGACATCGAGAGCCGTCACACCGTACTTATCCTTAATATCCTGCAGGGTCAGTACGAACTCGTGCATACAGATTTCATCATAAGCAACATCATAGTAATCAGACAGTTGACAACGCATATAGTTGGCATTGACAACGGCTTGTACGGCGGCATCACGGATACCCTCGGAGCCAAGAGTGCAGATATAGGTCAGCGCGCGAACTACGACAAGAAAGTTGCCATAGAACGCTTTCACATTGCCAATGGATTGCGCAGGCTTTTCGAAAAGATATTTATTGCCATCATTAATCACCTGACACTCAGGCAAAAAATCCTTCAAAATAGCCTTACATCCGACAGGGCCGGAGCCGGGACCGCCACCCCCATGCGGGGTAGAAAAGGTCTTGTGGAGGTTGAGATGGACAACATCGAATCCCATGTCGCCGGGGCGCACTATGCCCATCACAGCGTTGAGGTTGGCGCCGTCGTAATAGTTCAGGCCACCGGCATCATGAACAATCTGTGTGATCTCAAGGATGTTGGGATCGAACAGACCGACAGTATTAGGATTGGTCAGCATAAGGCCGGCCGTCTCATCATCCACCGCTTCTTTCAATTTCTCGATATCCACGCATCCATGCGCATTTGAGGGGATATTTACAACCGTGAACCCTGCCATTGCAGCCGAAGCCGGATTGGTGCCGTGGGCAGCGTCCGGGACTATTATTTTAGTGCGCTTCAGGTCGTTTCGCGACCGGTGGTAAGCCTTTATGAGCATCACGCCGACAAACTCACCGTGAGCGCCGGCTGCAGGCTGGAAAGTCACTGCATCCATACCGGTTATCTCGCATAACGCTTTTTCTGTTTCGGCAAGAACAGCGAGGCATCCCTGAACCGTCTCAACAGGCTGCAAGGGATGGACATCGCGAAAACCCTGCAAAGAAGCCATATCTTCATTAATACGCGGGTTGTATTTCATCGTACACGAACCGAGGGGATAAAAGCCGCTGTTAACGCCGAAAGTGCGCTTCATCAGGCGCGTGTAGTGGCGGCTCAACTCGACTTCCGACAACTCCGGCAAGTCGAGGGCTATACCGCGAGCCAAATCCTCAGCCGGCATCGCTTCGGGAACGTCAAGTTCAGGCAACAAGTCGCAAAAATGACCTTTTTTGCTTATCTCGAATAATAATTTCATATCATCTATCCAAAATTGTTTTAACTAATTCATCTATCTCAGCCTTGGTGTTCATCTCCGTGACACACCAAAGAATCCCGCCGTCAACAGGGTAGCCACCAAGGATTCCTTTATTTTCAAGGGAGGTCAGGACAGCCGAGGGGTCGGGACAGTCGGTGACAAACTCATTGAAAAAGTCGGATTTGTAACGAAGCGAAAAGCCCGGGACGACAGCTATTTTCGATGCCGCGTAGTGGGATTTGGAATAATTTTGCCGAGCTACTTCGTGCAGCCCGTCAGGTCCCATCGCTGCCATATAAACAGCGGCAGTCATCGCACAAAGGGCTTGGTTTGAGCAGATATTCGACGAGGCCTTCTCGCGACGTATATGCTGTTCGCGGGCTTGCAGGGTCAGAACGAAGGCGCGACGCCCGTCCACATCGACAGTCTCGCCGACAATACGGCCAGGCAGTTTACGTTGCAAAGCCGTCGTCGAAGCCATGAAACCAAGATAAGGGCCGCCAAAAGAGAGCGGCATACCGAGAGGTTGCCCCTCGCCTACGGCAATATCGGCGCCATGTTCGGCAGGGGTCTTGAGCAAGCCGAGCGAGATAGGATTAACGCCTATCACGAACTTCGCGCCTGCGGCATGAACCGCCTCGCCAAGCACCGTAGCGTCTTCAATAAGACCGTAATAATTAGGCTGTTGAAGATAAAAACCCGCCGTTGTATCGTCGAGAAGCGTTTTTAGTGCACCGATATCGACAAGTCCATATTCGGGGTCGCTCTTGTCGTCCACAGTAGGGACGAGTACGATTTCCGCACCCGAACCGGCACAATAAGTCATCATCGTACTGATAACCATCTGATTAGCATTAGCAGCGACGAGCATTTTTGTTCGTTTCCGCTCAACGCACATAGCAACCGATTCAGCCGCCGCCGATGCACCGTCATAAACCGAAGCGTTCGACGTATCCATACCCGTGAGGCGGCAAATCATTGTCTGGAACTCGAATATCGACTGTAGTACACCTTGAGAAATCTCCGCTTGATAAGGCGTGTAGGCCGTCATAAACTCCTCTTTGCCCGTTATGCTGCGAACAATAGACGGAATATAATGATTATAAGCCCCTGCGCCGCGAAAAATCGTGCCGAAACGGATATTCTTATCCACCAAACCTTGGATATGTCGGCTCACTTCGAGTTCCGACATTCCGCTAGGCAAATTCAAGCTGCGCAACTTAATCTTGTCGGGAATTTGCGAAAACAGTTCATCGACAGTGCGCAGGCCGATAGCCTCAAGCATCTCGGCGCGCTCCGAAGAGTTGACCGGAACATATTTAGCCATCAGTGTTTCTCCTTTTCGCAAAAATTTTCGTACTCGGTCGCCGTTAGCAGTTCGGACTTGTCGGTAATGTCGCTCACTTCGATGAACCAACTGCCGTAGGGGTCTTCGTTGATCAGTTCGGGCTTGTCGAGAAGCGCCTCATTGACGGCCGACACAGTCCCCGTAACCGGCGACAAAACATCGGACACCGCCTTTACCGACTCAACATCCCCAAAGGCGTCACCCGCCGTAACCTCGTCGCCTACGGCCGGAAGATTGACGAACACAAGGTCGCCAAGTTCATGTTGTGCGAAGTCGGAAATCCCAATCTTCGCAGTTGACTCATTGATAAACTCTACCCATTCATGGGTCTTTACGTAAAATAAATTCTGTAATATCTTCATACTCTATAATTTATGTGTATTATTATAAAATGGTAACGAAACAATTTCCGCTTCAATTTTGCGGCCCCTGACATCGACTTCGACTTTTGCGCCTACTTCTGCCTTATCAGCCGCTATAAGCGCCATTGCGATAGGATATTTAAGGAATGGCGCGTGAGTGCCTGACGTTGTACGGCCTATTAGTGCACCGTCGAGATAGACATCCTGATGCTCGCGGGCAATGCCACGGCCTGTAATTTTAAGTCCCACACGCTTGATTGCAGGCGTTCCTTTGGCGATAAGGGCTTTCTTCCCGACGAAATCGTCTTTATTCATCTTAACTCCAAAGTTCAGGCCTGTTTCGAGGGGCGTGATTACTTCGTCCATCTCGTGTCCGTAAAGAGGCATCGCCGCTTCGAGGCGCAAAGTATCCCTTGCGCCTAACCCGCAAGGTATCAATCCTTTATCTTTGCCAACATCTAATAGAAGTCGCCAAATCAAAGGAGCATCGGCGTTTGAGAGGTAAATCTCATAGCCATCTTCGCCGGTATAACCCGTACGCGAAATAAGGCACTTGGATCCGCAGATGTCAACGTCGTCCTTGAAGTGGTAGTACTTCATTGCAAGGACGCTTTCGGGCACGAGCTTGCCCATTATTTCATTAGCGGCAGGGCCTTGCAGGGCGATTTGCGCGATGCTGTCGGATATATCCTCGACACGAACGTCACCGGATACATGCGCTTTCATCCACTCATAGTCTTTCAAGCGATTCGCCGCATTAACCACAACAAGGTACTTGTCGACATTGAAGCGGTAAACAATCAAATCATCGACGCAACCGCCGGCGTCGTTGCACATTACGCTATACCGCACCTGACCATCCGTCATCGAACTAAAGTCGTTGGTCAGGATATAATTCAGGTTCTTAAGCGCATCGGCGCCGGTAAAAACCACTTCACCCATGTGCGACACATCGAAAAGCCCGGCGGCAGTCCGCACAGCGTTATGTTCTGCTATTATACCTGTCGGATATTGTACCGGAAGCAGATATCCGGCAAAAGGAACTATCGTACCGCCACACTCAACGTGACAGTCGTATAGAGAAGTTTTTATTTCCATCAATTTTAAGTGCTAAATAAATAATAATTAAACCATTTCAATTACAAAATCCTTATTATCAGCTTCTACCGCAACCGCTTCCGGCTCCGGCTCCGCTTTAGAAACAACAGTAGATCTAGGCTTACGTAAATTGTCAATAGCCTTTACGGAACGATTGCAAGGCGGAAATTTCTCAATGTAAGCTATCAAGTTTTCATCATCTAATTCATTGATACTCAATATGATAATTTTAGACTCCAGCACTCTTGATAATTTAGGATCGGAAGTAAACTTTTTATTGTAAATATCCTCTATCCTTTGCACAATTTCTATGTTTTCTTCGTCCTCATTTTCATCTGCTTTGGTCTTCACATTCATCAAATCGGGAATTGCCTCAAGACCAAATCCCGTGGCAATGATGGTGAACTTCACTTCCTGCTCATCGGTCAACGAATCGTCAATGCCAAATCCCCAATTCATCTTAATTCTATTGTCGAATTTAGCCATAAAAACGTCAACTGATTTATTCAGTTCTTCTACTTTAAAATGAGAATCACGTTTAAACGAAATATAAATCAATATCCTCTTCGCGTTATAAATATCGCTGTTGTTGAGGAGTGGCGAATGGAGGGCTTCTTCAATTGCCATGTCAAGGCGGCCTTCGCCTTTGCCGAAGCCGTAACTGACAAGGGCGACCCCACTGTCTTTCATCGTCGTAGTGACATCTTTAAAGTCTCGGTTTATAATCCCCTTAACGGTTATTATCTCTGCAATGCTCTTGACCGCCATTGCGAGTACTTCATTGGGTTTCTTGAAAGCGTCTGTCAAGTCAAAATCCGGATAGACATCCTTCAGGCGCTCGTTGTTGATAAGTATCAATGCATCAACATTTTGGCTCATTCGTTCTACCGCTTCGAGGGCTTGCTTGATTCTCGGAATTTTTTCGTAGAGGAAAGGGATGGTCACGATTCCTACAGTCAGTAGTCCTCGTTCTTTAGCCATTTTAGCGAGAAGCGGGCCTGCGCCGGAGCCTGTCCCTCCGCCCATACCGGCAGAGATAAAGACCATCCTGGTGCCGTCGGTAAGCAGTTTCTCGACCTCGGAGGCGCTTTTTTCAAACTCCGCCATCGCGGTTTCGGGCACCCCGCCGGCGCCTTCACCGGAACCGAGCTTCACTTTTACGGGGACAGTAACATCATCAAACGACTGCTCGTCGGTATTACAAACAGCAAAATTAACGCCCTTGATGCCACATTTGTACATGTAATCCACCGCGTTCACGCCACCACCGCCTATTCCTATAACTTTGATTGTCTTTGGCTTCTCATCACCACTCTTTACAATCCAATCTAATCCTACACCTGTGTCCATATTTTTATCTTTATTCTTTATTATACAAAACTATTCTTCATCAAATAAGCGTCCAATAAGGCTTCCGGCTCCACTATTTCTACCGCCATCTCTGACCCTATCGGAGTCATCTTTGCTTTGGCCTAATTTCTTCTTCTTTTTAAACGGCCCCCATCCACTACTTGTAGGTTTCGGTTCCTCCGGCGTAGTAATTACCTCTTCGGTTACATCAGCCACCGGAGGGGCATACACACACTGCTTTGTTCCTTTCAGCATCAGAGCTATGGCCTGCATATAAACAGGGTTACCGAGCATATCTTCGGAGCCTTGGATTAATTCGGCGCGCACGGTAGAAAAACGCACTTTTTTACTCTTATCCTTAAGCAGTTCGTCCAAGCCGGCGAGTTCGGATACGCCTCCGGCAATGATTATTCCTGCGCCTAATAACTTGATATCCACCGCATCATTGATCCGAGCAATGACATTTCCTATTATTTCGCGGACGCGACCTTCAATTATCACGTTGAGATTGTTAAGGGATATTTTAGATTCGACAGAATCCAATTCAATCATTTTATCCTCTTCATCTTTCTTCAGTATGGCGCTTCCGTATTCTATCTTTACTTTTTCGGCGGTATCTTCGGTCAAATTAAGCACGGTCGTTATGTCGCGGGTTATCAGATTGCCGCCGAAGGGGATAATCGAGAGATTCTTCAGAATGCCGTCCTTGTATATAGTTACCGAAGTGACCCCCGCACCGAAATCAATTAGGGCGCAACCCAGATCTTTGTCCTGCTTGCTTAAAACAGCGTCGGCGAGGGCGAGGGGCGTGATAATAATGCCTGCAACCTCTTTCCGGGCGTGGTCTTTGATACTCATATTGATATTCCTGCGCAACGAGGATGGGCCGACTATCAGTTTATACCTTGCCTCGAGGCGCTTACACGACACTCCCTCAGGATTGTTGTCTCGATTGCCGTCAACGTAATAGACCGGAGAAACGACATCAATGACGTCGAGCGATACGTCGTCCGGCTTGTATTGCTCGCATTGGCGTCTCAACGCATCCATATCCGCGTCCAACACAGTCGCACCGTCTTCAATTTCCTTTGTTTCCACATGCTCAACCGTCCGCAAAAACTGCCCCCCAAGGCCGACATACACCCTGTCGATATGATCGCCCGCAAGGTGGTTTTCAAGTTTGTCAACAATTCTCGCGACGGCATCCCCGGTCGATTTCGTATTATGTACGTTTCCCCTGAGGATACACGAATCGGAAGCTGCAACCTCCGTCGCGACTATCTCGAATTTACCACCCTCTACTTTTTTCCCGACTATCCCGGTGATATGGGATGTCCCTAAATCAATTGCTACAATGTAATCCGTCATGATTCTGTATTTTTACTTTTTGTACATACTATCTGATTCTTGTATTTCAAGTTAATAACACTATATTTCCCCCACCCCATCTTGGGTATGACTTGTTCGTAGAACAAGCGCAGGCGAGCAAGTTTCCCCTCGTAATCGTCGAGACTGCCCATCAAGATACGGTGCCCGCCAATACGCGGAACAAGTTCGACATCGCCGGCCGAACGGACGTAAATCTGCTCTATCTGGGCATTCCAAAACTCGTCGGACTGCAAAAATAGCGCAAATTTGTATAATTCCGTCGTCGCGAACGATTTTTCTATATTTCCGCTTGCCACCGGGACATAAATCGCTTGACCGGGAACCGCAGGCATAGTAAGGCCGTTCACATCGACAAAATAACTTCCGCCGCCGCTAAAAACGCGCAAGATAGGCATTTTTTGCGAAATAACAATATTTATCTTACCGGAAATTGCTTGGAAAACTTCTGCGTTCGCTATGATTTCGTTCTTTAGAAGCGCGTTTTCAATGTTTTGAGTATTTATTTCCGTACTCTTTTTTTGTAAAGGATACTGTTTGACACGTTTGAGATAGGCAACGACGTCGGAATCGGTCAGGAAATGCTTCTCAAGACTGTCGGATATCACAATTGCAACCTCTTTGCAGACCGTCGGCTCAGGTTTATAACCTCGGTTATAGAAAAGAGTAGCTATAATGTAAACCAATAATAACGAGGCGAGTATGATAAAAAACACTTTCTTCATTTCGTCCGATATTTATCATTCAACATATTGCGTATCGGCTCGACAAAACGGTCGATATCGCCTGCACCAAGCGTCATCAGCACATCCAAGTCTTCGCTTTCGAGCAACGACATCAGTTCATCCTTATGGCAAAGGACTTTGTCGGCTATAGTTACTTTGTCGAAAATGATTTCGGAAGTGACGTTAGGAATCGGTTCCTCGCGGGCGGGATAGATATCAAGCAGGATAAGGCGGTCGAGTAGCGAGAGCGCACGGGCGAAGTCATCGGAAAAATCCCGAGTACGGGTATATAGGTGAGGCTGGAAAATGCCGGTCAGGCGGCGAGCGACATAAAGTTCGCGAACGGAACTGATTGCACTCGCGAGTTCCTGCGGATGGTGGGCATAGTCATCAATATATACCACTCTGTCGGTCTTGACTTGGAAATCGAATCGACGCTCTGCGCCGGCGAAGGTCTTTATCGCCGCTCTCGCCTCCTCCGGCGTAACGCCGTTTAACAGCGCGACAGCCATTGCCGCAACGGCATTCTCGACGTTTATCCTGACCGGGACGCCAAGGGAAACGTCATTAATAGAGAAAGGTTCTAAATCAAAAACAATTTCCCCATTCCCTACGCGAATATTCTCGGCATGGAAATCGGCCGTGCGGTCGGTCATTGAATAGGTGTACATTTTAACGCCGTCCTGCAAGCGGGGTTTTATGTCAACACCTTTCTTTATTATCAACGCGCCTCCGGGACGTATCAGCGAGGTGAATTGCTCGAAGCTCTCGCGGTAGGCAGCGGGCGTGCCGTAGATATCAAGATGGTCGGGATCGGCGGCGGTCACAACGGCCATGTAAGGTGTGAGGGTATGGAACGAGCGGTCGTACTCGTCGGCTTCAATAACTGTCAAATCGCTACGGTCGGACAGCATCAGGTTACTGTCGTAGTTCTTAATAATGCCGCCGAGGAAGGCGTTACAATCGACTGCCGACTGCTTTAAGAGGTGTGCAATCATCGACGATGTCGTCGTCTTGCCGTGCGTCCCGGCCACACATAGCCCGCGAGCCGACTTGGTTATCAATCCGAGCGTTTGCGAACGTTTCAACACCTCAAAGCCATGCTCACGGAAATACATCAATTCCGCATGATCCGACGGCACAGCGGGAGTATAAACCACTAAAGTCGTTGCAGGGTCGAGGAAATCATGAAATAATCCATCCTCAAGATTCATCTCTTCGTAATGAATAGGCACACCTTCCTCGCTAAGTTTTACGGTCAGCGGCGAAAGCGTACGGTCATAACCACCGACGGTCTTCCCATTAGCTAAGAAATACCGTGCAAGAGCGCTCATTCCTATACCGCCGACGCCAATGAAATACACCGATTTTATATCATCTATTTTCATTCCACCTTCGGATTAATTACGTTAATAATCTCATTTACAATCCTTTCGGCACTATTATATTGTGCAAAATGATATATTTTTTCGCTCAAAGAATCTAACTGACCCTTCTCTGAAAAAATACCCAGAACCGTCGAAGCAAGTTGCTTGTCGGCAATATTGTCGGGCAACAAAACGGCCGCGCCATGCTCCGAAAGAGCGAGAGCGTTCTTCGTTTGGTGGTCTTCGGCCACATTAGGCGAAGGCACAAGTACAACCGATTTCTTTTGAAGACAGAGTTCCGAAATAGTACCGGCTCCGGCGCGCGAAACGATAAGATCCGCCGCCCCATAAGCCAAATCCATCCTCAAGATAAAATCCGAAAACCAGATATTTTTCGTATCCGCCACGGTCGATTTAATGTACTCATTAATACCGGTATAATAGTACTTTCCGGTCTGCCAAATGACCTGAATCCCGGCTTTTAGCAACTCCGGCAGCCCGTTTATCATCCCATTATTTATTGTACGCGCGCCAAGGCTGCCGCCAAGCACCAAAAGAATGGGTTTACCGGCCTCCAAACCGAAATATTCAAGGCTCTCAGAGGTCTTTTCCTGAGCTTTTTCAAGCTCTTTACGCACCGGATTTCCTGTTATCACAACCTTGTCTTCGGGGAAAAACCGATTCATACCGCTGTATGCCACACATACCTTAGCAGCACGTTTTCCGAGCAGTTTGTTCGTTAAGCCGGCATACGAATTTTGCTCCTGAATAAGCACGGGCACTCCAAGAGAAGAGGCCATCCACAGAGTCGGACCGCTTGCATAACCGCCCACACCGATAGCGATATCAGGATTGAAGTCGCGGATAATTTTCCTTGCCATGAACAGACTTTTGACTATCTTATAAACAATGGTTATGTTCTTAAACATGTTCTTGCGATCTAATCCGCGGATGGGTAGCCCAATAATTTTGTATCCGGCATCCGGTACACGAATCATTTCCATACGCTCTTTCGCGCCTACGAACAGGATATCGGCATCGGGAAACTGCCGTCTAATCTCGTTTGCAATCGACAAGGCCGGGAAAATATGCCCTCCTGTGCCACCTCCGCTGATTATTATCTTCATGGTTCTATAGTTTCAGATTCAACATTCAAAGAATTATCCGTTTGTTCATTCGGCTCTACAGGCTCATTTTCCTCATCACCCATTCCGGCGCTGAAACGACTGACACTCAATATTATACCGAAATAGCAACAAGTAAGAATTGTCGATGTTCCGCCCCTGCTTATCAATGGCAGAGGCTGACCGGTCACTGGAATAAGATTAACGGCAACGGCCATGTTGATCAATGCTTGAACGACAATCAGCAAGCCGCAACCCAAAGCAAGATATTTCGGAAACAATTTCTCGCACCGTCGGGCGATTATCGCCACCCTAAACATCAGTATAACATATAGCATCAGAACGCCGATGCCTCCGATAATCAGCCCCATCTCTTCAATTATTATCGCGTAGATAAAGTCGGAGAACGCCTCCGGAAGGAAGTCTTTTTGCATACTGCGTCCCGGCAATTTTCCGAGAAATCCGCCCTGAGCGATTGCTACTTTTGAATGAACGACCTGCCAATTATCCTTGGTTCGCATGAATTTCGTGTCTTTGTTATCTTTCCCGAAATCATCAATACGTTCTTTCCATGTCCAGAAGCGTGTGGGCACGATCTCCTTAGGCAAACTCCGGAAACCAAAGAACATTCCCGCCCCAAGGCCTACCACAACCAACAAAGTTATTATCAGCTTTTTACCGGGCAACTGCCCGATATACATCATTATAAAACATACGGCTGCCAACAAAAAAGCAGTAGAAAAATTATCCAAAACGATACAGCCGCAAGTCAGGCCTACCCCGATCAATATTATCCAGAACGAGCGATCGGGAGTGAACCGCTCCTGGCGGCTCAACACAAAAGCGACGAAGACCACACACGCGAGTTTGCCGAATTCGGAAGGCTGAAACGTTATCCCGAAAATCGAAAGCCACCTGTGAGCTTCATTAGTGCTGACGCCGAAAATCGGGGTTAATATCAATAGCACAATTGAAATCGGAAGCAACAAGATTGCTATCGAAAAGAAACGACTCGGTATGTTATGCAGCACAAGCACCACCCCGAAGCCTATTGCCATAAAGGTGACATGTTTCACGATCGGCGTCCAATAATACGCCTTGTATGCAAATTTACTTGACGCGCTGTAAACTTCGAGTATGGAGACAAAACACAGTAACATGAAAATAATCCACACCGAACGGTCGCCTTTAAATAATTTATTAGCTAATTCCATGATTCTTTATAAATTACGCACACATTTTTTAAACTGTTCACCGCGATCTTCGTAGTTCTTAAAGAGATCAAAACTTGCACAGCAGGGCGAAAGCAGCACCGTATCACCCTTGACGGCGATTTCGTATGCTTTTGCGACTGCTTCTTCCATAGAGCGGGCGTCGGCGATTTGCGGCACCTTGCCGTCGAAAAAAGCATGAAGTTTCGTATTATCGACGCCGAGGAATATCAGGGCGCGGCATTTTTTGACGACCAACGCCTCGATTTCCTTATAGTCATTGCCTTTGTCTGTGCCGCCGAGAATAAGCACAAGAGGCGTACCGACACTCTGAATGGCGTACCAGCACGAATTGACGTTGGTAGCCTTCGAATCATTTATATAATCAACTCCTCGGACGCGAGCGACCATCTCAAGCCGGTGCTCTACACCGGAGAAATCGCTCAACGAAGCACGGATTCGCTCGTCATGGATATCCATCACCTTGGCGGCTATCCCGGCGGCCATTGAATTATAAAGGTTGTGCGTCCCCTTAAGGGACAATAATTCTCTATCCATAGTATATATTCCATTTTTTGTTTCAATAATTAATTTGCCGCCTTCGACGTAGGCCTTTACTCCCTCAACGTGATTTTCCGCAAAGGGATAAAGCGTCGCCTGCGGATTAAATTGCTTCAGGCCTGCCCGAATCACAGGATCGTCATTCCAAAATATGAAGGCGTCGTCAACAGTCTGATTACGGACTATCCTGAATTTGGCAGACGCATATTCCTGAAAATCATAATGATAGCGATCGAGATGGTCGGGAGTGATGTTTAATAAAACAGCGACATCGGCCTTGAAATCGTACATATTATCGAGTTGGAAACTACTCAACTCAATAACATAGTATTGATGCGGAGTTTCCGCAACCTGCAATGCGAGACTGTTGCCGACATTGCCGGCCAAACCGACATCAAAGCCGGCAGACTTCAAAATATGATAAGTAAGCATCGTTGTCGTAGTCTTGCCGTTGCTGCCCGTGATACAAATCATCTTCGACATGCCTGCATACCTGCCCGCAAACTCAATTTCCGATATGATCCCAATGCCGGCAGCCTTAATCTGCTGTATGATATCCGCTTTGTCGGGGATTCCGGGACTTTTGACTATCTCGTTAGCATTCAATATCTTAGAATATGTATGCCCCCCTTCTTCAAACTCTATCCCCCTGTCCGTCAGAATTTTTCTATATTCATCTTTGATAGCCGACGAATCCGAGACGAAGACTTCATAGCCTTCTTTCAATGCCAATACCGCAGCGCCCGCACCGCTCTCGCCGGCTCCCAATATGACAATTCTGCGTCTCATCTTACTTTCAAGGTTACGATTGTTATTACTGCGAGGATTATCCCGACGAGCCAAAAACGTGTGACAAGTTTGGCTTCGGGCACAATGCCATGGGGATATTGGAGCAGGGCGCTTCCCTCCTTTTGAAAATGATGATGCAGGGGCGTCATTTTGAATATCCTCCGGCCTTCACCGTACTTCTTTCGAGTGTATTTAAAGTATGCGACTTGTAGCATCACCGAGAGGCTCTCGACCAAAAACACACCGCAAAGTATAGGCACTAACAACTCCTTGCGGATTATTATCGCAAAGACGGCAATGATGCCGCCGAGAGTGAGGCTGCCCGTATCGCCCATAAAGACCTGCGCCGGGAATGAATTATACCACAAGAATCCGATAGTCGCACCTATGAAAGCGGCCGCGAAAATCACCAACTCTTCGGCGCCGGGCAGGAACATGATGTTGAGGAATGAAGCGAACTCGATATGCGACGACATATAGGCTAAGATGCCGAGCGCCACGCCCATGATTGCCGAACTTCCGGCTGCCAAACCGTCAAGTCCGTCGGTAAGATTAGCCCCGTTGGATACCGCCGTGACGATAAAGATCACTATCAGGACAAAAAACAGCCATGTAACCTCTTCCTTGTATTTGCCTGCCCATGAGGCAAGCCAGGCATAATCAAAATTGTTGCTCTTGAAAAACGGGATTGTCGTCTTGGTTGACTTGGTTTCCGAAGGATGGATATGTACCGTCTCGACTGTGTTGCTGCTGTTCATCACCTCTATATTCTCGCGTATAACGGCATTTGGACTGATATACAACGTCAGACCGACTATCAAACCCAGACCTACCTGGGCGACTATCTTAAACTTGCCGTGCAGACCCTTTTTGTCCTTGCGGAACACCTTTATATAATCATCGGCAAATCCTAAGGCTCCAAGCCATAAAGTGGTGATTATCATAAGAATAATATAGACGTCATTAAGTCGCGTAAAGAGCAGGACGGGCACAAGTATGGCGATTATGATGATAAGACCGCCCATTGTGGGGACACCCTGTTTCTTCATCTGCCCTTCGAGTCCGAGGTCGCGGACGATCTCGCCTACCTGCAACTTCTGCAGGCGGTCAATAATGCGCCGGCCTATCGTTGTCGAGATGAACAAAGCAAATACCAACGCCATCCCCGAACGAAACGACACATACTTAAACATACCCGCTCCCGGGAAATCAATCTTATCCAAATAAGCAAACAAATCGTAAAGCATAGACTATTCCTTTATTTTTCAATTATAAGTTTTATTTCCTCACGGTCGTCGAAGTGATGTTTCACTCCTTTAACATCCTGATAATCTTCGTGTCCTTTACCGGCAACGAGGATTACATCACCTTTCTGCGCGAGCGCTATTGCCGTCCGGATAGCCTGACGGCGGTCGGTAATACACAGAGTACGGTCTTTTTCCGCCGCATCCAGACCGGCGTGCATATCGGCGATAATGTCGTCCGGCTCCTCAAAACGCGGGTTGTCGGACGTCAGTATCAGTCGGTCGCTTTGCCTGACGGCCGCCCGCGCCATCAGCGGACGCTTGCCCTTGTCGCGATTGCCGCCGGCGCCAACGACAGTGATGATCTTGCCCTGACTATCCAAAACCTCACTGATGCCCGTAAGAACATTTTCGAGCGCGTCGGGCGTGTGGGCATAATCGACTATTGCCGTCACCCCGCGAGCAGAACGGATAGTCTCGAAGCGACCGGCAACAGGTTTCAGCGACGACAAAGCCACAAGCGTCTCTTCCCGATCCTGCCCGAGCGCAACCGCCGTACCATAGACCGCAAGAAGGTTGTAGGCATTAAAACGACCGACGAAGTGAGTATAGACGTCACGACCGTCGATATCCATTTCCATCCCGTCTAAGTGAGACTCAACTATTTTGCCCTTAAAATCGGCAAGCGTACGCAAAGAATATGTCAATTTGCGCGCGTTAGTGTTCTGTAGCATCACTTCCCCCGATTTATCGTCGAGATTGATGAGTGCAAAAGCGGTAGCCGGAAGATTGTCGAAAAAAGTCTTCTTCGCCTTGAGATAATTCTCTACAGTCAAATGATAATCAAGATGGTCACGAGTGAGGTTAGTAAAAACTCCGCCATCGAAGTCGATGCCGCTGATACGTTTTTGGTCAACGGCATGCGAACTGACCTCCATAAAGGCATAGTCGCAACCTTCTTCTACCATTTTCGCCATCAAAGCATGTATCGTAAGCGCGTCGGGCGTGGTATTGACCGTCGGCTCGGCCTCGCCGTCAATATAATTGCAAACAGTCGAGAAAAGCCCGGCTTTGTAGCCCATCTTGCGGAATAAATTATAGAGCGAAGTCGCGATGGTCGTCTTGCCGTTTGTCCCTGTAACGCCAACTACTTTCATCTGTTTGGAAGGCTCGCCGTACCACGCCGAAGCGATTCTTCCAAGGGCGTCGGCCGAATCCTTAACGACAATAAAAACAACATTGTCTATCGGCTCGCTAAAATACTCGCAAACGACAGCCACAGCCCCCTGTTCAACCGCCTTGGCAATAAAAACATGCCCATCGACAGTCGTTCCTTTGACTGCAACAAACAGAGAGCCGGACATGACTTTTCTCGAATCAGCTTGTACATCAACGATTTCCGGGTCATTACAGTACGGACAACCTCCTATCTCCGCAATTTTCAATAACTCACTTAACTTCATATTACCTTTTTAATTTCACATATTGTATCTCGTATTCGTCGTTCCACAGTCATCGCAGCGTCAGAGCAACCGTTTGCCCCTGCACGATTTTTGCACCTCCGCGTATCGACTGGGATTCGACGACGCCACGACCTGAGACCGCAACCCGCAGGCCACAATCCTCAAGCGCGAAAACCGCATCCTTCGCTCCCATACCGACAACATTGGGCACAAGTCCGGCCGACATTGCCATTTCGTTCAGCGAAACTTTATTCTTTTCCTCACGAGCTACAACATATTTCGTATCAACTTTCCCCTTCGCAGCAAGCTCAATATTAAGCTTTTTGGCGACATTATTCAAAGAAACATAGTCGCCGTTCAAAACTTCAGGCACAGGATTACGCAAAGAATCGGCCGCAACCGTCTTTACGTCGAAAACCGTGCGATAAGCATATATCTTTTCCGCGATTTCCTTGACCACCGCACCGCACATACTGCCTCCCGAAACAACGCCTATCCGCGGCCTCGAGATTACGACTATACAGGTGTATTGAGGGTTTTCGTATGGAAAGAAACCGCAAAACGACACATTATGTCCGGCGCCGTATCGCCCGCCGCTTGAAATCTGCGCCGTGCCCGTCTTACCCGCTATCGTTATCACATCCGACTTGGCAGGCTTGCCGGTGCCATCACGTTTCCCGGCAGGATCTTTGTAATTCACAACGTTATACAGCATATTTTGAATGATCTTCAACGTTCGTTCCGAACAAATGCTTGGGATAATAGCCTCAGTATCAAAATGCTTAACCACTTCGCCTTTCTTCAGCACATCTTTTACAAACATAGGACGCACCATTTTGCCGTTATTAGCTATGGCATTAAAAAACGTAAGTGTCTGTATGGGAGGTATTTGAGACTCATAGCCAAATGACATCCATGGCAGTGACGTCTTCGACCAATATTTATCTCCGGGATGACGCAGGCGCGCTTTACCGGCGCCCGGAATCTCCAACTTAAGATCTGCGTCCATACCTATCCTGTGCAGTCCGTCAACAAACTTCTTGGGATTCTTTTCATATCCGTGAAGAATGATTTTCGCCACGCCGATATTAGACGAATACCAGATAGCCTTTTCAGCCGTTATCGCTCCGTATCCGCCGCGGTTGTTGTTATGGTCGGTCATGCGGCGGTTGGCATACATATAATTGCCGTCGCCCACATCCACAGGCGTATTCGGCTGCGCCACGCCATCTTCAATAGCGACCATCATCGAAGCTACTTTGAAGGTCGAACCCGGCTCGATGACGTCTGCCACAGCATGATTCATAGTCTCCGCATAACGCCCCGGACTTATCCGCCCCATATTAGTAATCGCCTTAATTTCACCCGTTTTAACTTCCATAACTACGGCCGTACCTACTTCCGCATCTATCTCTTTCAGTTTGTCTAACAACGCTTTTTCGACCAAATCCTGAATGTTTATGTCGAGGGTTGAGCGTATGTCCATTCCGTCCACCGGCTCGACTTCGACGACGTCCGCCCAATGCCAGCCTACACGATGCATCGAGCCTATGCCCGGCACTCCCCTAAGCAGCGAGTCATACTGCAATTCAAGCCCTAAACGTCCTTTTGTGACGCCTTTCATCGTATTGTCCTGACCTTTGATATCGCCCACCGTGCCGTAAATATCGCCTATCGTACGCGAAGCAAGCGTACCAAACGGCCTCTGACGCTTCATGGATATGTCGGTAGCGAAAAAACTGCTGCTTCTATTCATTCTCAAAAACGGGAACTTGCGTATTTCTTTCAAATCCTCGTATGACACTTTTCCTTCGTAAATCTTGTAATGCCGGTCTTTCTTCTTCAAGCCTTTTTCAAGATGCGACCTGTAACCGGCTTGCGTACGGTTCTTCAGCTTCTTCGACAGATGATATGCCAAAGAATCAACATTATTTCGCTTGGCGTGATAAAAAGAATCGAGCGCGAAACCGTCTTTCTTCATCTCATTCGTCCCTGCCGCCCAAAATCCCTCCGACCCGAAGTCGATGAACAGCTCGTACTGAGGCATGCTCGCGGCCATTATACGGTCATCGGATGAATAAATGTTCCCGCGCGTGGGGTCTATCTGCTTATCCGGCAAATTGAACGTCGAACCGAGTTTCAACCACCCTTCCCGCTCCGTAACGGCAATCTTGAAAGCGGAAATAAGGATTGCTATCGCCACTAAACTCAAAACAAGCGTGACAATAAAATACCGCATGAAGATGTTTCCATCCTTTTCTCTATTTCTATTATTTTCCTTACTTTCAGTATCCATATAATCTTTATTATTTCGAAATCCTGTACGGTGGCGTCTTTGCCTTCTCTATGTCCAAACCCTGCTTCCTGACAAGCTCTTCTACTTGCGAAGGACGGGTATTCTCCGTAAGTTGCGCCGAAACCGACAAGGCTTCATACTTCAAATCCTTCAGTTGTTCCTGCAACCGGTCTATCTCGCGAATTTTGATATTGCACGAATAGCGGTTGCTGATATAAAAGAAGAACAGAATTACGATAAAAACTATCATCTTCGTATTCCTGACTATGAAATCTTCTTTCAAAATGCCACCGCCAAGTATGTACATTATCATATTTTTCTTTTTCTTGTTGCTCATACAAATTTAAAATTTATAGTTGAACTTTTTCTCCGATTCTCAATCTTGCACTCCTTGCCCTCGGATTCCGCGCTATCTCGTCTTCCGAAGGCGTAATCATCTTCCCGATCACCCTGAACGGCGACCGCATATTCCCGTACAAATCCTGCTCTACGCGCCCGTCGCCATTACCTGTACGCAAATAGTTCTTGACCATCCTGTCTTCGAGCGAATGGTAAGAAATGACAACAAGTCGGCCGCCCGGCTTCAAAAGCGCCGCCGACTGCCGTAACAAATCGTCTAAGGCCGACATCTCCTGATTAACCTCAATCCTCAATGCCTGAAAGACTTTTGCGAAAAATTTACGTTCGTTATCGCGACCGACAAAGGGTTTCAACACATCCGTCAGGTCCGGAATCTTCTCAAACGTAGCCGTCGCTTCCCGCCGCCTCACTATAGCCGCCGCTATCCGGCGAGAGTTCGCTAATTCGCCGTAGCGATACAGCACATCGGCCAACCGCTCCTCGTCATAAGTATTCAGCACATCCGCCGCCATCAGTCCGCCGCGATTGTTCATCCTCATATCAAGCTCGCCGTCGAAGCGGAACGAAAAGCCCCGCTCTTCATCATCGAAATGGTGCGACGAGACGCCCAAGTCCGCCAAAATACCATCCACTGCGCCAACGCCGTAATAGCGCATGAAGTTCGACAAATAGCGGAAATTGCTCCTGACAAAGACAAATCGCCCGTCATCAACGATATTCCGTTCAGCATCCGCATCCTGGTCGAAACCATACAGTCGCCCGCCTGCGCCCAAACGTTCCAAAATGCCGCGAGAGTGCCCACCTCCGCCGAAAGTTGAGTCCACATAAATCCCTGACGGCTTGATATCCAAACCGTCTATAGTTGCCCCCAAAAGTGCGGGCACGTGGTATTCAACATATTTATCGCTCATTATCAGCAAATTAAGTCCATTAAAACGAGATAATCATTTAAATGAAAGGGTAAAATTACACATTTCCCGCAAGATTTGCGGCAATTCTCCGAAAAAAAGTTTTCAACACCCCACTTTTCATTCATTCCGGTTAGCGCCAACTACCTTTTATTAATCACCTTTTACGGGATATTTTCCGATACTCCTACATATAAAAGAGGTATTTTTTTTGAAAAAAAGTTGTACCTTTGCAAAAAATTTCAGGCTATGTACACAAAAATAGATGTCAGGCAGGTCTTGCGTTCCAAACTCAAGGACAAGGCCGCAAGGATACCGAATTTTGTTGTGAATTACCTCATCCGGCTCATTCATCAAGATGAGTTGAATGATATTCTCGAACGTTACCACGACCTGCAGGGAGTAGATTTCATGCAGGCGGTAGTCGGCTATTTCGGATTGTCGCTGAACATCAGCGGATTAGAAAATCTGCCTAAGGATTCGCGGAAATATATCTTCGTCTCAAACCACCCTCTCGGCGGCCTCGACGGAATATGCCTCGCAGCAATCATAGGCAAACATTTCGGCGGCGCAATACGTTATTTCGTCAACGACCTGCTGCTCTACATCCCGAATCTGCAGTCAATATTCGTCCCTGTCAACAAACACGGTTCCCAGAACCGCGAGACAGTGAGCCTGACCGAGGAAGCCTATCGGTCGGAAAACCAGATCCTGACTTTCCCCGCCGGATTGTGCTCACGTCGGCAAAACGGGAAAATACGCGACTTAGAATGGAAAAAATCCTTTATACAAAAGGCTTTGGAGCATCATCGCGACGTCGTTCCGATACATTTCGAAGGTCGTAATTCAAACTTTTTTTACCGTTTTGCGAATTTTCGTAAGCATTTTGGCATTAAATTCAATTTAGAAATGCTATATTTGCCGTCCGAAATGTTCAAGCAACGAGGCAAAACTTTCGGAATTACTATCGGAAAACCTATCCCGTACGGTCGCTTCGACTCATCGAAAAAACCGTCGGAATGGGCAGACTGGGTAAAGCAAAAAGTTTACGAACTTGTATCTTGATGTAACTTAAAATGGATCATTTATGCAAAACATAATAGAGCCTGTCAACAAGGAGTTAATAAAGTCGGAACTGACGCCCGACAAAAGGCTCCGAGACACAAATAAGTCGGACAACGAAATCTACGTGGTAACGGCGCATGATTCGCCCAACACGTTAAGGGAAATAGGACGACTTCGTGAAATTGCTTTCCGCTACTATGGCGGCGGGACAGGGATGGCGTACGACCTCGACGAGTTCGACACTATGGACGGCTGTTACAAACAGCTCATCGTGTGGTGCCCGACCGAAGAGACAATCCTCGGCGGCTACCGCTTTCTGTGCGGCTCGGACGTCAAGTTTGACCGCAACGGCAGGCCTATGCTCGCCACCTCACACCTCTTCAACTTTTCCGAAGACTTCCTGAAAAACTACCTGCCGTACACTGTCGAACTCGGCCGCTCTTTCGTCTCGCTCGATTACCAGGCCACCCTCGGCAAATCGAAAGGCATCTTCATCCTCGATAACCTCTGGGACGGGCTGGGCGCACTGCCGGTCATCGATCCGAGCCTGAAATTCTTCTACGGCAAGGTCACAATGTATAATACCTACGACCCGACGGCACGCGACATGATTCTGTACTTCCTCAAACTGCACTTCCCCGACCCCGACGGCCTTGTTACGCCAATTCACGAACTCGTAATAAAGACCGACGAGGCATACCTGAGCAAACTGTTCGGCAACCACAGCCTCAAGGAGGATTACCGCGTACTGAACCTCGAAGTCCGCAAACGCGGCATCAACGTCCCGCCGTTAATCAGCGCCTATATGAGCCTGTCGCCCAAGATGCGTACCTTCGGCACCGCCCTGAATCATGAATTTGGCAACGTCGAAGAAACAGGCATCCTGATCGACATCAGCGAAATATTCGAAGAAAAAAAGAAACGCCATATCGAATCGTTCTTGCTTGACAATAACGACGACAAAATACAGATAATAAAGAATTAATTAAATTTTTATACTCATGACTAAGGAAAATTATTTGGAGATATTATTGAACTTCAATTTAGAAGAAAAAATTGCGGATGTCATGCCATTCGGCAACGGACATATCAACGACACGCTTAAGGTTACAACCGCTGCGGGCGAGGATAAATATGTATTGCAACGCATTAATCATCACATATTTACTAATGTGGATATGTTGCAGAACAATATTGGCATTGTCACTTCGCATATCCGCCGCAAACTCGAAGAAGGCGGAGGAAAGGACATCGACCGCCGCGTATTGACTTTCTTACCGGCCGGCAGCGGCAAGTCTTATTATTTCGACGGCGAAAGCTATTGGCGCGTCTGTCTGATGATTCCCAACAGCAAAAGCCTCGAAGAAGTCACGCCGGCATTATCCTACGAGACCGGTAAAGCCTTCGGCGATTTCCAGGCTATGCTCGCCGATATCCCCGAAGGGACGCTCGGAGAAACGATCCCCAATTTTCATAACATGGGATTTCGCCTCGAACAATTAAGCGACGCCGTCAAAAACGACGCCGTAGGTCGCTATGCTTCGGTATCGGATATTGTCAATGAAATCAACCTGAGAGCCGAAAAGATGCTCATCCAGGAAAGACTTTACAAAGAAGGTAAACTGATAAAACGCATCAACCACTGTGATACTAAGGTCAATAACATACTTTTTGACTGTGAGACGAACAATCCGCTCTGTGTCATCGACCTCGACACGGTCATGCCCGGCTTTGTCCTGTCGGACATCGGTGATTTCATCCGCACCGGAGCTAATACCGGCGCGGAAGACGACCCCGACCTCGATAAAGTCAACGTCAATATAGAAATTTTCAAGGCATATACGACAGGATATATGGAAACGGCCAAGTCATTCCTTACCCCACTGGAAATAAGCCTATTACCATACGGAGGAAGATTGTTGACATACATGCAAACGGTGCGTTTCCTGGCTGATTACATCAATGGGGACACTTATTACAAGATTCATTTCCCCGAACATAACCTGCAACGCACCAAGGCGCAGTTCAAACTCCTGCAAAGCCTCGAAGAGCATGCAGGCGAGATGGATGATTTCATGAAACAATGGCTTTAATCCGCCCTTGCAAAACTCACGAAGGGAATAATTCCTTTTCTATCTTGTAACGATTGCGATTAGGAGAGCTGCGCGAGATGAGTTCGCCGATGAAGCCGGCGAGGAATAGCTGTGTGCCTATTATCATCGCCGTGAGCGAGATATAGAAATACGGCGAGCTGGTGACTAAAGGCCGCAGATTACCGCCTTCGAGGATCGACATCAGTTTGGCGACAAGGACTATCACAAGCGCTACGAAGCCGATAAAGAAGACTACGCTGCCCCAAAGGCCGAAGATATGCATCGGTTTCTTGCCGAATTTCGATGTGAACCACAGCGTAATCAAATCCAAGTAACCGTTAAAGAAGCGGCTCAACCCGAATTTTGTGCTTCCATACTTGCGCGCCTGGTGCCGCACAACCTTCTCGCCGATCTTGTTGAAGCCCGCAATCTTCGCTAAATAAGGGATATAGCGGTGCATGTCGTTATAGATTTCGATATTCTTTATCACGTCCTTTTTATACGCTTTGAGGCCGCAGTTGAAATCGTGCAACCGCACGCCCGAGAACATCCGCGCCGTGGCATTGAACAGTTTAGAAGGCAGATTCTTCGTCAACCGGTTGTCGTAGCGTTTCTTTTTCCATCCCGATACGAGGTCGTAGCCCTCCTCCTCTATCATCCTGTAGAGTTCGGGGATTTCATCCGGGCTATCCTGCAAATCGGCGTCCATAGTAATGACCACTTCGCCTTGCGCACGCTGAAAACCGCAATGCAAAGCCGGCGACTTTCCATAGTTACGGCGGAACTTTATGCCCTTAACAGTCGGATCTTCCTTACTCAAAGATTCGATAATATCCCATGATTGGTCGGTACTGCCGTCACTGACGAAAATCAACTCATAAGAGTAGCCGTTCTCGCTCATCACACGCTTCAACCATTCGTACAGCTCCGGAAGCGACTCGGCTTCATTGTATAGTGGTATAATAACCGATATATCCATTTTCTTAAATATTTAGGGCGCAAAGATAAAAAAAAAATATTAATCCACAATCTCTATCTTAATCATTTGTCAACGTTGCGATTTTTTTTAAAATTATTTGCAAAGAAATAAAATTGTTGTATCTTTGCGGTTGAGTTGGAGCGAGCTAACGCTTCATTTGCATAAACGGGTGACCGTCCATCGCCCCGTTTTATGTCGGGTTGTAAGATGGACATTATAAACAAAAACGCTGAATATATGACAAATAAAAGCAAATTAGTTGCCCAGGCGCTTATTCTTACAGCCTGCTCAACAAACATTATTGAAGATGATATTGAGAAGCCGGTTGACGTTCCCGATCCGACGATAGTCGAATCCGTATCATTCTCTGTTAGTCCCGTAACGTACACCTTTTCCTTTAATGGCGGCGTGTCGGATGTATTTACCGTAACGTCCGGACAGTCATGGTCATTATCAAGTAATGCCGCATGGCTAACGATGTCGAAAAAAAACACTAACACCTTCGTCGCTATCGCCGAAACCAATACGGCTACAACGCGACGTACGGGTTACGTCACAGTTTCCGGCGTCGATACCGCGGTAGTAGTCAACGTATTGCAGTGGGGGACAAGCGATGCCCAGACAAACGACAACATGATCTTTGTCAAGGGCGGCACCTTCACTATGGGCTGTACAAGCGAACAGGGCAACGACTGCCTCCAATGGGAATATCCGGCGCATAGCGTCACCGTAAACGACTTCTACATAGGCCGGTACGAAGTGACGCAAGAAGAATGGTTTGATGTTATGGGAACTTATCCTGCATATTTCAGAGGCACAAATATGCCTGTCGAACAGGTGAGCTGGAACGATATTGTCGGCACAAGCGGCACAGGCGAAATAATCAACGGAATACATTACTTCCCTGACGGTTTCATTTACAAATTGAATATGAAAACAGGCAAGAAATTTCGCTTGCCTACAGAAGCCGAATGGGAATATGCCGCACGCGGAGGCGCTCAGAGCCGCGGTTGCAAGTACTGCGGAAGCGATTCGCCGTCGGAAGTGGCATGGTATTGGGATAATAGCGGCAAGAAACCTCATACCATAGGCTCAAAAGCGCCGAACGAACTGGGCATTTATGACATGTGCGGCAACGTTTGGGAATGGTGCAGCGACCTGTGGGATGTTTACACCGGCTCATCGCAGGGCGTCCTGCATCCTGAAATCACCTATCGCATCCTTCGCGGCGGACCGTGGAGCAGCGGCGCAAGAAGCGTGCGGGTATCGCGTCGCCACAACGTTGTACCTCACGGCTATAACCGCACCATAGGGTTCCGCCTCGCGTCAGGCCTTTAAGTGACAGGAGTTATTTCACATTCTTCGTCATTGCGAGGAACGAAGCAATCTCATTATCACTGCAACGCGGGCAGGAATTTGGCGAAGAGATACATGCCGTTTTTGCCGGCCACAACTTTATGCTTCGTGTTGGCGGGGATAAGGCAAAGTGTACCGACGGAGTACTCAATCTCCCTGCCGTCGAGGTACATCTTGCCGCTGCCTGCCACTACTTCGTGAATCTCCGCCTTACCGTCATGTATGTGTGTGTCGAGCATACAGCCCGGCTCAATACGGACAATATGGCAACTGACCTGATTTTCACTGTCTTTGCCAAGCAAAAGATGCTTCAGGGCAACGCCTTTGAAACTCGGATGAGGGTTCCACGGCAAATCCCGAACCGACTGCTCGCCGTTGATAAGAAAGACATTGCCTTTCAGAAAATTAACTACGAGACTCGAATCGGAGTCCGCTTCCTGCCAAGCCGGAGCCTGAACTTGTCCCTGCAACTGCACAGAGAGGCACGAAATCGCCAATAATGATAAAATTACTACTTTTTTCATACGTAATAAAAATTAAAATTTAAGGTGCAAAAGTAGTGTGCGGCAGCACGGCGGAATTGTAAAATCTTGCTTTTTTTTATCGGAACGCTCTGCGGTAGTCGTCGGGCGAAACTGCCATATACGAGCGGAAAGCCCTGATTAGATGGCTACTGTCATAAAAACCTGCATCTATGGCAGCGTCTAAAACGGGCATATTGCTCTTCAGGCACTTATTGGCATGACGCAATCGCCAATTAATCAAATAAATATGCGGCGACATCCCAACCTTCTGCCTGAATTGCCTGCAAAAATGAAACTTACTCATGCAGGCCTCCTTAGCCATCTCGCTGATTGCTACCTGATTATAATAATTATCGGAAATATATTTCTTCACCTTCTTAATCATGAGACCTTCCGAAGGGATGGTTTCTGCGAATAAATAATTGGTTTTAAGATAATTAAAAAGCAAAGACCATTGAGAGGCAAGAATATCGGACTTTTGAATAATAGCCTCCGCAACGGATTTCAACATCTCCGCCGCCGTTTCAGACCGGACAATATTCCCAAACACGGTATTGTCGGCTAAACCATTGACTGTTAAGGCAATATAACTATGAGGCACAATATCATCTATCGAATGAGGCTGATTGGAATTGATTATAAAAACCTCATTTTCAGAGATATTGATATGTGAGCCGGATACATTCATACTTCTGACGCCCTTAGTAACTAATCCGATACAAAGCGAGCGATGCGAATGTAGCGGAAACCGATGCGCCACATCGTGTCCAACCACACAGTCAAGCGTAATATCCTCAATATTAGCGGCATAAAATAGCAGATCGTTCATTTTATCAAGATCCAAACTTAAATAGTCCACAAAGATAGATAAAATATTTGACATTACACACAAACGGATAAATTATATGGCAAAAAGACGATAATATTTTCAACCGGGCATAAATATAATGCCGCAAAACTGTTAAATTAGGCATCATAGTATTAATTTTTATGTTCTCGCGCTTGTAAATCCGAAAATTTCATGTAATTTTGTCAGATTTTATTTACGATTAACAGGAATATTGATGAAAATATTAAAGAACAAACTCGTTGCCGTCGCGTACGATTTGAGTGTTGGAGACGACGACGACCGCGAGATGATGGAGAGCGCTACTAAGGAGCAGCCTCTGAGATTTATTTATGGTATTGGCGCTATGCTGCCGGCTTTCGAGGACAATATCAAATTATTGGAAGCGGGTGACAAATTTGAGTTTTCGCTCACGCCCGAAAATGCTTACGGCGAGCGTATTGAAGAAAATGTCATTGAGCTGCCCAAGAAAGTCTTTGAGGTAGATGGCAAATTCGACACCGAATATGTTAAAGAAGGGGCTACGCTGCCTATGATGAGTTCTTCGGGCGAGCGCATGAACGGCTCCGTGCTTGAAGTCAATGACGACGTAGTGCTTATGGATTTCAACCATCCTTTGGCAGGCGAAACCTTATTTTTCAGCGGCGAGATACTTGACGTCCATGACCCTACCGACGAAGAGATTCTCGCTATCAACAAAGAAATGGGTGGTTGTAGTTGCCACAACTGCGACGACAGTTGTTGCGACGATGGCTGTTGCGACAACAGCGACGGCAATTGCTGTTGTTAATTAATCAGTGCGTAGAATGAATACTTTCGGGAACATATACCGCTTGACGTCCTTCGGCGAATCCCACGGTTCGGCCGTCGGAGGCGTCATTGACGGCTGTCCTCCTGGGCTTTTGCTCGACCTTGATTTCATACGTGACGAGATGAACCGTCGCCGTCCGGGGCAATCGTCGCTCACAACCCCGCGCAAAGAATCCGATACGGTCGAGTTCTTGTCGGGCGTTTACGAAGGCAAGACTACCGGAACGCCCATCGGCTTCATCGTTCGCAACGAGAATCAACACTCCGGCGATTATGACAACCTTCGCGACATTTATCGCCCCTCGCACGCCGACTACACTTACGATATGAAATACGGCCTTCGCGACCATCGCGGCGGCGGTCGCAGTTCGGCTCGCGAAACAGTCGCCCGCTGCGTTGCAGGCGCTATTGCCAAACTCGTTTTGAAGGAATCGGGCATCGCTATCCGGGCTTACACTTCATGTATCGGACATATCCGTCTCGAACGCCCCTATTCCGACTATAACCTCGAAGAAGCGACCGAATCAAATCCCGTCCGCTGTCCCGACCCGCAGAAAGCCGCCGAGATGGAAGCGCTCATCAGCGAAGTCAAAGGCCTGGGCGATTCCGTAGGCGGCATCGTCAGCTGTGTGATTCGAGGCCTGCCGCCGGGTGTCGGCGAGCCGGTCTTCGGCAAACTCCATGCCGCCCTCGGCGCCGCAATGTTGAGCATCAACGCCGCTAAGGGCTTCGACTACGGCGATGGCTTCGATGCACCTCGTTTTCGAGGCTCCGAACATAACGACGAGTTTATCAACGACAACGGCACGATCAGCACTAAAACAAACTATTCCGGCGGCATCCAGGGCGGAATATCCAACGGCCGCGACATCTATTTCCGGGTTGCCTTCAAAGCCGTAGCAACACTGCTGCGCGAGCAACAAACCGTTGACAAATATGGCCGCGAAACCACCCTCAAAACCCGTGGACGACACGATGCCTGCGTCATCCCGCGCGCCGTCCCCATCGTCGAAGCAATGGCCGCAATGACCATCCTCGACTACGTTTTGCTGGCAAAAAGTCAGGGCATCGGACCGGTATAAATAAGCCGTTCGGGAATTTTGAGGTGAGGCAAATGTATCATCCTGCACTCCGGAGTTGCCGTAGCCGAGCGGGCGCTTAACGTCCTCACGCCTGTTATCATTTCCATCGCTGTCGCAAGCAGCGGGTCGGTAGTATCACCGAAAGGTTTCATGTCAAAATAATTCTCTTCGGCAAATATTGTCGGCTCCATACCATGCGTGAAATCGGGATAATTATTCTTATTCATATAGCGATAAACCATCAGGTACATACCCCAATTCGAGAAATCCGAGTAATAAGCCTTATTGTCGTAATAATCCTCAGGCGACAGCAGATAGCCGCCGCAATATTTCCCGTGCGTCGTACCTCCGACCAACACCACATCCATATAGGGTTTCAGGCCTATTATCGTCGCCTCCGACGCCGAAGCGGTGTTATCGGTTGTCAACACATACAAGCGGTTTAAGTTCATATTGACCGAGAGCGTGTCGATGAAACGTTCGCTCAAATCCACGCCCCGATTGCCCCAATACGTAGTCAGGGCGTCATTCCATTTTTGCTTGACATAAACATCCTTATTCCTGACCACCGAAGAAGGCGCGAGAATACTGCTCAAAACCTGCGCCGTACGTGCATATCCGCCCCCATTGTATCTCAAATCGAGCACAACATCGGTAACGCCTTTCGACTTAAAATCTGCGAATATCCGCTTCAAATCCCCTTCCGATTCCGTCTGGAAAGAAGTCAAACACAAATACCCTACCCTCTTGCCGCCGGCAACAATAACAGTATCCTTATTTACCGGGTTTTCGTACATCTCAACGGCAGTCATGCGGTAAACCGTTGCCTTATCCTCGGTAATAGTCATCTCGTTGAGATGTCCCAATGTCAAAGATATCGACGACGAATAATACAATTCCATATAATTCGATTCGGTGATAGGCGCGCCGTTCATGCCCACAATGATGTCTCCCCGCTTCAATCCGGCTTTCTCGGCGGGCGAACCACGGTAAACATACAAAATTATGACGAATATATTTCCGCTGTTTTGGAATTTGCCGCCGATCAGTTCGTAACCGTAAGTCGTCTCTACCCCATCGAACTGCTGCTGCAAGGCATCAATATCATCCGTTAGCGCCGACCAGCGATCATCCGCATAAACGAACTCGCCGAACAGTTTATCGTGGTCGGAATATGAGCGGTAAACCTCGTCCTTCTTATAATAATTCCAGTCCGTTTCGCTTTCCCAAAGATAATAATCGCTGACGCAATAGACGATAAATTTGTTAATCCGTTCGGATTCGGTAAGTTCCGAGTCGTCGGTGATATCATCTCCATTATTACAAGCCGTCAACGCAAGCGCCCCGGCAAGCAAGCATAAAAAACATTTCCAATATCGCATTTTCAAAACCTTTTCAATTAATAATGATGATACTTTTCGCCCCGCAGTATTGTCATAGCCCGATAAAGCTGTTCGACGAACACCGGTCGAATCATTTGATGAGAGAACGTCATACGGCTCAATGAAATACATTCGTTAACTTCCGAACGCACATTTTCGCCGAATCCGTAAGGCCCGCCGACAACGAAAACCAGCCTCTTAACACCCGACAAAGCCTTCTTTTCCAAGAATGAAGCAAACTCACAAGAAGAATATTCCTTGCCCCGTTCGTCGAGCAGCACGCAACTGTCGCCCGCCTGCAAAACATTCAGTATCGAAGCGCCTTCCTGCTCTTTCTGTTGCTGTTCGGTCATGCCGCGCGAGTTTTTGATGTCCGGGACAACCTCTATTCCAAAGGGCGCGTAGTGGCGCAACCGCTTCGTATAATCGTCCAAAGCCTCGTTCCAGTACCCCGCATCGGTCTTGCCGACAACAAGCAAAACTATCTTCATTCTTTCTTCTTTTAGCTCACAAAAATACGCATAAAATCTTTATCTCGGCCTTATTTACGATTTTTTCATACTTTTTCCAAAAACTTTTCGTACCTTTGTCTTCGATTTAAACTTAAAACAAGTATTTATGGACATTAAAATATTATCTCCGGACGAGCTGATTGACCGATTGATAGACCTGTCTTTTGCCGAAGATATCGGCGATGGCGACCACACAACGCTATCCTGCATCCCACCCGACGAGATGGGCAAGAGCCGGCTGTTAATCAAGGAAACGGGAGTATTAGCCGGCGTCGCTATAGCACGGCGCATCTTTATGCGATTCGACCCCGAGATGCAGATGACGGTATTCCTCGACGACGGCTCGCAAGTGAAGTACGGCGACGTGGCGTTCACTATCGAAGGGCGGGTGCGGTCGATCCTGCAGACCGAGCGGCTTGTGCTGAACGTAATGCAGCGCATGAGCGGCATTGCGACGACCACCAACCGCTACGTCAAAGCCCTCGAAGGCACCGGCACGCGAGTGCTCGACACCCGCAAGACCACCCCCGGAATGCGTATATTGGAAAAGGAAGCCGTGCGTATCGGAGGAGGCGTCAACCACCGCATAGGCCTTTTCGATATGATACTGCTCAAGGACAATCATGTCGATTTTGCCGGAGGAATCAGGCAAGCCATCATGAGTGCACACGACTACTTAGCCGATAATGACAAGGATTTGAAGATAGAAATCGAAGTCCGCAACCTCGCCGAACTCGAAGAAGTCCTGCATACGGGCGGCGTCAACCGCATCATGCTCGACAATTTCGACCTCAAGAACACCCGCGAAGCCGTCCGGCGCATCGCCGGACGCTACGAAACGGAATCCTCCGGAGGAATAACTTTCGACACGATACGCGACTATGCCGAATGTGGCGTCGATTTCATCTCTGTCGGCGCCTTGACACATTCCGTCAAAAGCCTCGATATGAGCCTCAAAGCAATCTGACATTTCTTAAAAATAGCTAAAAAATAAATTTTTTCTTCATAACATTTGGATATTAGTTTTTTTATTAGTATCTTTGTCGCAGTTTTGAACTATTATATAGTTTTGTGTATGTACATTGCAATTAGGAATTTATAATTTTTGAGTAATGAAAAGAATAACATTTTGGATAATAAGCATTCTTTGTTTCACAGCATGTAACAACGAATTGAGCGATATTGAAGTTGAGCCTGCAGAAAAGCAGATCGAATTGATCATGCCCGAAGTGCAGCAAGTCAATGTCTATAGCACCGCCACGGAAAGTGAGTGTTTCATCGACAATTTATGGGTGCTTGAGTTTAATCCCGCCGGAACTACGCTGCTCAATGATACGCTCATCAACGGCGCTAACATCCTGCGCAACGGCCAGGCGATACAACTAATGCCCCAATTGCCGTTCAAACCGACTACCGGCAACAAGATTTGCCTGATAGCCAATTCCGACTTCACGGGCACTGTGCCATCCGGCCTTACTTATTCCGGCATCGACACCCAATTTACGCTTAATTCAAAGGATTATTACCGTGGTGGCGACCATCTGCCTATGTACGGCGAGATAACAAGCTGGTCGTCAGCGTCCCCTTCATGCGAGTTGGTACGCGCAGTCGCTAAGGTTCAAGTCCAACTCGGAACGGCTGTTTCGGACGTCACAACCGATTTTACCGCCGATAGCATCACATACCAGCTAAGCGATTTCGGCGACGGCGGTCATATCCAAAAACAAACTTCCGTAACAGGAACGCCACGCGCAACGGCGCATTTTAAGACAAGCGAAAATAATTATGTACTGTTGCAAAACAGTACGGCCACTCCGCAGACAACCAACGTTTATTTATACGAATATCCATCTGCCACTCAGGCAAGTAACAGCGCTACGGCTATAAGCAATAAAGCATTTAACGTAAACCGCACGCATATCATCCTTAAAAAGACTAACGGCGCTAACGTTCAATATTATCGCCTCGATTTTTACAATCCGAAAGACTCGACATATCTTAACGTCTTGCGCAATCATCACTATATCTTCACGATAAACAGGGTATATAGCAAAGGTTATGCCACAGAAGCCGAAGCGGTGAACAATCCGGGCAGCAATATCGAATATGAAATCAAGGTATTGGATACGCAATTCAAATCAATTACATCAAACGGACAATATGCCGTCATGACCTCATCGGATACGGTCAAAATCCCCGCCGGAAGTTTACCCTATTCGAACGTGACGGTTTTGAGCGCAAAGTATGAAGTTCCGACAGGTTCTACGTTTTACTCCTCTTCAGTAAATCAAATTTTGATTGCTTCGTCAAATCCCTCCGGAGATCTTACTATTAGTTCGTCCACAACGATGACTACTACTGCTGCGCCGGTCAATATTAATGCCACCAGCACATTTATCGACGGGGTAATAACATTCAACCTCGGTAATATCTCACACCGCGTAATCGTCAAAAGGGTTCCGTAAGTTCTTTTTTCGAGACTTTTCCGTCCTTGATGATATAACTATCCCCGCTTTCGGGACAGACAGCTATGCCCGCTTCATTGAAGTCGAGGCGATGGCCGTACTCGCTCACCCACCCTATCCGGCGGGCGGGATTGCCTACCACTAAAGCGTAAGCCGCAACATCATCAACCACGACAGCCCCCGCACCTATCATGGCGTATTCGCCTATCTCGTGGCCGCAGACGACAGTCACATTCGCGCCTATTGATGCGCCTTTACAGACTTTTGTCGCTTTATATTCATCCTTTCGCGAGATGGCGCTGCGGGGATTTATCACGTTTGTGAACACGCAACTCGGACCGAGGAAGACGTCGTCGGCGCAAGTGACGCCGGTATAGATCGACACATTGTTCTGAACCTTGACGCCGTCGCCCAGCACAACTCCCGGCGCAACGACGACATTCTGCCCGATATTGCAATTACGGCCTAACTCGCATCCCGTCATAAGATGCGAGAAATGCCATATCTTCGTCCCTTCACCGATGCGGCAACCTTCATCTATCACCGCCGTCTCATGCGCAAAATAACCCTTTTCCATATCATTTGAATTTATTTTTATCCCGTTTTTCATTGGTTCCGCCGACATAGATCAAAAAAATCGCCGGTCGTTTGTTCAATGACGGGCGTTGTTTAGCCCATTCGCCGACGGTTTTTGTGCGTATAAACTCCGTCTTGCAAGTGATGTCGCAAGCAATGCACAGCAACGTTTCAGACCTACAGACGCGGATTATATCATCCATCATCTTGTCGTTACGATAAGGCGTCTCGATGAAAATTTGCGTCTCGTCGGCCAAGTACGCCCTTGATTCGAGCGATTTCAGCGTTTCCGCACGTTTCGCCGCCTCCACCGGCAGGTATCCTTTAAAAGCGAATCCCTGCCCATTAAAACCCGAAGCCATCAGCGCAAGGAATATCGACGACGGCCCGACAAAAGGCGCCACCCGATAGCCGCGGCGTTGAGCTAACGCAACCACATCAGCCCCCGGATCGGCAATCGCCGGACAGCCGGCCTCCGACATCAACCCCATTGATTCGCCGGCATCCATCGGCGCAAGCAAACCCGCAATGGCTTCCGGAGGAGTATGTTCGTTGAGTTCGGTAAATGACAGCTCGTCAATCACAATCGACGGCTCCATTTTCTTCAAAAAACGCCGCGCCGTCCTGACGTTTTCGACCACAAAATGCCTTAACGAGAGGACAACCTCACGATTATAAGCCGGAAGCACGCGATCATACGCCGTATCCCCCAACATAACCGGTATCAAATATAATGTCGGTTCCATTATCTCTTAATATACAACCGCAAATATACGCTTGTTTTTTCATTTTACCAAATATTTATTGCCATTCATGGCGAAAATCACTATCTTTGCCCCATGAAAGAGACTTTGCCGCAAGAATTCATCGCGCGAATGAAAGCGCTTTTAAAAGACGAATATGAAGCGTTCGAGGCCGCATTGGAAGAGCCGCCTCCCGTAAGCATACGCATAAATCCGATGAAGACAAATCATTCCAACGGCGACCCTATACCCTGGTGCTCAACAGGTTACTATCTTCCCGAAAGGCCGTCTTTCACCTTCGACCCACTCTTCCATGCCGGCATATACTACGTTCAGGAAGCGTCTTCCATGTTCCTCGAGCAGATAGTCAAAAAGACCGGCGGCAAAACAGTCCTCGACCTTTGCGCCGCCCCGGGAGGCAAGTCCACCCACCTGACCGCCATTCTCCCCGAAGAAAGCCTCTTAGTCAGCAACGAAGTAGTCCGTTCCCGATGTAATATCCTCACCGAGAACATGCACAAATGGGGAGCTCCCAACGTCATCATAACCAACAACGACCCAAGAGATTTCAAGACCCTGCGGGGCGTCTTTGACCTCATCCTTGCCGACCTGCCCTGCTCTGGGGAGGGCATGTTCCGCAAAGACCCCGCGAGCCGCGCCGAATGGAGCCTTAACAATATCCGCCTCTGCGCCGAACGCCAACGCCGCATCGTCCGCGACGTCTGGGACGCACTCCGACCCGGAGGATACCTGATATACAGCACCTGCACCTACAACCTCGAAGAAAACGAAGACAATATCCGGCAACTTGCCGAGCAGTTGAACGCCCGGATAATCCCTGTCCACCCAGGCATGACGGTAAAAAAATTCTTCCCCCACAAGGCAAAGGGCGAAGGTTTCTCCATTGCTATCCTGCAAAAAGATTCCGGCGACGAGCTTCCGAATGCAAAGAAATTCAAACCCCTCGTACGCAGTCTAAACTATCCGGAAGCATCCGAATGGCTCAAGCATCCCGAAGACTATTTCATAGACGCACGAGGCGACAAACTCTATGCTATAAGTCTGATACACAAATACTTATATCAATCAATATCCGAAAATATGAAAGTGCTGTCTGCCGGAATACCCCTCGCCACACTAAAAGGCCGCGACCTTATCCCCTCGCCTGCCCTCGCCCTCAATTCTCAATTCTCGCCCGCGCCGGCCTTTCCCAAAATCCCTTTAACCTTCGACGACGCCATAAAATACTTTCGGCGAGAATCCTTGACCCTTCCCGCCGACACGCCGAAAGGTTTTGTCCTCGTCACCTACGAAAACCATCCCCTCGGCTTCATGAAAAACCTCGGCGCACGCGCCAACAACCTCTACCCGCAGGAATGGCGCATCAGGGCTACTTCAAACCCGCAATATACTTGTAAATATCCGTTTGAGCGCGTACCGGCGCCCTTTCATCCCGCTTATAAACATTGTTGAGATTTTCGTCGATAGTGCAGGCCTTTACGTTGTCGGACAACTGAATATGCAGTATATCAACGATTTCGCGTTTTATTCGCGGTGAAAGAATCGGAAATGAGGCTTCGATACGGCGGTTTATGTTGCGATGCATCCAGTCGGCCGACGTCAGGTAGAGGTCTTCTAAGCCGTCGTTGTAAAAATACCACACCCGCGAATGTTCGAGGAACATATCTACTATCCTCGTTATCCTTATATTCCGGCTGTAAGGTTGATTAGGAACAAGACAGCAGATACCGCGGACAATCAGGTCGATCTCTACCCCGCTCTCCGAAGCGCGATATAGCGCATCAATCAGTCGCTTCTCGTGCAATGCATTCATTTTCAGGATAATATATCCACGACGACCCTGTCGGGCATGTTCGGTCTCGCGTTCAATCATACGCACTATTTCGGTCACCATATTGAAAGGCGTAACAAGCAGATACTTGAAAACAGGCTCCTCCGCCTTGCGTTCAAGCACCGAGAACAACCTGTTGACGTCTTCGACCAGCACCTCGTTGGTCGTCAGCAGTGCCATGTCGGAGTAGATACGCGCCGTTTTCTCGTTGAAATTTCCGGTGCTCAGGTAGGCAAAATTTTTATACCCCGCTTTGCGCAAAATCACCGCCACTTTGGCATGAACCTTCAGCCCCGGTATGCTGTAAATAATTTTTATCCCTGCCTGCTCCATCAGTTCGGCTGTGCTGACGTTGTTTTCCTCATCGAAGCGGGCTTTGAGTTCGACGAAGACCGTCACTTTCTTTCCCCGACGCGCCGCGCTGACAAGCGAATTGATGACAGCCGAATTTTCGGCAACACGATATTGGGTGATTTTTATCTCCTCGACGGTCGGGTCTATCGACGCTTCTTCCAAGAAATGAAGCAGGTAATCGAACGATTGATACGGAAAATGCAGCAGCACGTCATCCTTTTCTACGGCCCTGAAAATCGACTTCTGTTCGTCGAGATACGGCACCCGTAGCGGCGGCGGCACATCCTGTGTAAGGCGAGCGCCAATGGGATTCGGCAGTTTAATCATGTCCTGAAGGTTCATATAGCGGCCGCCGACAACGAGGTCGTCCGCCTCAATGCCGAAAGTTTTGCAGATATAATCAAGCATGTCGGAAGGCATCTCACGGTCGTACATAAAACGGCTCAGCGCACCGATTTTGCGCTTCCCGACTTTCTCTTTTATCTCGTTGACAATTTCCTTCGAATCGTCGGCCTTCCGGTCGTCAATATAAATATCCGCGTCGCGTGAAATCTTGATGCTATAACAGCAATCGACGTCATAACCCGGAAAAACCGACGCCAGATTCGCGCGTATGATATCGTCCGCCAACATATAATAATACATCCCCTCGTGCGAAGGCAGCGAAACGAAACGCGGCACTTTAGCATACGGAATCTTTATCAACACATGGTAAGGCTCGCGCGTCTCTTTCTCGAACATCCTGACTATCAGATACAAACGACGGTCGCGGATAAACGTCTTAATCCCTTTCAGGATAGGCACGGGCGAGAGGAAAAGGAAGACTTCTTCATTGAAATAATTGCGCACAAACGCCTCGTGGAAGGCTGCGGGTTGGCTGTTTTGGTACAGAAATATCCGTTGCCGCTGCAGTTCGGGGAGGATTTCGTCGGCGAATATACGGTAAAATTCCTTCTGTTGGCGGTTGACTTCGCGTGTGATATCCTCAAGGCTTTCTTCCGAGGTCTCGGCGTTCTCATCGGCATAATTTTTCTTGATAATATTGCTGCGATGCTCCGACACCCTCACCTCATAAAATTCCTCCAAATTGGACGCATATATCGACAGAAATCTGATACGCTCATAAATGGGCAAAGTCAGGTCGTCGGCCTCCATCAACACCCTGTAATTGAATGAAAGCCAACTGATGTCGCGCTTGAAATATCTGTAAATCTTCTCTTTCATTGCGCTGCAAAGGTAATAAATTGTCCGTATATTTCGCGAAAAACGCTGATATAATTCGCGAAAATATTATCTTTGCAGGCATGAAACGAATAGGATTACTTTCCGACACTCATGGATGGGTCGATGCGAAATACGGTGAATATTTCGGCGTATGCGACGAGATATGGCATGCGGGCGACATTGGTGGCGAGGCCGTTGTGACGGCTTTGGAACAGATTTGTCCCTTACGCGCGGTCTATGGCAATATTGACGGCGAATATGTGCGTAGCCGTTTCCCGAAGATCGCGCATTTCAAGATCGAGGAGGTCGATGTCATGATGACGCATATCGGCGGCTACCCGGGTCGTTACGAGCCATCCATACGTCCCGAACTCTATGCTTCGAGGCCGCGCCTCTTCATCGCCGGACATTCGCACATCCTGAAAGTCATTTTCGACAAGAACCTCAACTGCCTCCACATCAACCCCGGCGCCGCCGGACTGAGCGGCTTCCAAACAGTCCGCACACTAATACGCCTCACAATCGACAAAACCAACATCAAAGACCTCGAAATCATCGAATTAAATAGAAATGAATAGCATTTTTAACTCTCTCAAGCAGATTTTTTTTCCTATTTTGCTATCATATCAAAATAAATTTATATCTTTGTAACCTTAATTTCAAAGAAACGATTATGGTACTGACAATTGACAAAACGACAACCGAACATGACGTGAATACTTGGCTTGATAAAGTCCGTACGAAACGGAAAGGGTCAGGCAAAAAGTCGTATATGGCAAAATATTATGGCGTATTGCCCAATTTAGGTGACGGATTGCAGATTCAAAAGCAACTTCGCAATGAATGGCGCTGAATATCTGTTAGATACGAATGTTCTGATATACATTATTAAAGGCAAGCCGAGTGTTCGTTTTTTTGCCATGTCAGAGGTGTTCACTCTATCTGTTATTTCGGAAATGGAACTTTTGGGCAAATATCGGATAGATCCTGCAGAGCAAAGAATTGTTATGCAGATGTTACGAGATTCTTATATAATTGATATTGATCCATTTATAAAGCAAAAGACTATTGAGATAAGACAACAGTACAACATTAAACTACCTGATGCTATTGTTGCTGCAACTGCTATAATTAAAGGTCTGTCGTTAGTAACTGCTGATAAAGAATTTTGCAAAATAGCTGATTTGGATATGATTCTGATAGCGTTGTAAACGCTTTAAATCACACACATATATGGATTATTTATTAATTGAGAATTTAAAAATTTTCAGAGATTATCAAATAAAAACTCCGACATCCGAGTATAGAGGTGCATGCGTGTATTGCCGCCGTAGATGCTATGGTTGCGGTCGCGATAGAACTGCATCTCGAACTGTTTTCCCGCCTGGACGAGAGCCTCGGCATAGTCGATGCTCTGTTTGAAGTGGACATTATCGTCGGCCGTGCCGTGTATCAGCAACAATTTCCCTTGCAGGTCGCGGGCGAGTTTCAGCGGCGAGGTCTCGTCGTAGCCACGCGTATTTTCCTGCGGCGTACGCATGTAGCGTTCGGTATATACGCTATCGTAGTAGCGCCAGTCGGTAGGCGGGGCGACAGCTATTCCCGCCTTGAAAACGCCATTACCGACCGACATTGACATCAGCGTATTGTAGCCGCCGAAGCTCCAGCCCCAGATAGCAATCCTTTTGGCATCGACGTAAGGCAGTTTGCCCAAAGCCGTTGCCGCCGCCGCCTGGTCGCGCGATTCAAGATAGCCCATGCGCATGTAGATAGCCTTGCGGAAAGCCTCGCCGCGAGCGCCTGTGCCGCGACCGTCAACGCAAACGCATACATAGCCGTTGGCCGCAAGATAATACTCCCAGCCCATCTCAAAACGGTCGAGCACCGACTGCGAATTTGGCCCGCTGTATTGGAACATCACGACCGGATATTTCTTCGATGCGTCGAAGTTCGCCGGCTTCAGTATCCATGCATTCAGCTCCTCGCCCGTAGCGATAGTTACGGTCGTAAACTCCTTAGCAGCAAAAGAATAGTCCGCAAGTTTAGCCTTAAGAGCCTCATTATCTTGTAGCACGCGCAATTCTTTACCCGTCTTAGTCTCATAGACGCTGATGCGTGAAGGACTTGTAGCCGACGAAAAGCTATTTACGAAATACATATAATTAGCGCTGAAAGCCAGGCTGTTAGTGCCCGTCGAAGCCGTCAGCCGCGTCTTTTTCCCTTTCGTGTCTATGGAATAGACAGCGCGCCGAAGCGGGCTTTCCTCCGCCGATTCGTAATAAACCGTCCCTGTCGCCTCGTCCTTACCTAAGAGGGCTGTCACGTCCCAGTTCCCGCTCGTAACCTGCTTCTGGAGCGTCCCCGTAGGCGAATACTGATAGATATGCGCATAGCCGTCTTTCTCGCTCACATAAAGGAAGCCGCTCTTTGAAAAACGTATCGCCTGCATCCAATCCGAGTCGATATACGCCTTATTCTCGTCCTTGAGGATAAGTTTGCACACCCCGCTTTTCGGGTTGGCGTGATACAGGTTGAAAACATTCTGTTGCCTGTTTAGTGTCATCACGCACAACTGCGAAGGCTCGGACGCAAATTGAATGTAAGGGATATAACCATTAACGACACCCGGCACATCTATAGCCTTAATATCCTTTGTCTCAACGCAATACGAATGTAGCGTGACGACGGAATTTTTCTCCCCCGCCTTAGGATATTTGTAATTCTCCTCCGTCGGATAGTATGAATTTCCATAGATAGTCATCGAATATTCCGGCACTTCCGATTCATCGAAGCGCACGAAGCAGAGATATTCGCTGTCGGGCGACCAGGCCATAAGGTTGACCGTCGAAAATTCCTCCTCATAGACCCAATCGGTCGCGCCGTTGATAATTTTATTTTTCTCACCGTCGCGTGTCACCTCTATTTCCGTGTCGTAGTCGAACTTTTTCAGTCTGATATTATTATCCTCGACAAAGGCGCACATCCGTCCGTCGGGCGAGAGCGTCGGGATCATCACTTTTTTACCCGACTCGTTCAGCGCTTTCACCATCCTTCGCCGCGTATCGTAGTCATATACCAAGGCGCGCGACGAACGGCGATAAATCCGTTCCGTCTCGCGGAGAAGCAGGATATGGTGGCCTGTCGAGCTGATCACATAGTCGTCGAAGCTGTCGAACGTACATTCGCGGGCGTTCTTAACCGAGAACAGCGTATCGACGGCAAGACCCGTCCGGTACGAGTATTTGACGATCATTCCACCCCTTTTTGCCGTATAATGTTCGCCGTCGGGAAGCGGCCGCATCTCACCTGCCGACGTCTCCTGGCGGAACGCGCCGTTAACAAAATCCGCGAGGCTTATTTTCTTACTCCCATTCTGCGACGAAACCCCACAAATCGACGTCACAGCCATGATTACACTTATACAAAAAACTTTTATCTTCATCTTTACAAAATATTTACGAGCGACAAAGATAATACAAATACGCAAAATTAACTATCTTTGTCGAAAAAAAAGATGGCAAATATTACTCATCCTGACTTCGCCGACTATCTTCGCCAACGTTTTCCGCACTTCAAGGTGCAGAAAATTTCCTTGGATGCCGGTTTCACCTGTCCCAACCGCGACGGCGTCAAGGGCTACGGAGGGTGCACCTATTGCAACAACCGCACCTTCAACCCCGATTACTGCCAGGGCGGCGACAAGAGCATCACCCGGCAGCTCGACGAAGGCGTCCGTTTCTTCGCCCGCAAATACCCAGACATGAGATATATCGCTTATTTCCAGGCATATACAAACACATATTCCGAGCTTGAAGTATTAAAACAAAGATATGAAGAAGCCCTTGCCGTCGAAGGCGTAGAGGGATTAATCATCGGCACCCGTCCCGACTGCGTGTCCGAAGAGCTGTTGGATTACCTTGCACAGTTGAGCCGTAAGACCTTTGTAATGCTCGAATACGGCATCGAATCAACGTCCGACGAGACCTTAAAACGCATCAACAGGGGCCACACCTACCACGATTCCGAAGAAGCCGTGAAGCTGACCGCCAAATACGGCATCCCCGTCGGCGCCCATATCATCCTCGGGCTGCCCGGCGAGAGCGAGGAGTTGATTCTCAGCCATGCCGACAAGCTTTCCGCACTGCCGTTGACGTCCGTCAAGATTCACCAGCTACAGATAATCCGTGAAACGAAGATGGGCGAAGAATACCTCGCCCACCCTGAGTCTTTCCATATTTTCTCCGTCGATGAATACGTCGGCCTTCTCCTGCAGTTCCTCGACCGTTTGCGAAGCGACATTTACATCGACCGTTTAGTCTCTCAATCGCCCAAAAACCTGCTTATCGCGCCGGATTGGGGCTTGAAGAATCATGAATTTCGCGCTTTTTTATCGCACTACGACCTTCATCGTCTTGTTGCCGACTTTCACGATAGCGATACCCCGCGAGACGGACAATGATTCCCTATCCGACGTAAGTATCTTATCTGCAAGCCTTTGACCCACAATATTATAGACCGACACATGTTCGCCTTTGGCGTTATTGAACGATATAGCGCCCTGTTCGCCTACGACGGTCAGTTCCGGAGCGACGTCTTCGACTCTCGGAGGCAGCACCGGCTCATTGGCCACAGGCCCCGACTTGAAGCTGAACTTGCACACCCCTTCGTCGTCGCGCGGGCCGACATAGAGTTTTCTATATATCGGCGATATCGACAGATAGCCGCGTTTACCCGGCTCGCCGCCGTAGCCGTCTTCAGTCACAACATAATAATCCGTCGATCCCGCCGTGACTTCTTGCAAATAGAAACGGTATTCGCTGATTGCCGCTTCGTTCTTGCCCGGATAGCCGACGCTGTCGCGGGCAGTATAGGGAACGCCGATAGCGGCAGGGTCGAGCAACAGCGAGTTAGGCACCGTATCGCGTATAGCCCTGACGAAATTCAGGCAGTTATATTCTTTCCCGCCCACCGTAACGACATATTCCGAATGGTCGGCCAGCGACATCGAATCCATCACATGGAGGAAATAGCCGCCGATATTGACGCGGGGACGATGCACATTGCGGGTCGTATCGACCGAATTGACGATATAGAACGACGGCTTGGAAGCATTGTAGCTCGGACCGCGAGCCGTATCAACCCATAGTTGCAGATCGGCCGGTTCGAACGAGCCTGACCGCAGCGTTACCGATTCACCCTCTTTGCGCAGCACGGCCAAGTCGTAATAATTACGGGTAAGCCACAGCACCGTATTTCTTGATACATCGAAGAACGCTAATTCATACATGCCGGCGCCGTTGGGCAGCGACGTCAAATAGCTGTACGGATCGGGTTCGGGGATGATTTTGATGGCCGTTTTAATCGTAAACAGATGATTGACAGCCGTATCCGCCGGAGCGACATATATTTGTTTGGTCGTCGAATCGGCCATCAGCTTGCCGCCTATCGCCACGTTAAATTCAACAAAATAATAGCTGTCGGCCACCGTATCGGCTTTCAGCAGATAGGATGACGACGGAGTTAATTCGCTCATAACCACCTGTTTATAGTCGGTAGATGCGAATGTCGAGGCGCTCTCAGTCATATAAAGCGTCGAATCCTCAAACGGGCGAATCGAATAATACCGGCGCATCAGTTGGGGGATATTGCCGATTGCCGGCGCGCCATAAGTATATTCGCCTTCGTACTTCAAAACGAAGCGCACCGTGTCGGTCACTAATTGCACCAACGAATCCGCGCTGTTATAGCCCAAAATTCGTCCGTTGAGCGAATCCGCCGACGTATAAACGAACGAATAGGTATATTTGGCCATATCACCTTCGGCGAAGGTCTTGTAGCCCAAATAAGCGTTCGCGCCCACGTTATCCACGGGCTTGATCTCGAACGTATCCGTACCGTTTGTATATTGGTATTCGACCGTATCGTAAGGCGCTACCGTATCGTAAACAACGCGAATTGTATCCGTCCATATATACGAGACGCGGCTGATAAGCGAATATTTCGAATCGACATTGACGACGAACTGCCCGTCGGGGATGTTAGCATAAACCGTATCAAGGAGCAGCGTATCCCCATTAAGGTCGGCGCCGAGATATTTACCCGAATCCGGGCCGTTAAGGTATTTGACCTTATATACCAATGTCGAATCGACAATAGAACTGTCGGGAACGAAAACCGGAGCCGTCATTATCCTGAAATTCAGCGGCTTATATGTCGCCGTATCAGTAACGAGCATCACAGAGTTGTCTTTCCGGGCGAGGAAATAATCGACGCCCGTCAGCGTATCGCGTACCTGGAACTGCCCAAGGCCTTTATTTTCGACGAAGAACGGCATACGCCAATGGTTCAGCGCCCCGCTATTCTCGATATAAGCTACCGTATCGGAGGCCGGAATCTCGAACACGAGCAGGCTGTCGGTCGCTTTGTTCCGTATCTTGAAGAAAGCCGTATCGTGCACGATAGTGTCCACCTGCAGTTTCCAAAGCGACAGGTCTTCGCCGAAGTGAAGGCGATCTTTAACCGTCAGCGAATCAGGGCGCGTCAGCGTGTCGGCCGTCAGGTAAAACGGGTTGTTAAGCGTATCCGGCATGAGCGTATCGACCGCGAAGATAAGGTATTGGCTTGTATCCGGCAGTTCGACGACACGTTCTATCGAGAAATATAGCGTTGGATAGAGGTGCGAAGCCGTATCCGAGATATATACCGTATCGAGGTCGGAGATTGTCAGTTGTAGCGTATCATAGCCGTCTATGCGCGTGAGGAGGGTATAGAGCGTATCATATTTGAAATCGAGGCTGTCCCATTCCGTGATGAGGGCGCCTAAGGTCTCTATTGAGGCGATGGTATCGTCCGTAGCCGCGTCGGGAAGGCGCAGCCTTATCGTATCCCCATAAGTTGTATTAAACAGTTTATAGCGGAAGGGCGTTGCCGTCTCCATAAACCGCCACACGGCCGAATCGCGCCGATAGCTTCTATCGACCGTCAAACGTGTATTATTAGCCGCCATTCGCAGGTAACCCGCGAACTCATATTCCGACGATGCGTTGTTCAGGGTATCAACCCGTATATAGAAACGCATCGAGTCATTCTGTGCAACAGGTATTTTTTCGCTCCTGGCCTCAAAGCATACGAGCGTCATTAATACCACGATACACCATATAGTAATCTTTTTATCCATAAGCCTAATCATTTAAAATCGCTGCAAATATAAGCATTAAAATCGCATTTGAAACAATTTTTATGTTAAACTTTTAAAAATCAACTAAAAACACGGCTAAAACGCAAAAAAAAGGCCTGTGGCGCAATTGCCACAGGCCTTTTTCTTATCAATAAATCAGTTTTTTAATCTGTTTATTTCACTAAAGCCTTCACTGACTTCTCGCCTTCGACGCTTACGAATACGATTCCTGCGGGAACCTTAAAGGTAGCCTTGTCGGACGAAATTGTTGTGTTAGTCAATGTCTGGCCAAGGATGTTGTTCACGACAACCGTCTTGCCTGCTGCGTTGGTGATGGTTACTTCGCCGTTGCCGCCGATTACCTTCACTACGCTAAGACTTTCGTTAGCTACTACATCACTGATTTCAACTTCTGCGGTCTTGTCTTTGACGTCAAAGATATCACCTTCGCCCATCAGGTCGGGACGCATATCGTTACGTGTGATGCCGGGGATCATGTCTAAGTCGATCTTCACCCAACCGCCGTAACCCGGACGGATTTCCTTACCTTGCAGGCGGTCGCGGTCTGTCGTTTCGGATTCGATAACGAAGTTCGACGAGCCTCTTTCAACGTAGCGGAATGACCATACCCAGTCTTTGTGTTGGTTATTGCTCAGGTCGATGATTGCATGTACGCCTATCGGGGCGTTGATGCTCGACAGAGGAAGACCCTTAACTGCTCTCAGTTTAGCGAAGTCGATGCAACGTCCGTTGTCCGGGCCGTAGTATTTCGACAGGTCGGCTATCAGGAGTTCAACATCGGGAAGTTGCTCTTTGTAGAACGGAGCTGCGCCCTTGAGGATGAACAGTTCGTCGCCTACGTGGATTGCCCAGCTGAATGCTATGCGCTCCCAACCGCCGGGGATAACCTCGCCGCGAGCTGTGATCTTAACATTCTCCATGTACTGCGGATTCACAACTGCTGTCAGTTTGTCTTCGATCGGCTGTACAAGGTCATAGTTAATACCTGTTCCTGTTATCGGGGAGATCTTCGTAGTGCCATCGGCTGCATATATCCACTGGCCGTATTCATAGTCATCTTCAAACAACGGAACGATCTTCTTTGCATACATTGCAGTATTGTACATGTAGCGTCCGATTACGTAGCCCTTGTAAGTTGTAGGCGTTGTCGAAGGATTAGTGTCTGCGCATACCGACTCATCGGGAACGATCTTAGGATCGACTACGAGCATGTATTGCGGTTTGATCCAACCCGTACCGCGGTTGATATAAGCGGTATCGACATAGAACCAGTAGTTAGTGCCCTTAACCTTGACGTCGCGATTATTTGCATACTCGTTGAGACCCCACTTGTCGGGAAGTACTACTGACGGGTGAGTGCTGATATTCTTCACGCCGAGGAAGCTGATGATGTTACCCAGAGAATCGGTGAATTGATCTCCTAATGTACCGTCGGACAGAGTGGGGCAGTTATATTCGTAGCCACCGCCCGATGTCTTATCGGCGCCGGAGTTCTCGAACAACTTAACCTTCTCGTTACCCAAAGTATGGAATTCGAGGATCAGAGGCTCATCGCTTAATGTTCTCGGGAATGAGTAGTCAGGCTCGTTCCAGTGGAAGCGACGGTAGATAGGATCTGTGTCGCGTTCGAGGGTGAACGTATTGAGACGATATGCCGCTTCGCCGCGGGTTGTCACTTTCAGGCGTACCTTGTCATGCTCTTCAACATCCCAAATGAATACTCCGAGTTCATGAGAATCTTCTACGGCTGACGCAATTTGAGTTGCGGCGCTTGTACCGAATCTTACTGTGATGTATTGCAGTACGTCGGAGTATGGAGTAGAGAATGCACCGTTGCTGCTTGTGTAGAGTGTCAAGGTGTCGAGACGCTGTATTACTGCAAAGTAGGTTTGAGTTACTGCGTCGCCCTGAGCGCTTACACCGGGAACATCGAAGTAGGTGTTACGGAAGTAGTAGTACGGGGTTCCGAACATTCCGGAAGGATCGTCGGTGATACCCGGGGTGTACTTAATGCCTACCAAGTCATTGTCGGCGAGGACATAGTTGTCTTGTGCGCCTACTGTCAGGTAATCGCCCTTAACTGTCGGGTGGAACTTGTAGTAGTCTTTCAGCAACAGACGATATGCCTGGCGAGCCAAAGGTTTCAGATCGGGAATACCTACGATGCCTTCGGTGTAATACTTATACACATCATTACCGATAGTGGTGTTGTACTTCGTCGGCATGTAACCGAAGTGTTCGAGCGTGATACCGTTCTGGTTGTATCCCAAGTTACTCTTACCGAGTACATTCAAGTTGTATATGCTCTTATAGTCCTCATAGTCGTTATAACCGGCGCGGCGGTATCCGAACAGACCTCCATTAGGTACATAGTACGGTTTCAGATTATCCGTATAGTCATAATCCTTGTTGATCCATACCCAATCCTGGATGATGTCCAAAGGCATTTCTTCGAGTGAGAAGAAGAGGCGATCGCTCGGACGGTTGTAAACTACATATACTGTAGTATCGGCGCCGCCGGTTGAATAGCCTTCCCAGCCAACATATCTTGCATCGGCGCCTGTAGCGGCGTAATGCCTGTACTTGAACGCATATACGTCAACCAAAGCCGAGTCAGCGTCGATATAGTTGTAACCAAGCAGCTGGTCGCTCTTAACGTCGGCTGCCAACGGGAAGAATGAGTACTTCGTGCTCTTGAACGGATAAAGCTGTTCGATAGTTGCAAACTGACCTTTACCGATAGCCTTTGAAGCAGGTACAACGCCTGCATAGACAATGTTAGTCGGATCGCCTACTGGACCACCAGTTGTCGGGTCATAAGCCGCCCATGCGGACAGGCCTGAACCGCCCTGATAGTACAGAGGTTCGGTATTGCTTGCGAATACATAAGCATAAGGCAGTGATACGTGTTCAAATTCGCGGTTAGTCAGTTTGAACGGCGAGCCTGCGCCTGCGCGCTTGTTCTCGATTGCCCACTGATAGCACGGCATGCGGGTAGGATCTTCGTAATCGCGAGGAGTTACCCAGTAAGCCTGGCAGGTGATCGACCAGATAGGAACGCAGAGGTATTCACCCTTAGCGTTACGGATCAGGTAGAGGTCGTTGCCGATTGTTGCTTTAGGATTGTCATCCGTAGCCGTACAAGCGCTTGCATAACCTAAGCGGATCTGAGTGTTCAG
>JAISUX010000001.1 GCA_031271805.1 Tannerella sp.
GGCACACCTCCGGATCTTGATTTGTCTTGGGAACGCAAAACAACAACTAATGTCGGGCTTGATTTCGGATTCCTGAATAACCGACTAAGTGGCAGTTTTGACTGGTTCTACGACCGGACCAGTGACATTATTGGTACCCCAACCATACCGACAACTTTCGGCGCTTCAGCTCCGGTACAGAATACATATACTATTGATAACCGAGGTTGGGAAATCGAACTGAAGTATATGGATAAAATCGGAGATTTAACCTATACTGTCGGTGGAAATATTTCCGATTTCCGTGATAAAGTAGTCAGTCTTGGCGGGCTTGGTTCGATCGATCCACGCTACGATGGAGGAAAAATCGTACTTAGTAGCGATACTTACTATGCCGAAGGACTGGCTCGAAACGGCTTTTATCTGTATCAAACTGACGGTTTGTTTGTTGACCAGGCTGAAATAGATGCATCTATCAAGCCTTCATCTTTAACAAAACCTGGTGATATCAAGTTTATAGACCGCAATGGTGACGGACAACTTAACAGTAATGACCGTTATCTGTCAACCAAAACAACAACGCCTCATTACATATTTGGATTCAACTTGGGAGCTGAATATAAAGGTTTTGATTTGTCGGCTATATTTACAGGTGTTGGAGAGCGTTGGGCTATGAAGCATCGAATATATACAACTAATAACCGATTTGATATGGTATTGTTTAAAAATAATTATGAACGTCGGTGGACATACGAAAATCCAGATAAATGGGCAGATCAGCCGCGACTGACAACCAATAATTGGTTGAGTGGCGAATTTGCTACCATAACCGGATCTGCCTGTGAATACCACTTGCGAAATTATGCATACATCCGTCTAAAAAACCTTCAGGTGGGTTATACACTCCCACAACGGCTAACGAAGATGTTTTATGTATCCAAATTGAGGCTATTTTTTACTGGCGAGAATCTGTTCTATTTTGCTCCTGGTTATACAGAAACGGCGATGTTGGATCCTGAAGCAGATTATAGATTTTCAGACGGTGCTGACAGTGGAAACACAGTCTACGGGCCGACAAAACTGTTCAGTGGTGGCATTTCTATTACATTTTAATTATTAAATAAGAAAAATATGAAAACGTATAAGATTTATATCAGTACATCAGTCATTGCAACAATGGCTTTGATAACATCGTGTGAGGATTTTCTGGAAAAAATCCCACAAAACAATCTTTCGGTAGATTCTTATTTCAAGTCTGAAAACGACTATAAATTATATACCGACGGATTTTATACTGCTTTTAACGACTGGACAGGCAACATGTCTGGCGGCTCTTGTTTTTATGATTTTCGCTCTGACCTCATTGGCTACGGGGCATCGAAATCCGGAAACCGACGCTATCCAGAACTGTCAAACGCTACATTGATGACAGCTGCCTCTCGCTCAGCAAGTTTATATTGGGACTACACTTCTATTCGTAGCGCCTATACCCTGCTTGATAATATTGATAATATTGAACTGAATGCAACAAGCAAAAACTTGTATATGGGGACAGCATACTACTTATTGGCTTATCGTTACTTTGTTATGTTTAGGTCTTACGAAAGCGTACCTATAGTGCGTAAAGTACTTGAAATAGCGGAATCGGACGTGGCATCGTCACCAAAAGAAGAAGTATTTGCCGAAGCCTTGAGCCACATTAACAAGGCGATTGAATTATTACCCAGTTTGGGGCCTACAGAACGTGAACGTGGAAGGTTGACAAAATTAGTAGCTTTGACACTTAAAACCGATATGTTGCTCTACACTGCCGGTTATTACAACGAAGCGATGAGTGGCGCAAAGTTCAGCGACGCAGCCATTGCTGCTCAAGCCGCTGTAACAGAAGCGAGAAACAAGGGTTATGGTCTAAGCAACGACTATAATAGTTTGTTTATTGCTGACGAACAGTCTGGAGCGGAACCTCAAAAAGAAATTATTTTTGAATATGTCCGCCTAAAAGACGTGGCAACTCACAATTTCAGTTTCTACGGATGGGGGCCTCATGTGCCGATCTCAAATCTTGGTTGGGGCGACTTTTCAACAACTCAAGAATGTGTGGACATGTATGAATGTACGGACGGGTTGCCTATCAGTAAGAGCAAACTCTATACTCCGGAAAAGCCCTGGGACAACCGTGACCCGCGTTTCGGTCTGACCACGCTCTATCCGGGCAGCCTGTGCACCACTACGGACGGTCAGAAATGGAGATACAATTCTTTGAATGAATATGCCTACGACAGCGACGGTAACCTGACAAATATTTTGAATGTAAATTATGTAAAAGAAACCGTTAATGCAATTGACGTTTCTCCAACAGGTTATATCAATATCAAATATTGGGACCGTTATAACGGAAGCGGCGGCGGTTATACGAGTTTTATTATCTATCGTTTCGGTGAATTATTATTGATGTATGCGGAGGCATTGCTTGAATCCGGCGGATCCACTGACGAAATACGTTCTGCGCTTACAGAGCTTCGGGCACGAGTAGGAATGCCGGCTGTTACCATTGCTACGAATCCGACGACTGAAAGTCTGCGTGCATTAATCCGTAACGAGCGCGTAGTTGAATTACTCGGTGAAGACAAGCGTTATTGGGATTTGAAACGCTGGCATTTATTCGAAGAACGGTTAAATATAAAACAATATTCGATGTATATCACAAAAACCTTCAACCCGGACGGCACGCCTGCAACTTATTTGGATAAACTGACGGTTCCCGTAAGCGTGGATGGCGCCAAAACTGTAGAATTTGAAATTCCGAACGGCGCCAATGGCGGCGAGGTCGTGAATACACTCAACTTTCCCGGAGGCAAGTACTGGGTATGGCCCATACCGGAAACGGCCATCAATGCAAGTACAACAAAAGCATTAAAACAGAATCCTTTGTGGCAATAACTTTCTTTTCTATCTCATAGGTAAAGTTTTTAATAATAAAATGTGATTGAATCCTGCGGATTACAGTTGTATAATCCGCAGGATTCTTGAAAAAAGAGGCCTTGACGCAGTGTTGAAATTTGAATAATAAATACAATAAATATGATAAAAAAAGGACTGTTTTATGCCTTTATTTTAAGCGTTTTGTGTGCTACAAATAGCTGTCGGCAACCTCAATCAGAGATGTTTATTCATCTCACGCGTCTCCGTTGTGAGCAGCGCGATAATCCGTTGGGCATTGACTGTCGGCAGCCGCATTTGAGTTGGGAAATTGTCTGCGATGAAAACGCCGCAACAGACAGCAAGGTTAACGGCGTCAGAGACGTAAGGCAGAAAGCATATCGGCTCTTAGTGGCTTCAACACGCAAGAAACTTGACGCTAACGACGGCGACCTCTGGGATTCGGGCGAGGTGAAAAGCGATTCGTCGGTTTTGGTTGCCTACAAAGGTAAGCCGCTTGTTAGCAGGCATTTATGCTTCTGGAAAGTGAAAGTAACTACCAACAAAGGCAAGAGCGACTGGAGCGAACCGCATCATTGGTCAATGGGGCTACTTGAAGCGTCTGACTGGCAAGGCGAATGGACAGGGTTAGAGAGGACTTTCGATGGCGATGTGCCACAAGGCAAAAAGACCCGCATCTCGGCACGGTATTTCCGAAAAGAGTTTGAGACGCGCGACAAGCAGCTCGTCCGCGCAACGGTTTATGTCAGCGGTCTTGGCGTCTATAATCTTTTCGTCAACGGCGTCCGTGCAGGTGATATACGTTTCGCGCCGGCAGTATCGGAATACACAAAAACGGTGTACTATAACACCTACGACGTAACTGCTGACGTCCGGCAGGGCAACAATGCCATAGCCATAGCGCTCGGTAACGGTATTTATTACACAATACGTGACTGGGTTCATCACTTCGGCTTTCCCAAGTTCATACTGCAATTAGAGCTTGATTATGCCGACGGCGAGCGACAAACGCTCGTGAGCGACAATACTTGGCGCGTAACAGCTGCCGGGCCAATCCTCGCGAACAACTGGTACGACGGCGAGGAATACGACGCCCGCCGAGAACTAACAGGCTGGCAACAAGTCGGTTACGACGACAGCAAATGGCTTCAATCCGAGAAAGCGGCACATCCGGGCGGCACACTGCGAGCGCAGGCTGACCCGGGTATTAAAGTAATGCAGGAAATGCGCCCCAAAAGCATCGTAGGGGTGAAACCGGACGTGTATGTGCTTGATTTAGGACAAAATATATCAGGCCACTTGCGCATGAAAGTGAAAGGCAAAAGCGGAGATATAGTAACAATCCGCTATGCCGAACGTCAAAACCCCGACGGCACAATCTATACTGAAAACCTTCGCACCGCTGATTCAAAGAACATTTACATACTCAAGGGCGGCGGCGAGGAGGTTTACGAGCCGACGTTTGTGTATCATGGTTTTCGTTATGCCGAAATTACCGGCTTCCCGACAAAACCGACAATTGACGATTTCACCGCCTTTGTAACCTGCGACGAGATGGAAGCTACGGGCGAGTTTGAATGTTCCGACGCCACGATAAACAGTATCTTCCGCAATGCCTGGTGGTGCATCCGCGATAATTACCAGAGCGTGCCGGTGGACTGCCCTCAGCGCGACGAGCGGTGGGGATGGCTTGGCGACCGCTCGGTAGGGTGCTACGGCGAAAGTTTTATCTTCGACAACGCCCTGCTTTACGCCAAATGGATGAACGACATCGAAGATTCGCAGACCTCCGAAGGCGCATTGTTTGACATTGCCCCCAATCACTATACCGGACACAAACCGAATGATAACATTACCTGGCCAAGCACCTATCTTTTCGTTGCAAACATGCTTTACGGGCAGTTCGGTAACATAGAGCCTTTGCGTCGGCATTACCCCTCGATGAAGCGATGGCTGACCTATATGCGCGACAACTATATGCAGGACAGCATTATGCCACGCGACAACTATGGCGACTGGTGTTTCCCGCCCTCGACGCCTGCCGCAAGTCGCAAGACCGAAGGCATATTGCTCGGAAGCGCCTATTATTACAGAATGTTGACCCTAATGCAGCGTTTTGCAGGGTTACTCGAAAAGCCTGACGACGCAGTGGCTTACGCTACCGAAGCTGCTAATGTGCGTAAAGCCTTCAACCGTAAGTTTCTTAACATCGAGAAAGCGCAGTACAGCAACAACACCGCGACAGCAAACCTGCTTGCGCTGGCGTTTGACCTTGCGCCCGATGAACTGCGACAACGGGTGTTTGAAAACCTTGTCAGCATCATAATGGACGAGAACGGCGGACATGTGTCCACCGGATTAATCGGCTGCCAATGGACGATGCGCGAACTGACCGACGGCGGGCGCCCCGACGTAGCTTGGCGTCTTGCCACCAATCGCGACTATCCGAGCTGGGGGTACATGGTCGAGAACGGTGCAACGACTATATGGGAACTGTGGAACGGCAACACCGCCGGACCTTCGATGAACTCGCACAATCACGTAATGATTCTTGGCGATTTGTTAGTCTGGCTCTACGAATACCTCGGCGCCATCCGCGCTGTAGAACCGGGCTTCAAACACGTAGAAATGAAGCCTTTGTTGCTGCCGAAACTTGAATACGTAACCGCGACGCACCGCTCGCCCTACGGCATGTATCGCAGTGCGTGGAAAAAGCTACCCGAAAGCTGTTTTCAATGGGAAATCACCGTTCCTGCCAACAGCTCCGCTACCGTTTATGTCCCCGCCCGCGACAAGTCGGCAGTTGTCGAAAGCGGCGGCAAACTCTTTGCCAAAACCAAAGACGTCCGCTTCGTCGGCATGAACAACGGCTTCGCAGTGTTCGAGGTCGGCTCCGGAAATTATAAAATTAAATCAATTATATGACAACGAGAAGAAATTTTTTGAAGACATCCCTTGTAGGGAGCGCTGCAGCATTGATGGGTCAAGACCTTCATGCAAGCGGTAAGCAGGCGGTTAACGGTCTGACCACAGACGAGATACCGCCGCGTAAAGGTAAATCAGTTATGAACCTGCGGTGCAAGCCTTTGAAAACCGTCCGGATAGGCATTATCGGGCTTGGGGCGCGCGGACAAGGCACTACAGGGCGCCTCAGCATGGCACAAGACGCAGAAGTTGTAGCTATCTGCGACATTCTGCCGAGCAGTGTTTCAAGCGCCCAAAAGTCGCTGAAAGACAATGGGCGCAAACCGGCGGCTGAGTACGTCGGCGATGAATCGTGGCGAAAACTGTGCGAGCGCGACGATATAGACCTGATATACAACGTAACCCCGTGGACAGAACATGCCGCAATAGCGCTGTACGCTATGGACTGCGGAAAGCACGTAGCCATTGAAGTACCTATGGCTCTAACTGTTAAAGACTGCTGGGCGCTTGTTGACAAGGCGGAAGAGAAACAACTTCACTGCATGATGCTCGAAAATTGCTGCTACGACTACTTCGAACTGGCGACGCTCAATATGGCTCGTAATGGGGTTTTCGGCGAGATAGTTCATGGCGAAGGCGCCTACAACCACGACCTTCGCAATTACAAGTTTACCGGCTATTACAAGCATTGGCGTCTTGAATACAGCAAATATCACACCGGCAATCCGTATCCTACGCACGGACTTGGACCGGTAGCGCAAATCATGGGCATCAACCGCGGCGACCGCATGACTTACCTCTCATCGGCTTCGAGCAACCAGTTCGCTCTGCAGGAATGGGCAAAAAACAAATTGAAAGATGATGAGCGCATCACCCAGTCGCAGCGTTACTTGCTTGGCGACGTGAACACTACCATGATTACGACCGCAAACGGCAAAACCATTATGGTACAGCACGATACCTCGACGCCCCACCCTTATTCTCGGATACATAAAATTCAGGGAACTAAAGGAATAGCTGTAAAGTATCCATACGAAAGAATTGCTATTGACCCTATTAGACCGGAAACGGAATTTATGAAAGAGGAAGCGCAAAAAGAGTTGATGGAGAAATACAAACATCCATTGTTCGAGAGTTACAAACAGAGTATGAACATTACAGAAGAGCAATTCAGAGCAGGTCATGGCGGTATGGATTTTATTATGGACTGGCGGCTTATATACTGCCTGCGTAACGGCTATCCTCTCGACCAGTCGGTTTACGACGGGGCGGCATGGTCGTCGCTTGTGGAGCTTACCGAGCGTTCGGTATTGAACCACAGCGCTTCCGTAGCAATCCCCGATTTCACACGCGGCGAATGGCGAAACCTGCAACCGCTTCCGGTAATTGATATGAAAGAGGTTTTACATGGATACAAATAACCAATCCAATAGATTTTTTAACTAAAAGAGAAGAGTTATGAGAACAGAAGAAATTCATCGTATAGCTACCGACTTTGAACAGAGTTAGCGATCTTTGCAATTATCTGATATTGAGGATATTATATTATAAAACCAAGATATACAGCAATTTATATGACAAACAGAAGACAATTTTTGAAACAATCCTCGCTGCTGGTAGCAGGAGGATTGATGGGAAGCCTGACCGTTGGCGGCTGCTCTCAAACAGTGAGTTTGAAATTAAAGACAGGCGAAATACTGACGCTCGACCGTAAGAGTAACGAGTTCCTGTTTCTGCGGAACGTAAAAGACGGGCGCGTTGTGCCGCTTCCGGTCGGAAAGTTCAGGAAGAACGGCACAGCATGCACGGAAATTA
>JAISUX010000003.1 GCA_031271805.1 Tannerella sp.
TCGGCGTCGGTTGTAGTCCCCACAAGCGGCTCTGTGCCGAGCGCAATGACGGTTACGCCGCTTAGCGCCTCGCCCGAAGCAGCGTCGGTGATGACGCCCCGCACCGTGCCGCGCGATTGGATGGGTGCGATTGCTTCACTACATTCGCAATGACGTGCATCGTTTGTTCTTGCATAAACTCCTGTTGTAATCCCCAAAACCAAAACAAAAACTATTCTTTTCATATCCTTATACGTTTAAAAAATTTGACGCCGCAAAGGTATGCCAAGCATCGCCGGATAAACTTATTTATCGACGAAACCGGCAAAATTATAGACAAAACGCATCCCAAAACGGTTATAACATCGTCGCGCGTACATTAACTATTATATTTCAGGCCATAAATTTGCATTTTTCTAAATAATACATCCCCATATCGCAAATTTTACGATAAATTTCGTAACTTTGCCGCGTTTTTGGAATGATCCGGAAACATGGAATTGACTTAAACTTACGATTTGTAAGCGTAAACTAATTATTAATGATAAATTATAAGAATATGAAGGAAAAATATTACAAATAGTTACTTAGAGAAAAATATTTTGTCATTTTGCAATATTAATTACCGCTATCATAGCAAAATGATATATCTTTGCGGTGTTTTAGAAACAAAAAGTAAAGCAACAATAAAAATAACGATACAAATGACAAACCTTATTCATTTTCATAAGATGCACGGTTTGGGCAACGACTACATATATGTTAACGCGATGAAGTACAAGGTCACCGAGCCTGAAAAGAAGTCCAAGATATGGAGCGCTTACCATACGGGGATAGGAGCAGACGGGTTGGTGCTGATTGACAGGTCGGACATAGCGGATTTCGGCATGAGGATATTTAACGCCGACGGCTCCGAAGCTATGATGTGCGGGAACGCATCGAGATGTATTGCGAAGTATGTGTACGATCAAAAACTGACATCGAAGACGACAATCACGCTTGACACATTGTCAGGCATAAAGACGATAAAATTACATTTTGACAATAAAGAGGTAAAATCGGCAACGGTCGATATGGGCAAGCCCGAAATAGACGAACAATATACGACGATAAGCGCCGACGGGCGCGAATATACCGGAACAATAGCTTCCATAGGCAATCCGCACTTCGTAATTTTCGTCGAGGACGTTTCGAAAGTAGATTTGGCTACTGTCGGCCCTGAAATCGAGAACAACCCTCTTTTTCCCGACCGTACAAACGTAGAATTTGTTGAGGTCAAAGACAAAGAAACCCTACGTATGCGTGTGTGGGAACGCGGCTCAGGCATCACAATGGCCTGTGGTACGGGAGCTTGCGCCACGCTTGCGGTCAGCGCTGCGAGAGGCAGGACAGGACGGGAGGCTACAGTCAAAATGGACGGAGGGGATTTGAGAATCCTGTGGGACTCCGACAATCATATACAGATGACGGGTGACGCCGTCACGGTATTTGAGGGCGACATCCCGGACATTTAAGAGCAAACAGCAAAGCAAAAAACAATAAAACAATTAAGTAACAACATTTTATGGCATTAGTAAACGAGCATTTTTTAAAATTAGCGGACAATTATTTGTTTTCCGACATTGCCAAGAAAGTCAACGCCTACAAAGTGACACACCCGAAAGCTAAAGTAATAAGCCTCGGAATAGGTGACGTCACACGCCCGCTACCGCAAGCGGTTTTGGAAGCGATGCACAAGGCTGTCGATGAAATGGGCAAGGCGGAAACATTCAGGGGTTACGGACCCGAACAAGGCTACTCGTTCCTGACCGAGGCAATCATCAAGAACGACTACGCCACGAGAGGTATAAGCCTCGATAACAACGAGGTATTCATAAACGACGGTGCCAAGAGTGACACCGGAAACATAGGGGACATTTTGAGGCACGACAATAGCGTCGGAGTGACCGATCCCATCTATCCCGTCTATATCGACTCGAACGTCATGGCGGGACGTGCGGGGACACTCGAAGGGAACAGGTGGAGTAATATCGTCTATATCCCATGCACAGCCGAGAATGATTTCGTGCCCGACTTACCCTCAAGAAGAATTGACATTTTGTATCTGTGTTTTCCGAACAATCCGACCGGAACAACCCTCTCAAAGGAGCATCTCAAGACGTGGGTCAACTACGCTCTTGCGAACGACGTTTTGATACTCTACGACGCTGCCTACGAGAGGTATATCCGGGACCCGAAAATCCCCCACTCTATCTACGAGATACGAGGGGCGAAGAAGGTTGCGATAGAATTTCGCAGTTTTTCGAAAACGGCAGGTTTCACGGGCGTACGTTGCGGTTACACTGTTGTGCCTAAGGAGCTTAACGGCTTCACGCTTGCAGGCAAGAAAATCGCACTGAATCATCTGTGGAACCGTCGGCAGACGACCAAGTTCAACGGCACGAGCTATATCACTCAGCGCGGCGCCGAAGCGGTCTTCTCGCCGGAAGGAGCAGCCCAGGTTAAGGAGAACATCGACTATTACATGGCCAACGCCCGGTTGCTTAAGAAAGGGCTTGAGGACTGTGGAATGAAGGTGTTCGGCGGCGACAACGCACCCTATCTGTGGATGCAGACGCCAGACAGGATTTCCTCGTGGAAATTCTTCGACCAACTGCTCTACAATGTAGCAATTGTCGGCACACCAGGTGTGGGCTTCGGGCCAAGCGGCGAAGGATATTTTCGCTTCACTGCCTTCGGAAGCCGTGAGAATACCGAAGAGGCATTGGAACGGTTCAGGAAGTGGATTTAAATCGCTAAAACGATGAAACAGTGCAAGATACACGATTTCAAACATGTAAAAAAGGTTTTAATAAATATAGTTTTTAACTTAAAAAAAGAAGAATGTATGAAAACAATTTCTTTAAAAAAATCGTTTGTGCTCGCTGTAGCACTGTGTTCATCAATCACCTTCGCAAAGGGACAAGTTGAAATGTCGGCAGGCGCCGACCTTGTAAGCAGTTACGTCTGGCGCGGTTCATACTGCGGCGGCGTAAGCATCCAGCCCTCACTTGGCCTGTCAGCCGGAGGATTTTCGCTCTCTGCCTGGGGATCGGTAGGATTCACCTCGCCTCTCTACACGGATGAGTTCGATTTCACTGCCGGTTATTCCGTCGGCGGACTTTCCATCGCTATCACCGACTATTGGTTTAGCTATGGCGGCGGAACTGACGACTGGTTCAACTTCAAGGAGGAGGAAACGGCTCACATGTTTGAGGCTTCCTTAGGTTACGACTTCGGCCCGCTCGCTTTGAGTTGGAACACGTTCTTTGGAGGCGCCGATTTCAACTCGGAAGGCGACCGCGCCTATTCCACCTACATCTCGGCAGTCGCACCCTTCTCGCTCGGAGGTCTCGACATGAGCGTAGAACTTGGCGTTACCCCGTGGGAAAGCATTTATGCCGACAAGTTCAACCTCGTGAACATCAACATCACCGGCTCAAAAGAGATTAAGGTGACGGATTCTTTCAGCATTCCGGCTTTCAGCAGCGTTATCTTTAACCCTGCCGGCAAGCAGACGTATTTCGTTTTTGGTCTTAGTTTTTAATATTTAAATATCAAGGATTTATGAAAAAGATTGAAGCGATTATCCGCAAGACAAAGTTTGAAGAGGTGAAAGAAGCACTTCTCTCCGCCGACATCGAATGGTTCTCTTACTATGATGTTAGAGGCATCGGCAAAGCACGCCAAGGGCGCATCTATCGTGGTGTCGTTTATGACACAAGTTCCATCGAACGTATCCTGATTTCAATTGTTGTACGCGACAAAAACGTAGAAAAGACCGTTTTGGCTATTCTGCAGTCGGCACAATCGGGCGAGATCGGCGACGGTCGCATATTCATCATTCCCATCGAGGACGCTATCCGCATCCGCACAGGCGAAAGGGGCGACATCGCTCTCTACAACGCAGAACTGGAGAAATAAGTAGGTTTTAGTTTAACAGGTTTTTAAATTATTAAGTATGAAAAATAATACATTTTTAAAGGTCTTACGGCGCAATATCGCCGGTATAGTACTGCTCGCCTTCTGCGCAGTTAAAGTTTTCGCTCAGGACGTTACGCTCGACACTGTTAATGTCACCGTTGAAAGTAACGGAGTATCCCTCGATACGGTTTGGATGTTGCTCGCAGCCATGCTCGTATTCTTTATGCAACCCGGTTTTGCGCTTGTGGAAGCCGGTTTCACCCGTACAAAAAACACCGCTAACATCTTGATGAAGAACTTCTTAGACTTTATGATAGGGTCTCTGCTGTTCTTTTTCATCGGTTTCGGCGTGATGTTCGGCAGCGACGGCGCCGGTTTCATCGGTATGCCTAACTTTGGCGACCTGTCTTTTTTAGACAACGGTCTGCCGACAGAGGGCTTCCTCGTCTTCCAGACTGTCTTCTGCGCTACGGCAGCGACCATCGTCTCCGGAGCAATGGCTGAACGTACGAAGTTCCACATGTATTTAGCTTATACAGTGCTTATTAGCCTCTTTATCTATCCCGTTTCCGGGCATTGGACATGGGGCGGAGGCTTCCTGATGGCTGAAGGCGGCTGGTTGGAAAACCTCACCGGCGCAACGTTCCACGACTTCGCAGGCTCTACTATCGTTCACTCCGTTGGCGGCTGGATAGCACTCGTCGGCGCAGCCATTCTCGGTCCCCGTATCGGTAAGTACGGCAAAGACGGCAAGTCGAAAGCCATTCCCGGACACAACCTGACTATCGCCGCTCTCGGCGTGTTCATACTCTGGT
>JAISUX010000037.1 GCA_031271805.1 Tannerella sp.
GTGCAGGTAGGTCTGCTTACCGCCGTAGCCAAAGAAAAAGTCGTTGCGAAAATCAATAACGGCGATTTCATCGCAAAATACGGTCTGAAAAATCCCAGCAGCGTAAGCCGCGCTTTAAAGAAACTGACGGATAACGAGCTGATTTACAAGTCCGACAAAGGATATATCGTATATGACAGGCTTCTTGGATTATGGCTCGCGGACAAATGACTTCGGATTGAGCAGTTCGACGGTGGCGCTCAGAGGAAGATGGTCGGAAAGGGTTACGCGGTATGTTGTGGCTTCAATAGGCGACCAGCGCGAAACGGGATAGCAGAAGATGTAATCAATCTTATTGCGCGGATTATCGGCAGGAATTGTCGGGTCGGCGCTGCAAATACGCTGCCAGACGCTCATGCCGTCTTTTATCTCTACCGATTCGGGACGGGCATTGAAATCGCCTGCCACGATAACCGGATACTGCCGTTTAAGCAATATTTCGTTCAGTGCGGCTACCTGCACCTGACGTTCCTGTGTATTGGTATAGTCGAGATGTGTGCTTGCAAAGGTAATATATTGATTCTGACGGTATTCCACATCTGCTACCAATACTGTCCGCTGTTCTTTCCCGTTTTCGGTCAAAGGCAGGTAAATACGTTCTACCGATGCCAGCGGATACTTCGAAAGTATGCCGATACCGTAATACCCGCCTGCATACGGGATAGTCTTGCCGTAAGCCGTCAACATTCCGGTGTGATAACCGAGTTCGGTGATAAAATCTTTTCCGTGCTGTTTGGGAGTCAGGTCGCGGTAAGTACGGCAATCAACTTCCTGAACGGCCACGATATCAGGATTCTGTTCCTTAATAAACGCCGCAAGTTCTTCTAATGAAGCCAACTCGCCGAAACGCAGATTATATGACATTATTTTCAGCCGTACAGCTTCGTTTTGCCCGGCTACAGGCTCAATATGAGGCGTTTGAGCCATGCATGCTATTGTGGCGGCGAGAATACAGAATGAGAAAAAAATCTGTTTCATTGTTAATCAGTTAAATGGTTAGTGATAACCGACAGCATCGCTTGAAGCGACACCGTCGGTTATGTAAACAAATCTCAATTAATTACCATCGTTTGTTGCTCCATTCTCCCAACCCTGATTCTGTTTGATATTGGGATTTTTAACCATCACTAACGACGGGATAGGATAGAAATACTGCTTATTACCCCAGACACGACGGAAGTCTTCCTGTGTACGCCATGTCAGGTAATAGCCCTTTCCATCGCCTGCTTCATGCACCTGAATTGTTGTAGCAGCCGGGTCCTGGCTCACTTTCACCGTAACGCACGATGCGGCATAAGTATTCCAGTCGATGGCATCTTTAGCTGCATCAAGGGCCTCATCGGTAGTGTAATAAATCACATCCGGCGTGCCGTTATGGTCAACATCGAGCGCTTCGTTTATCGCCGGTATATACATACCCGACCAACTCATTTTCAGCAGTTCACCGCGTTTCCAACGCCGTAAATCGTCGAAACGGAACCCTTCGAGTACAAGTTCTATAGCGCGTTCACGGCGTATCTCAAGCAAAACAGGGTCATTGATTGAAGGGAAATAGGTTTCTTTCAGGTAGTTATCGACCTCGGTGGGTTTAGTGTCCAACCCGCCTGTTATTCCGGCGCGGGCGCGCAGAGCGCCTATTGTCTTAGCCCAGTCGGCATCGGTAAGCGTACCCAGCTCTGCTTTCGCTTCGGCATAAGTCAAAAGCGTTTCGGCATATCTGAACAGAGGCATTGCATTGGTATTCTCTGTTTTACCGTCCTTATTGGTGGCATCAACGCAGAGCTTTATAGGCTGATAACCCAGGCGTGCATAGCCGTTAAATTCCGGCAAAGCGATATTGCCGTCGCGCAGGTAACCCGGTGTGCGTAAAGTTGCTGCCAGACGAGCGTCGCGGTTCTGAAATTCCTCGTAGAAATCTTCATATTGCCAGCCGGCGCGCGAAGTATATGGTGTACCGTCTTTTTGCAGATATGTATTCACAAAAGAACGTATCAGGTTCTCGGCCGAACCCATGGTAGATGAAGTCCAGAGCCAGTTGGCATTATGATAAACGCTGAGCGCAGCGCTGTAGCAAACAGCCATCAAGGTTTCCGCAGTAGGCGGGTTATCGCTTGTAAACAGAGCGCGATAGCTGGCATTCAGTGACTTGCCGGAATTGTTAATCACCTGGGAAGCATTCTCTTCGGCGCGTTTGAGCCATGTATCGGCAGATGTGGTAAGGCTCAGATTGTGATATTTACGGAAAGTGCCTTCAAACAGGCTCACACGGGCGGCAAAAGCGTATGCAACCCACTTAGTTACCATTGAACAGCCTGTAGCATCTGTTGTACGAGTTATGTTAGCCGAAGCAAACTGCAGGTCTTCATAAACTTTCTCCATGACTAACTCGCGTGAATCGCGCGGAGCATACAGTTCCTCATCATCGACGTCAAGCGGTTTGTCAATCCATGGCACATCGCCAAAGCGTTTCACCTTGTCGAAATAAAAATACGCACGGAAAAAGCGGGCAATACCCAGATAGTTGTTTCTTGTTGCCTCAGGAACAGCGGGGTCTATGCAGTTGACTATGAAATAGTTGATGTTGCGCAACAGACTCCAGTCCCATCCGCTGCTTGTAGTCTCGCTATAGGCGCCCTGAAAAACGTAGCTGTTGATACTCATTTGTGAACCGTAATCCACAAGCGTCTGTTCGGCTTCCACTATATTGGGAAGTGCGTTATAGAACGAAATGGTGTAAGCTTCAAGCCCCTCAGCCGAGCTGAAAATAGCCTTTTTATCGACATTCGACACCGGCGCTTCGTACAAATCGCATGAATACAGCGAAATCAGAGCCGCTGATAATATAAAAAAGTAATTTTTCATATTCTTGTTATTTAAAAAGTCTTTCTTCATGTCTTAATAAATTTAAATGATTAAAAAGTAACCGACAGACCGAGTGAAACCGTTTGCAGGACAGGGTAGCTGTTACCGGCACCCTGATTATAAGTACTTTGAAGGTCGGAATCGGTAGAGGATATAGCAGTAAGCACATCAAAATCTTTTGTGCGTTTATACAGAGGCGACCAGCATGCAATGTTCTCGCCGCTCAGGTATATTCTTACACTCTGGGCATATTGCGAGATGAATTTGTTGTGCAAAGTATAACCTACCTGCAGGTTTTTGAGCCTCAGATATGATACTTTTTGCATGTATCGGTCGGTTTTAATGCCACTCCATCCGAGCGCCCCGTTGTATTGCGAATAGCGAGGCAGATAGGCGTCGCGGTTGTCTTCAGTCCAGTAATTGCCGAGATGCCATGAAGGCATGCTGTTATAGCCGCGGTTATACTGCCCCCAGAATGGTGTCTCCTGTGCAGGGAACCAATCCTGCTTGCCAACGCCGAAAAACATTGCAGACAGGAAAATATTGTTCCAGTCGGCATTCAGCGTCAGACTGTACTGATAACGCGGCTGTGTATTGCCAAGTTTCACCATGTCGCCCGGATTATCAACCGTCTGGTCGCCATAGTCTATTCTGCCATTGCCGTTCAAATCCATAATTTCAACATCTCCGGCACGCCATACATTGTCGTTGGACGATTTGAATATGGTATTGACATATTCCTGCGGGTCAGGGTCTGACTGAAACAGTCCTTTTACCTTGAAGCCCCATGCCTCGCCGATAGTTTGACCTTCGTAATAATCCGACAGTGACTTGGTTGCGTTATTGTAACGGTCTATTTTAGATACATAATCATATATTGTGGCGCGGACAGAGTAATTAAACGGCTTGCCGCCAAGCGTTAATCCGTCCTGCCATGTCAGCGAAGCCTCCCAGCCGTTGGTTGTCATATCCGCATAATTGCCTTTGGGCGAGCTTGCCCCGAACACGTCGGGAAGCGTAACTCCGATAGTGAACATATCGGTGGTTTTGCGAACATAATAGTCGCCGCTGAAGCGCAGCTTGCCTTTCATAGCGCCCAAATCGACGCCAAGGTCGGTTGTTGTGGCTTTTTCCCATGTCAACCCTGCCGGTATCGGCGACGGTACACTTGTCTGCTTGTTCTGCAAGCCGTTTATCACGCGACTTGATGTACCTATGCTAAGCAGTTCGAGATACGTATAGGGTGAGATGTTACCATTGCCAAGCGAGCCGTAAGAGGCGCGAATCTTCGCATCGGTCAGTATCCTGTCGTCAATATTCCAGAATGGCTCTTCCGATATTCTCCAACCGGCTGATATTGAAGGAAAAAAACCATATTGCTGATTGTCGGGAAATTTCGATGAACCATCGTAACGACCATTTATTTCCAACAGATAACGGTCTTTATAGCCGTAGTTGAGACGGAAGTAGGAACCGTTTATGCGCCAGTTACTTACACTTGCACTTGGAGTGATTGATGTGCCGGTTGCGAGAGCGATGCTTTCAGCCGTTTCGAGTAATAATCCATTGCGTGACAAGTCATTATAGTTATAATCTGAGGTCTCGTAGCCGTAACCCACCATGCCTTTGAAATAATGAGCGCCTCCAAAAGTATTTTCATATTCGGCATAAAGGTTTGATGCAGTGTACAGTGTGTTTGAGCCTGTTTCCGCTATTGTGCCGTTTGCATCGCCTATATAAGCCATCACGCCTTCGCGCTCCGAATATGGTACCTTGACTCTTTTTCTGAAACGGCTGTAATTGCCGTAACGAAGGGTGAAATCGCCTATTACACGGAACGTATTATTGAAAAAGTTTGTCGAGAATCCCGTTGTGTTCTTGAACAGTTTGTTATTGGTATTCTGATAGTTATTACCATCCACGAACGCGCCCAGAGTGTAACCGCCGGCTCTTGTGAACGTACCGTCGGGGTTATAAAGCGGGATGCTCGGATAGCCGTTTACCTGTATGTAGCGCTGCACATTGGCCGTGAATGAGGCTGTATAAGGGCCGTGATAATCGGTGTTCGAGAACTCCATGTTATTGGTGATTTTAAGCCAGTTATATGCCTGCAACGAGCCTTTTGCCCTGATATTGTAGGAACTGTAAGTATCAGGGTCATAATTGTAGAGACCGTCGAAATCATAGAAACGACCTGAGACATAGAAATCGGCTTTATCGTTGCCGCCCGAAACCGTAACATTATGGTCCTGAACAAAGGTTTGGTCTTTAAATAACAGGTCGTACCAGTCTGTATTAGTATAATATTCGTATGCGCCGTTTGGCAATACTTCCGTTTTGGCGGGCGCCCCGGAGGCTTTCCATGCACGCAGACGCTCAAGCCAGTCATCACTGTATGCCTGATTGTTATTGTTAATAGATGTTGGAATAGTCCCCATATTGTTAACGTATGCCATCCTGAAATGCTCGACCCATGTAACGGCGTCGGTTACAAAGTCCGGGTCTTGAGTAGGTTTCTGCATTGAGAAATTTCCTGTATAATTGATTGTAGTTCTGCCTTTTGTGGGCGATTTGGTGGTGATAAGTACGACGCCAAACGAGCCTCTTGCGCCGTAAATAGCAGCCGAAGCAGCATCTTTGAGCACACTGACGGTTTCAATGTCATTTGGATTCAACATCGCAGGGTCGCCTTCAACGCCGTCAATAAGAACAAGTGCACTGCCACCCTGTCCGATGGAGGTGGTTCCGCGCACGTTGAACGATGCCGAGCGGGTTGGCTTGCCATCTTCCATTGTAATGTTAAGATTGGGTATCGCACCCTGCAATGCCTGCGAAGTATTTGACAATGAGCGATTTTCAAAAACTTCACTGTTGATTGCTTCCACAGCGCCGGTCAGATTCACTTTCTTCTGAATACCGTAACCTACCACGACCACCTCTTCAAGCAACTGCATGTCTTCGATGAGAGTTACATTGATGCGCGACTGGCTTCCAACCTTGATTTCCTGCAATACATACCCTATATATGAAATTTGCAATATCGCATTGTCGCCTACATTGATAGCAAATCTGCCGTCAGCATCTGTGCTTGTGCCGTTCGTCGTGCCTTTTTCGATGATATTGGCTCCGGGAATCGGTTCGCCGGCGGCGTCGAGGACGAGGCCTGTGATGCGTTTGCCTTGCTGTATGGCCATGAGGCTTGTGAAGGCGGCGCCACGCTCCTTGATTTTCCCTAAGGCGGCGATGTCGCGCTGGCGTTCGGCGACTGCCAGAAGCGCCTCGGTCTCTCCCTGATTATTGCCTTTGGTAAGGATGATATGACTTCCTTCCAAGACAAACCGGACGGACTTCCCCTCAAAAATGCCGGTCAGCACATCCGAAACAGGCGTTTCTTTCACATTGACGGATACTTCCTGCGATACGTCAACATTGTCGCCGTTATAAATAAACAGGTAATCCGTCTGCTCTTCAATCTCGTTCAGGACTTTCTCCAATGGAGCTTTTTGCATATTTATCGTTACGCGAGCTTTTTGTGAGTAAACATTGCCCGCTAATAGCAATCCCGAACATAAAAATAATAAAACTGTTGTATTTCGCATTGTTTTAAAAAATAAATTCATAACTTTGTCGTGTTAAATTAATAATTTTAAAATGTTAATAATGAGAGCTATCTGATATAAATAATATGTTCTTCCTCATCACGATAATATTTGAATCTGACGTCGCGTTGCAGCACACGTAGCGCATATTCGACGCCGTCGTTACGGCGGAACTTACCTGAGCATTTGTAGGATATGACACGATTGTTTTCAATCACAATCTTTATGCCGTAGCAATTCTCGAAATATTTCATTAATTCGGGGAAATGAACGTCTTTTAGACAAATAAGCCCTTCGCGCCAGCGGAAATGGTCGTAATTGGATATCGTGTCCGACGTCAGCTTGTCGCCATCGCTCTTTACTGTCATATTTGGCTGTAAATTAACGGTTTCATTTTTGTTATTGGTTGTAATATTCACTTCGCCTTCGAGCAGTGAAGTTGAAAAAACATTGTCGCCGCGATATGCCTCGATATTGAATTTTGTGCCGGTCGCCGTCACGTCATATTTCCCGGCATGTACGATGAAAGGTTTGTCCCGGTCGGTTTTTACGTCGAAAAATCCTTCGCCTTCGAGCCATACGTCGCGGGAATTGTCGGTGAACACACCCGGAAATTTCAGCGATGTCAGCGAGTTAAGCCAAATAACCGTGCCATCGGTGAGTGTCAGTTTGGCAGTTTGTCCGGCCGGAACCGAAACCGCCTGCATTACAGGAGCTTCAGGAGCAGGTTTACGCGACATAATCATCCATGTGGCCGCAACGGCAATGACGACAGCCGCTGCAATCCGCAACCATACAGGCAGATAGAAACGACGTTTCCGGTTCTCCGAATAATTAACGCCGTCAATTATCGAAGTATCCGAAATAATTTTCCGCATATCCGACAATATCTCGTTCGGCACGGCGCCTTGACTGTCAATATAATGCGACATATTGTCCGACGTCATGACCGATTCGATAGCATCAAGTAAGATGCCGTCTATCCATCCGTCGCGCAGCGCCTGATGTACAAGTCTAATTTCCTGGGCATTACATTCGTTTCGCAGGAAACGCTCCGATAAATTTGTCCAATAATCGTTCATTTTTTTCTCCTATACATTATATTATACCGGCGAATATGAAAAATGGTGGGTCGTGGCTTTCGTTTTTTTTCGCAACTTGGAAAAATTTTTGCGATAGGGAAAATTTACTGCTGCGAAATGACATAAAACAGAATAGCGAGGAAGGCGCTACCCTTAGCCTGAATATATTCGCGTATGGTTTTATTCGCTTTGACGATGTGATCCTGCACGGTAGAACGTGAGATGCCGTTTAGTCTGGCAACTAAGTCGTATGATTGCTTTTTCAGTTTGCAGGCTTCAAAAACGGTGCGTCGTTGAGATGGAAGCGTGGCAATGGCTTCTTCAAGCAGTTGATAATATTTTTCACGGAAATCGTCCTCACCCGCCGCTTCGTCTGTCGTATATTGCAATTCGTTACGCATCTCGTCGTCAAGGGCTTCGCGTTTTAATTCGTCGAAGATGGCGTTGCGGCACACAGTGTTTAAATAAGCGGCGAAATTATTGTCGGGATTAAGCCGGCGGCGATATTCCCATATTTTCATGAATACGGTTTGAGTAATATCCTTCGCCGTTTCTTCGGATCGGATAAATCTCAATGCCGAAAAATACACCTTGCGGTGATATTTCCCGTACAAAGCCACAAATGCCTTTTCGTCGTCGGATGCAAGGCATTTTACATAGAAATAATCATCGTTCGACATAACATGGTTTTATAATTTTCGCTACAAAGATAAGGATTTTTTTCTAATATTTAGAGAATAACGTTTTTTTTGTTACCTTTGCAGTACAATAAGTTATAATTAACACGAATAGTAAACATTTTATGGAGAAGATTATATTAATTATGGTATTAATGACATTATTTGGGTCATGCTCGACCGGCGGCAGGAAGGCCGGCGAAGGAAAGGCCGGGATGGCGGCGGGCGTCGCTGAAAATAACGAAAAAACGGGTTTTGATTACACTGTTGACCGATTTGCGGACTTGGAAATATTACGTTACGAGGTTCCGGGATTCGAGAGTTTGACGCTAAAACAGAAGCAGTTGCTTTACCATCTATCGGAAGCGGCTCTCATGGGGCGTGATATAATTTACGACCAGAACAATCGTTATAATCTTGCTGTTAGGCGAACTTTGGAGGCGATTTACACCGCTTACAAGGGCGACCGTGAGGATGCGCAATTCAAGGCTCTTGAGACATATCTCAAAAGGGTGTGGTTTTCTAACGGTATTCATCATCACTATGCCGAGGACAAATTGGAGCCGGGGTTCTCAAAAGAGTACTTTGAAAAATGTGTAAGGGAAGTCGATAGCTCTCAATTGCCCTTGCGCAAAGGGCAGACTCTCGACCAATGGCTTGCCGAGATTACGCCTGTCATCTTCGATCCGGCTGTTATGGCGAAGCGCACGGTGCAAAGCGGCGATGTCGATATTTTGCTCGCTTCGGCCAACAACTACTACGAAGGCGGCGTGACGCAAAAAGAGGCCGAAGCATTTTACGCTAAGATGAAAGATCCGGCGGACAAAACCCCTATTTCATACGGCCTGAATAGCCGCTTGTCCAAAGAAAACGGTGTAGTGAAGGAAAAAGTTTGGAAAGTCGGCGGCCTCTATACCGAAGCTATAGAGAAGATTGTCGATGAACTCGAATTGGCTTTGCCCTTTACCGAGAACGCCAAGCAAAGGGTTGTTATAGAGGCGCTTATCGAATACTACCGGACGGGCGATCTCAAAACTTTTGACGCCTACGCAATACTTTGGGTCGAAGATGTCAATTCCGAAGTCGATTTTGTCAACGGCTTTACGGAAACCTACGGCGACCCCCTCGGTTTGAAAGCGAGTTGGGAAGCGACCGTAAATTTCATCAATTCGGAAGCCACGAAGCGGACTAAGATAATCAGTGAAAATGCGGCCTGGTTTGAGCAACATTCGCCTACTGACCAGCGTTTTAAGAAGACGGATGTCAAGGGTGTCACAGCTAAAGTCATCACTATGGCGATGCTCGGAGGCGACTGCTACCCATCAACGCCGATAGGTATCAATCTACCGAACTCGAATTGGATCCGAGAGCAGTACGGCTCGAAGTCGGTCACAATCGAGAACATAACCGAAGCCTACGACAAGGCGTCGCAAGGCAGCGGTTTCAGTCAGGAGTTTGTGTGGTCGGACACGGAACGCGACCTTATCAAACGCTACGGATTCGAGACCGACAACCTGCATACCGACCTGCACGAGTGTCTCGGTCACGGTTCGGGAATCATACTGCCCGGTGTGTTTCCCGACGCGCTCGGCGCCTATAGCTCGACCCTCGAAGAAGCGCGCGCCGACCTCTTCGCCCTTTATTTCCTCGCCGATTCCAAGCTCCTCGAACTCGGATTATTGAAAGATAAAGAGGCTTATAAGGCCGAATACTACCGCTATATGATGAACGGCCTGATGACCCAGCTCGTACGCATACAGCCGGGCAAGAACGTCGAGGAAGCGCACATGCGTAACCGCCAACTGATAGCCAAGTGGGTTTATGAGAAAGGCCTCGCGGACAAGGTCGTGACTTATGAGAATCGCGAAGGCAAGACATACGTCGTCATCAATGATTATTCCAAACTGCGGGAGATTTTCGGACGCCTGCTCGCCGAAGTGCAACGCATCAAGAGCGAGGGCGATTTTGAAGCAGGCAAACGCTTGGTCGAAGACTATGGCGTTGTGGTCGATCAGCCGCTTCACGACGAGGTTCTTGCCCGTTATAAACTCCTCAACCTTGCCCCCTATAAAGGTTTCGTCAACCCCGTTATGACGGAAGTGAAAAATGCGGCCGGTGATGTCACGGACGTAACTGTCGAATATACAGAAGGTTATGTCGAGCAGATGTTAAGATATAGTAAAAAATATTCATTTTTGCCGTCATATAATTGAATAATTAAAAAAAAATCGTATCTTTGTCTCTCGATTTTTAGAATTTTCATATAGAAAAGATGAGTCCGTCTTCAATTAATACTGACGAATTGAAGAAATTATTTTCCGACTATCTGAAAGCAAAGAATCTCAGGTGTACTACCGAGCGTAATGCGATATTCGCCAAAGTCTGCATGACAAATGAACCCTTTGCTCTTGATACGATATGGCAACAGTTGGAGGATGAAAATTTTCACGTCAGTCGCGCTTCGGTGTACAACACCATGGAATTATTGCTCGATGCCAACATCATCGTGCGACATCAATTTGCGTGCTCAATAATCAAGTACGAGCTAAAGTGCATCTCCGACGGTCATATCTACCTGATTTGCAATGAGTGCGGCGCGGTGCGTAAGGTTAGAGACGAGAAGTTGACGAAATATTTTACGGGTTACAAGATACCTAAATTCACTACCGAATACTACTCACTCTATTTCAACGGAATCTGCTCTAAATGTAAATACAGGCTTGCAAACAAAGAACTTAAAAGAAAAAAGATAAAACAATGAAGAAAGTTGACATTCTATTAGGACTTCAATGGGGCGACGAAGGCAAAGGTAAAGTCGTCGATGTGCTGACCCCGGAGTACGACGTCGTAACACGTTTCCAGGGTGGGCCTAACGCAGGACACACCCTCGAATTTGACGGCAAGAAATATGTCCTGCGTTCAATTCCCTCCGGCATCTTCCAGGGCGGGAAAATCAATGTTATCGGCAACGGCGTCGTGCTCGACCCTGTTCTCTTCAAAGAAGAGGCCGTTAGTCTCGCTGCCGACGGCATAGATATCTTAGAGAGGCTATATATATCAAAAAAAGCTCATCTTATCATGCCTACCCACCGCATCCTCGACGCTGCCAACGAATCGGCCAAAGGCACCGGCAAAATCGGCACTACCGGTAAAGGCATCGGGCCGACATATACCGATAAAGTCAGCCGCAACGGGTTGCGTGTCGGCGACTTGTTGCACGACTTCGACAGCAAATATGCTGCCGCCAAACTGCGCCACGAGAACATGCTCCGCGCAATGAATTACGGTTATAATATCGCCGAGTCGGAACGCGAATGGTTCGGCGCACTCGAATATCTCAAAAAGTTTCATCTCATTGATAGCGAGCATGTTATAAACGAATTTATGCTCGATGACAAACGTGTGCTTGCCGAAGGAGCGCAGGGAACAATGCTTGATATAGATTTCGGTTCATATCCCTACGTCACTTCGTCGAACACTATCAGCGCCGGTTGTTGCTCCGGCCTTGGCGTTGCGCCGCGTAACATAGGCGACGTATTCGGCATCTTCAAGGCATATTGTACACGAGTAGGCGAGGGGCCTTTCCCAACCGAACTGAAAGACGAAACGGGGGAATTATTATGCTCGCGCGGGCACGAATATGGCTCGGTTACGGGACGTAAACGTCGCTGTGGGTGGATCGACCTCGTCGCTTTGCGTTACGCTATAATGATTAACGGCGTGACGAAACTCATCATGATGAAGGGCGATGTGCTTGATACTTTGGAGACAATCAAGGCCTGCGTTGCGTATAATATCGACGGCAATGAAGTCGATAAGTTTCCTTTTGAGGTCGCCGAAACCAAAGTCGAGCCTGTCTATGTGGAATTAGACGGCTGGCAAACCGATATGACTGCAATGAAGAGCGAAGACGAGTTTCCCGAAGAGTTCAACTACTACCTTTCTTTCCTCGAAGCCGAACTCGGCGTGCCTATTGTCATCGTATCCGTAGGCCCCGACAGGGAACAGACTATAAAATTGAAGGATTGAAGGATTGAGGGATTGAAGACTGTGGCATGGTTTTTGCCGTCTATAGTTAAATTTTAAATTTATAATTTATGTACGCAGACCCAATTTACTGGATAATTTTCGGCGGAGTAGCCATTATAAGCTGGATTATTTCCGCAAATCTGAAAAGCAAATTTAAGAAATACTCGCAGGTCCCGATAGGACTAAGCGGTAAGGATGTCGCAGAAAAGATGCTTCGTGACAATGGTATTTATGACGTGACGGTCACTTCGACGCCCGGCCACCTTACCGACCATTACAATCCGGCGACAAAGACGGTGAACCTCAGCGAATCGGTATATCTGGAGCATAATATAGCGGCAGCTGCTGTTGCGGCTCATGAATGTGGCCACGCCGTGCAACATGCTATGGCTTACGCTCCGCTCAAGATGCGTTCGGCGCTCGTGCCGGTGGTCAATTTTTCGTCGAATATCGTGCAGTGGATACTGCTGGCGGGGATGCTGTTGCTCAATTCCTTCCCGCAATTACTGCTGGCCGGCATCATACTGTTTGCGCTGACAACGCTGTTCAGTTTCATAACGCTTCCGGTCGAGATTAACGCAAGCATGAGGGCTGTCGCATGGTTGAGCAATGCCGGTATTACTAACGTACAGACACATCGCATGGCGGTCAGCGCACTTCGCTCGGCAGCCTATACTTATGTGGTTGCAGCCCTCGGCTCACTCGCGACGCTTCTGTACTACATTATGATATTCAACCGGAGAAGATGAAGCCGTCAATTCCTAAAGGTACACGTGATTTTTCGCCTTCGGAAATGGCGAAGCGCAACTACATATTCGACACAATTAGAGATGTTTACGCTCTTTATGGTTTCCAACAAATCGAAACTCCGGCAATGGAAAACCTGTCAACCTTGACTGGCAAGTACGGCGAGGAAGGCGACAAACTGCTCTTCAAAATACTCAACTCCGGCGATGTCCTGGCGGATTTTACGGACGAAGAACTGACTGCCCGCAATTCGCTCAGGTTCGCGGCCAAAGCCTGTGAAAAAGGTTTGCGGTACGACCTTACGGTGCCTTTTGCGCGTTATGTCGTGCAACACCGCAACGAACTGTCTTTCCCTTTCAAACGCTACCAGATACAACCTGTCTGGCGAGCCGACCGTCCGCAGAAAGGCCGTTACCGCGAGTTTTTCCAGTGCGATGCCGATATTGTAGGCTCCGATTCGCTGCTTAACGAGGTGGAAATCATACAGATGATAGATGAGGTGTTTCGTCGGCTCGGTATTCGTGTCCGCATCAAAATCAACAATCGTAAAATTCTTTCCGGCATAGCCGAAATCGTCGGCGAGGCGGATAAAATTGTTGATATCACCGTCGCGATGGACAAGTTAGACAAGATAGGTCTCGAAAATGTGAACGCCGAACTGCGCTCAACGGGCGTTTCCGAGGAGGCGATCCTCAAATTGCAACCCATTATAACGCTGCAAGGAGCTAACAGTGAGAAACTTGCCGTCATGCGCGACACCCTCGCGTCATCCGTAACGGGCATCAAAGGCATCGAAGAAATGGAATATATCCTCAGGATGGCGTCCAAACTGTCGTTAACCTCCGAGGTTGAGACGGATATAACCCTTGCTCGCGGTCTGAATTACTACACGGGTACAATCTTTGAAGTTAAGGCTCTCGATGTCGAGATAGGCAGCATTACCGGCGGCGGTCGTTATGACAACCTCACGGGTGTTTTCGGCATGGACGGCGTGTCGGGCGTCGGCATATCGTTCGGCGCCGACCGTATCTACGACGTACTCAATCAATTGGATCTCTATCCGCTTAATGCTCTTAAGACTACGCAGATAATGTTCGCCAATTTCGGCGAATGTGAACTCGAATACCTGCTGCCAATCGTCGCCGGCATCCGAGCCGCAGGCGTCAGTGTCGAGATCTACCCCGAAGCCGCAAAGATGAAGAAACAGTTCGGCTATGCCGACGACAAACATATCCCATACGTAGCCATAATCGGCGAAAATGAAATGGCCGCCTCTAAAATCAACCTCAAAAATATGACGACAGGCGAACAACAATTGCTCACTATAGAGCAGTTGCTTAGCATTGTCGGAGGTGATTAGATTTCTCATGGTTAGATTGCCATTATGTCAGACTTGCTGTCCTTTGCAAGACTGTCATACTGAAATTTTGTCAGTTTTTACTCGAAGTAGTATTTTGGCACGAAATTCGCAAGAGAATGGGTGCGAACTTAAAAAAACTGATTATAATAACTATTAAAATTTTAAAGACATGAGTATCAAACCATTAGCAGACAGAGTGCTTATCAAGCCTGCAGATGCAGAAGAGAAGACGGCGAGCGGGATCATTATTCCCGATTCAGCCAAGGAGAAACCTTTGAAAGGTTCGGTAATTGCCGTTGGAAGCGGCACAAAAGACGAGGAAATGGTCCTCAAAGAAGGCGATAAAGTGTTGTACGGTAAATACGCCGGCACGGAAATCGAACTCGACGAGACCAAGTATCTCATCATGCGTCAATCCGACGTTCTCGCGATTATTTAATCATAGAATTAACAATTAAAACGATAAAAGATCATGGCAAAAGAAATCAAATTCAATATCGAAGCACGCGATCTCCTGAAGAAAGGCGTGGACGAATTGGCAAACGCCGTAAAAGTAACTCTCGGCCCGAAGGGTCGCAACGTAATCGTTGAAAAGAAGTTCGGCGCACCGCAAATCACAAAAGACGGTGTGACAGTGGCAAAAGAAATCGAGTTGACATGTCCATACGAGAATATGGGCGCCCAACTCGTCAAAGAAGTTGCATCAAAGACCAACGACAAAGCCGGCGACGGTACGACAACGGCTACCGTGCTCGCTCAATCAATCATCGGCGTCGGATTGAAGTATGTGACGGCCGGTGCAAATCCTATGGACTTGAAACGCGGTATAGACAAAGCCGTCGCAAAAGTTGTCGATAGCATCGCCGAACAGTCCGAAACAGTTGGCGACAACCTCGATAAAATTGAAAACGTAGCTAAAATATCGGCTAACGGCGACGAAACTATCGGTAAACATATCGCCGAGGCAATGCAAAAGGTTAAAAAAGAGGGCGTTATCACAGTAGAAGAAGCCAAAGGTACCGAGACAACCGTCGATGTTGTAGAAGGTATGCAATTCGACCGCGGTTATATATCCGCCTATTTTGTTACCGATACGGAAAAAATGGAAACTCAATTCGAGAATCCTTACATCCTTATCTACGACAAGAAAATCTCGGCTCTCAAGGAACTCCTTCCGATACTTGAGCAAGTTGTTCAAACAGGACGCTCATTGCTTATTATCGCCGAAGACCTTGACAGTGAGGCTCTTGCTACATTGGTGGTAAACAGGCTTCGTGCAGGTTTGAAGGTTTGTGCGGTCAAGGCTCCGGGCTTTGGCGACCGTCGCAAAGCGATGCTCGAAGACATTGCCATCCTGACCGGCGGTTCGGTCATAACAGAAGAAAAGGGCATGAAACTCGAAGATGCAAAGATCGACCTGCTCGGAAGCGCCGACAAGGTGACCGTCAACAAAGACAATACTACCATAGTTAAGGGCGCAGGCGACAAGGCGGCTATTGATGCCCGCGTCAGCCAAATCAAGTCGCAAATCGAAACTACAACGTCGGATTACGACAAGGAGAAACTGCAGGAACGCCTTGCTAAACTTGCCGGCGGAGTGGCGGTTATCTATGTCGGCGCCCCCTCGGAAGTCGAGATGAAGGAGAAGAAAGACCGTGTTGACGACGCGCTTAATGCAACCCGCGCAGCTATTGAAGAAGGAACGGTTCCGGGCGGTGGCGTAGCATATATCCGCGCTATAGATGCTCTCGAAGGCTTGGTTGGTAACAACGAAGACGAAAAGATGGGTATTGAAATCGTTAAACGTGCTATCGAAGAGCCTTTGCGTCAGATAGTTGAGAACTCAGGCAAAGAAGGCGCTGTAGTCGTTCAGAAAGTAAAGGAAGGCAAAGGCGATTTCGGTTACAATGCCAGCACGGACGTTTACGAAAATCTCTGCAAAACAGGCGTCATCGACCCAGCAAAGGTTGCCCGCGTCGCATTGGAGAACGCTGCTTCAATAGCAGGAATGTTCCTTACGACCGAGTGCGTCATCGCAGAGAAGAAGGAAGAACATCCTGCTCCTGCAATGCCGGGCGGCATGGGCGGCGGCATGGGTGGCATGATGTAAAAACGCTCCCTCCTCCCAAAAAATTATAATTCACAAAGCGAATTGTTCTTATCAGAGCAATTCGCTTTTTTTTTGTGCGGGGCTTATTATCTGTTTTTGGTGATTTGTATCGTTTTTCGATATTAACGCATTAGCAGCGAAATATTAAACAAACTTAAATCTGAAATTATTTCAAAAAAATACGAAAATTAGCAATTGTCATTTATATTGCATATCTTTGTCGCTAATTATAACTCGTAAAAAAAATCGTATATTATGTCAAAGAGATTCAATTTATTACTGTTTTTTGCGCTGCTAATGGCAGGACATTCCGGCGCTCGGCAAGCGTCAATACCTGACAACACGGTTGAAAAGGTACATGTCATTTTCAAGACACATCTTGATGTTGGTTTCACCGATTTACCTTCAAAAGTGGAACAAAAATACATCAATGAATTTATTCCCAAGGCCTTGGATGTTGCCGAAAAACTTCGTGCCGAAGGTGGAACGGAACGGTATGTGTGGACTACCGGTTCATGGCTGATAGACGCCTATCTGCGCAGCGCTGAACCGGAAGCAGTTTCACGACTTGATGCAGCCATAAGACGTGGTGACATCTTCTGGAACGGAGTGCCTTATACATTCGAATCGGAAGCGGCAAGCAGAGATTTGTTTGAAACGACACTTAAACTTGCAGCCCGTTTGGACGCTCGCTACGGGAAGAAAACCATCGCGGCAAAGATGACGGATGTACCCGGACATACACGCAGCATCATTACTTCACTCAGTGATGCAGGCATCCGTTTTCTTCATATAGGAGTCAACCCTGCTTCCGCCGTACCTCAAATACCTGCCGTATGCAGATGGCAAAACATTGACGGCAAGGAAGTTATTTTGATGTATCAAGGCGCTTACGGCACTGACATGACACTTCCTGACGGCAAAACGGTTGTCTCCATCAATTTTACAAGCGATAATCACGGACCGCATACGGTCGAACAAGTGAAAAGCATCTATGCATCTATGCGTCAGCGTTATCCCAAAGCGGAATTAGTCGCGTCCTCGCTCAATGCCGTTGCCGAAGACGTCTTAAAGATTGCATCCGACCTGCCTGTCTTAACTTCCGAAATAGGCGACACATGGATTTACGGTTATGCAAGCGCACCGGTCATGATGGCGCAATTTAGAGCATTGCAAAGGCTTTATTCACAATGGATTAAAGACAAGAAGATAGACCCGGACAGCGATTTGGCAATAGATTATACCGTACATCTCGGCTTGGTAGCGGAACATACATGGGGTGTGGACGTCAAAACATTCATCAAAAACTGGGATAAATATGACGTTGACGCTTTCAATGCATCGCGTAACCTGCCGGAAATCCTTTTCGGCGAACAGTCATGGGACGAAAAAGCCGAACGTATCGAACAATCCATAGCGTTGTTGCCGCCCAATCTACAACGTGAAGCCAATGCCGCCATCGCTTCGACAGGAAAAGCCTCAAAATCAAACATTTCGCGGGACAGTAAAATTCAACGGATAGATAATGAAGGAGCGTATAAGCTGTCATTAAACGGTAACAATCTGACTGTCGGACGTATAACGTATCAAACATTCTCGAATGATGACTATCTCGCTTACCGTAAGGCATATATACGCGGCGAGCACGAATGGGCGCTGGGCGATTTCGGCAAACCGGGACTCGAAAACAGCAAAGCATCAAACACCGTACTTACCTCTCAAAAAGGCAAAAGTTCCGCTTCCGGACAAACAGCCGAAGTTATTTACAGCTTCCCTTCAAACGCCAAAATAGATAAACGGGTTTTACCTGAAGAAATTAATGCTCGATATGATTTTGCCACAGATGGTATGAGTGTGGAAATGACAGTTTCCGTTGTAGGAAAGCCTGCCGTCAGATTGCCCGAAGCATGGTGGGTATCTTTTGTTCCGGATGATGTAACGGCAATTTTTGCAGAAAAAACAGGTATGTCCGTTGACGTGTCGGACGTTGTCAAAGGCGGCAACAGACAGATGCATGGCATTGATAATTACATAGATATAAATACCTCAGCAGGAACAATCCGTATTACTTCATTGGATGCGCCCGTTGTAGCCATCGGAAAACCTTGGGCGCTTGACTATTCCGAAAACCTGCCCGATTTGAAAGGTGGAGTACATTTCTGCCTGTTCAATAACTTGTGGGGTACAAATTTCAGGATGTGGTGGGGTGGAGACATGACATATCGTTTTAAAATAGAGCTGCTTAAGCAAGAACCTGCTCCCAAACCATTGTATCAAGACCCTGTTTATGACGGAGCGGCAGACCCTGTAGTCGTTTGGAACAGAAACGAGAAAAAATGGTTATAAGTTAAAAATTTGTATTACTATGAATAGGATAAAAAAACAAGTGATTGCCGCATTCTTGCTCGCCGTATTGACTGTCGCCTGCAACAACGAAGCAGAGCGTCTCTGGAAGGAAAGCTCCGCCGAACTTGAAGACTACCGCGCCGAACTGAACGCGCTGCGTGCCGAATGTCGAACAAAAGAGATGCCCGATGTCCCCTTTTTCCTCTTCGGCATGGGCGACCGTGTTAAAATGCTCTACAAAAACGGCAGGCTGACTGTGACGTCTTCAGGGAAAACCATCGGTGAATGGGCTGTGAAAGAAGAACTGATAGTCCCGTCGCTTTATCGCGTTGTCATCCGTACAACCGACGGGGAAACGGTCATGATTGAAGAAGACGAAGACGCCGTATGGCTAACTGATAAGCACGGCAACCGGACAGCGCTTGACGGCACCACAAGCCATCTGTCGCTGCCCTTGTTTGCCGATAATAAATACGGCAGAATCCTGAGGACGCTTCATCAGGAGATACTCATAAACATTGTGGAGGGCGTACCGTTGCCCAATTATCTCGTTTATAAAAAAGGTTGGCGGCGTGATGGAGCGATGGTCGCAATGTGCCTTGAGAAAACGGGTAATACGGAACTCATCCGTCGCTGGGTATTGGGATTCACCGAGCCTTACGACCGCAATAATGCCGGCGAAGAAGAAGCCGACAACTTGGGACAGACGCTCTACCTGCTCTCGCTTTTTACCGACAGCAGCCATCCGGCAGTGGTGAAAACGCTGGAAGAAACACGGCGATTTGAACGAACTTCTCCACAAGGGAAATATATATGTGGAAGGAGCGATTTTCATGAGACACCGGCCTATCAGACGAAGTTCCTTAAATGGGGACTGCAAAAACTGGGACTGCCGGACGAATACATTATACCGCAGATTGCAGATAATTACTCCGCGCTGTTTTGGCAAGACTTTCGCGATTCGTATATGCTTGTTGCCGACGCTGCGGACGACGATTACCCGTACCTCGGATGGGCGGCCGACCATTTCCATGGTACCAAAAGCAGTCCTGTCAGCAACCGCGATTATCCGCTGACGTGGGAGACCAACGCCAGCCAGGCCGATTACGAGGGGATAAGGATTGTCGATGAGCGCTACGCCAATCAGCGAACCGCCGCCCCGCACACCTGGCATGATGCGGAGATTTTTCTGTATTTATTAGATATATCTGTTAATTAATTTTTTAACCTAATCTATTATTATGCTAATTTTCAAGAAAAATCGTTCCATTGCAATTACATTTTTTTTGTTTGCAGTTAATCATTGCATATTTCCCCAATTATCAAAGAATCATCCTTTAAGCGACTATGACCGCGAGGCGTTGCAGTCTATCCGCGAACCGCATATTGTGGGTGTTCCTCCGGACAACGCATGGTTCAGCATTGCCGTGATGCCGGATGGAGAAATACGAATTTATGGAGCCGAAGGAAAAACTCGTCACGATGACGCAGGACGGCGAATTTATCTCGCTTCGCGCGACGCCGGGCTTTCATGGAAAACGTTTCCCGCGTCAGACGAAGAGCTGGGTGCGTCGGTCAAATGTCCTTGGGCAGATTATTATATAAGACCGATTTGGTCGGCGGCGTGGATGAGGCCATCGTTAAAAAATAAAGAAAAAGGAACCTGGATAGTTACCGGAAAAAGTCCTGACGCGACAGAATTAAAATTCTATAAACTCTCGGAAACTGAGTTGGCATGGCATCGCACGCCGTTGCCGATAAAGTCTAAAAAACGATGGATTGTTCCCGGTCAAGAACCGCTTCCTGAAGGTCCTGCTGGTGCTTATCGTGTTGTGCTGTTTCTGTCTGATGATGATTGCGTGACATGGCGTAAAGTAACCCTCAAAAGTGCGCCGCCGCATACGATAGTCGCGCCGCATGAAGGCGTCCGATGGCAAAACGGTTCTTGCGAACCAACGATTGTGGAACTTGACGGCGGCAAACTCTGTCTTATCGCTCGGACTTCCACCGATTATCATTATCAATATTTTTCGGACGACGGCGGCGAAACTTGGACAGAACCTGAACCGTCGCCTTTTCATTCCACATTGACGATGCCGAACTTTCTGCGTCTTTCCGACGGACGAATCCTTTTCTTTTGGTGCAACACTCAACCGTTGCCGGAACTTCGTCACGAAGACCAGAAACCGCTGCTTGCGGCATGGGAATTAAACGGTTCATCGGAAGACGTTTTCACCAACCGCGACGCGAACCACGCGGCAATCACTTTGGACGGCGGCAAAACGTGGCGCGGCTTTCGCGAAATCGCCCTCAACGGAATCCGAAACGACGCGGATTTTCGCTCCAAAGGCGGTAATGATGATTGTTTAGACAAAAGTGTTCATCAGTTTGAAGCGTTGGAATTGCCGTTTGGAAAAGTGTTATTGCTTTACGGTCAACATCCTTTGAGCAGAAAGATAGCAATATTTGATCCCGATTGGCTTTTGGAAAACAAGCGTGAAGAAAATTTCCGCACAGGCATCGGTGCGTTAAGCACACAAGTTTATTTGAAAAGCGTGTCCGGCAATTTTAGGGGCTTTTCGGGACATTGCGCATGGAACAGAACCAACGGAGCCGTTCTCGTTCCCGATCCTGACGGCAATTTTCAAGAAGCGTTGCTTATCGCTTCAATCAAAGATGCCCGTCTTTTCAGTGAAATTCAAGGAGCGGTCTGGAATTTTCCCGCATGGCTTTCGGGTAAAGTGACTGTCAAGGTACGAGTACAGGGCGAAGGTCTTAGGCTGTCTCTTGCCGACCGCTGGTTTAATCCCATCGACACGACCGTTACAGCGTTTTCTCCATGGTCTTTTGTTTTAAAACAGGCCGACATCCCCCATGGTCTCCCAGCTTCCGACAATTGGACGGACGTTACACTTGTCTGGGGTGAAGATGGTCGTTGCGTCTTGAAAGCAGGCGAAAAGGTTGTGTACGAAACTCAAGCCCGCTTCAAACCGTCATTTGGAGTATCATACCTGCACCTGCAATCGTTGCCCGGTGACAGCATTGGTACATTGGTCAAAAGTCTTTCAGCATACAGTATCAATAATGCGAAACCTGCCCCCAAACCATTGTATCAAGACCCTGTTTATGACGGAGCTGCAGACCCTGTAGTTGTGTGGAACCGCAATGAAAAGAAATGGTTCATGCTTTATACCAACCGCAGGGCGAATGTGGAAGGACTTGAGGGCGTCTCATGGGCGCACGGCACACGTATCGGCGTTGCCGAATCTTCCGATGGCGGTACGACTTGGACATACCGAGATACATGTGATATAGATTACAGACCGGATGAAGGTTATTCTTTTTGGGCGCCCGACGTGGTTTATCAAAACAATCTGTATCACATGTTCCTGACTTACGTACCCGGCACTTTTAAGACATGGAGCGGCACCAGGGACATTATCCATCTTACATCCGAAGACTTGCTT
>JAISUX010000133.1 GCA_031271805.1 Tannerella sp.
GCAAACTCCGGGACGACGGGCGCAACTATCAGCGGCGCGACATTCACCGCCACAGCCGCTGGAACGGCAACCGTCCGCGCAACCATTGTAAACGGCGCGTCGGCTTCCACTGACTATACTCAAGACTTCACGATAACCGTTAATGCCCCAACGCCGGTTTTCGTTGCTGTTACAAACATTTCCGGCGTACCGACTTCCGCAACGGCAGGAACATCTTTGACGCTCGCAGGAACGGTTTCACCCGCTGACGCTACTAACAGCGCTATCGTTTGGAGCATTGCTAACGCCGGGACGACGGGCGCAACCATCAGCGGCGCTACATTCACCGCCGCCGCCGCAGGCACTGCAACCGTCCGCGCAACCGTTGTAAACGGCTTGACGGCTTCCACTGACTATACTCAGGACTTCACGATAACCGTTAATGCCGCTCCGCCGGTTGCCCCGTCAATCTACACGACCTCGCTGCCGGATGCCAATGAAGGCGAATCATACGGCGAATATCTCTCCGCCGCCGGCGACGGACCGCTTAGATGGAGCATTATCGCCGGCGAACTGCCTTATGGACTTACACTCTACTCCGATGGCTATATCTCCGGTACGTTGGATGCTTCCGGCACCTTCACGTTCACAGTCGAAGCCTCTAATGATTACGGCGCAGACGCCCGTAGATTCAGCATCTATGTTGCGCCTATCCCGACATACAGCGTGACCTTCAACCTTATCGATCAGTTCGGCGAGCCGGTTGACGACGCCGTGATAACCATCGACGGCGAGAGTTATCCTGCCGGTACAACGGTCATCACCGACCTACCGCCGGGCACTTACGAGTACACCATCACAGCCCCGGATCATAACACCGTAACCGGCTATGTGACAGTCGGTAACGGCGATGTAACGGTAAACGTCCCGAACATAATCTCGACTGTCGGCAACGCCTCTGTTAGCGTAGCGAAGATTTGGACGTCAGGTCGTACACTCTTTGTCGCTCTGCAGCAACAGTCTGATATTCAGATATATTCTATCACGGGAGCTTTAGTGCGCAAGCAAACCCTATCCGCAGGCGACAGCTCTTTCACCCTCAACGCGGGAATATATATCGTTAAAGTCAATGGACTGACACGGAAAGCGATAATAAAGTAAAAAAATCCCCGACAGATAGCATTATTTAGAAACCAATCCCACTCCTCCGTGTACTGTTTCGGTCACGGAGGAGTTTAATTTTGTGGTCTTCGAAATTCGGCGAGGACGATGGCTGTGGCGGTTGCTACGTTCAAGGATTCGACGGTGTCGCGTCCGGAAGGGTAGGGGTGGATGAATAATCGCTTGGTTATCAGGGCTTCTATTTCGGGACGGATGCCGTTGCCTTCGTTGCCCATAATGATTATCCCGTTTTGAGATAGGTTGGCGTCGTAGATGTTTTCGCCGTATAGAAATGTACCATAAACATTTGATACACAGTGGTTTTTGATGTAATCGTTCAAATCTGTGTAGTGAACTTTCACATGTGCCGGCGCGCCCATTGAGGCTTGGATAGCTTTCGGGCCGAAGATATCGGCGGTATCGGCGCTGCAGACGACGTCGGTGATGCCGAACCAGTCGGCGAGTCTGACGATAGTTCCGAGGTTGCCAGGGTCTTGTATGCCGTCAAGAGCAAGGATTAATCGTTGCGATGGGTTGGCCTCATCCAAAGAATATTGCGGTTTGCGGAACACAGCCAGGACGTCTTGCGGGGTCTTGAGGAGGCTGGCTTTTCCGATATCGCCGCCTTCGGCCAAGATGAGTTCGCGTGCATTGATATCACCCTGTGTGGCCATCCATGAAGCTGAGGCAACGAGCCACTCGCAATCGAAAACCTTGAGCATATCGGCGACCAACTTATTGCCTTCGGCTATAAAAAGTCCGCTCTCATCACGGTTTTTCTTCATCTCCAAAGCCCGTATTTCTTTGATTTTCGCCTTACTTAACATAATTTATTTCGTTTTGAGGCGACAAATATACGGTAAATAATTTATTTTAGATTACTTTTGCAGCGTGAATTTAGGCTTTATGGAATTTGTCAGATATAAAAAATATGTCATAATATGCTGCGTCGCCGGCTTAATATCATGCAGTACGACGAAGTATGTCCCTGAGGGTCAGTATCTTTTGGATAAGGTTAAGATAGAGACGGATGATCGCGAAGTCAAGTCTTCGGACATGAAGTCGTATCTCCGGCAGCAGCCTAATTTCAAGATTTTCGGCTTGTTTAAGTGGCCTCTTTATCTTTACAGCTGGTCGGGAAAGAACGAGAAGAAGTGGTTGAGTAGGCAGTTGCGCAAGATGGGTGAACCGCCCGTAATTTACGATTCCAACCTTACCGAGCAGTCCAAGGATCAATTGCAGCGCTATATCTCGAATAAAGGTTATATGAACGCTGATATTGCTATATCAATAGACACGACTAAGCGCAGGAAGGCGAGTTTGAAGTTTTCTGTGACTGCGAATGAACCATATCGAATTGAGAAGTACCGGGTCTCGATAGGCGATGGGCGGATAGACAGCCTTGTGCGCCTCAAGCCTCCCTCGCGTTCATTTTTGCAGTCGCTTTTCCGTTCGACGCCCAAAGAATACCATTCGTTTGTGAGGGAGGGGATGCTGTTCGACCGCAGCCTGCTCGACAGAGAGAGGCAGCGAATCACCACACTCCTGCGATACAACGGCTATTATGCCTTCAACCGCGATTACATCGGATATGTCGCCGACACCTCTTTACTAAGTCATAAGGTGAACCTTGAACTGTTCGTAAAGCCTTTTGCCGCCGACACATCCGGCGGTGGCGGTGATACGACTATCCATCCGCGATATTACATCAACAGTGTGAAAATACTGACCGATTACGACCCCCTCGCGCCCAATTCGATAGGGAATGAATACAGAATAACGGATTCGGCGATTGTTAGGGGAGTGCATATATATTATGGAGAAGGCGGTCGCAATATTCGCCCGGGCGTGCTCCAGCAAAGTTGCTACATTATGCCCGGAAGGATGTATGACGAGAGGAGTTTGGAACAGACATACGCCTCGTATTCGTCGCTCAAGGCGCTGAGGTATGTTACGGTCAAGTTCGACGAGGTGGCGGACAAGGACACTATGAAACTTGACTGTATGATACTTACTGCGCCCGACAAAAAGCAGGGTTTCCGCTACGACGTCGAAGGCACAAACTCCGCCGGCGATTTGGGTTTTGCGTCGTCGATGACATATCAGCACCGCAACCTTTTCAAAGGCTCGGAGTTGTTTTCGGCCAAAATTAGCGGCGGATACGAATATCTTTCATCGACGCAGGAACGCGGCAACTATTGGGAGTTTGCCGGCGAGACCTCGCTTCACTTCCCTCATTTTATGTTCCCGTTCATAAGTTATAATTTCAGCCGTAAGATGCGGGCGACGACCGAGTTCAAGATGAGTTACGACCAGCAACGACGTCCGGAATACCACCGTGCAGTCTTGTCCGGCGGATGGATATATCACTGGCAAAATCGCCTGAATACCCTCGCACGACATACATTTAAACTGCTGGATATCAACTATGTATTCCTTCCGTTTATCGACAGTGAGTTTAAAAACAAACTGCCGGAAACCACAGCCTTGTATAATTATTCCGACCAGTTTGTTGTCAGTACCGGCTATACTTATTCATTCAACAACTACGATCCTATGGAACGGCGCAGCAATACCTATTCCTTCCGTGTATCACTCGAATCGGCCGGCAATGTGATGAATATGATGTCGAGGCTTTTGGATGCCGAGACCGACGATAACGGCAAGTATAAACTTTTCGGCATCAACTATTCGCAGTTCCTCAAGGGCGATATTGATTTTGCCCGCAGTCTCATGATAGATACCCGCAACTCGGTGGCTTTCCATATTGGCGGCGGTTTGGCTTATCCCTACGGAAATTCGATAGAGATACCTTTCGAGCGGCGTTACTACGCGGGCGGCGCCAATACCAATCGCGGCTGGAGCGTCCGTTCCTTAGGGCCGGGAAGTATGAAGATAACCGACAGCACTTCGTTCTTCAACCAGGCCGGCGACATTCATCTCGACGCGAATTTGGAATACCGCTCGAAGTTGTTTTGGAAGCTCGAGCTCGCCGTGTTTGTCGATGCCGGCAATATCTGGACTATCCGTACATACAGCTATCAGCCGGAAGGAAACTTCGATTTCAAACGGTTTTACAAGGAAATAGCCGTTTCCTACGGATTGGGCTTGCGCCTTGATTTCGATTACTTCCTCGTGCGCTTGGATACGGGCTTCAAAGCCTATAACCCCCAGGAAGCAGGAACGAATAAATGGGCGCTCTACCATCCGAATTTCTCGAATAATTTTGCCTGGCACTTTGCCGTAGGTTATCCGTTCTAAAATTTCATTAAAATCATCTGTTAAACTTTGCCGGATGAAATATTATCACTACCTTTGCAGCCTAAATTTAATGTGAAATAATGTTTTGTAGTTATGAAGAAATATATCTTTTTAAGTCTTTTGGCTTTGATTATTAGTGGCTTTGTTGTAAGCTGTAATGAAGGTGGTAACGAGATTCCTGTGACGTCGATAACGAAAATTTCTGCGTGCGTGCGCGATTCTTTCAGGACAACTATGGTATATAACGGCGACATGTTGCAAGAGCTTAACCTGTATATTAACGATAAGTTAAGAAGCGAGTCGAAAATTGAATATCTGCTGACCACAATAAGATGTGAAGTTAATGGTATTACTTACGAAATATTTTTGGATAATACCAGGGGCGGCGCTCGTGCAAAAGAGGTTACGGCGCGAGTCAACGGCGCCCTGCTGAACAATGTCGAATATTTTTATGACGACCAGAACAGGATTGAAAAGGCCTGTTATGAGCGTCTGGGCGGCGTCGATGACGGCGGGCCGAAAATCAGATGGATTATATACACCTATAATGGCAACGACATCATCGAAGTCGATGATGCCGGAACTAATTATACGTTAAATCTGTCGTCGGAAGAAAACACCGGATCGGTATGCAATGTACTCGATTTTTCCGGTGCGCCCATTTCTACGCAATACATTATCAATCCTGATTTGTATTATCTGAATATCTACGGGAAGCCGGTCGGCTACCTGCCGCAAGGACAAACCATTGAGCGTAACAGCTCTAACAATCTCACGCGGGTGGGTAAATACCGTTACGAATATTGATTGCTTTTATGCTTTCTTGCGGTTTCCGTAGCGGCTCATGAATTTATCTACGCGCCCTGCCGTATCGACCAACTTGGCTTTGCCGGTGTAGAACGGGTGTGAGGTGTTGGATATTTCCAACTTGACGAGCGGGTATGTGACGCCATCTATGTCAATGGTCTCTTTCGAGTTAATTGTCGAGCGAGTGATGAAAACATCGTCATTCGACATGTCTTTAAATACTACCTGACGGTAGTTTCCTGGATGGAGATCTTTCTTCATTGCTTTATTTATAAATATGTTATTATTGTATTTAAATCAAAACGACCTTCGTTTCGGGGCGCAAAGGTACGGAAAAAACTTTAAACGGCAAAAAAAAAAGCATTATTTTGAAAAAAAACTTCTTAATGTATATTTTCTTCGTATAAATTTGTATCTTTGCGCCACGATTTATAGGTATTAACTAATAATTAAAGCAATGATCAATTACAAAGATTTAGGATTGGTGAACACACGTGAGATGTTCGCCAAAGCAATGAAAGGGGGATACGCTATTCCCGCGTTTAATTTCAACAACATGGAGCAGTTACAGGCTATCATTCAGGCTGTTGCCGAGACAAAGTCGCCGGTTATCCTGCAAGTATCGAAGGGTGCGCGTGAGTACGCCAACCAGACGATTTTGCGTTATATGGCCGAAGGCGCCGTGCAGTATGCCAAAGAGTTGGGAGTGCCCAACCCGCAGATTGTCCTGCACCTCGACCATGGTGACACGTTCGAACTTTGCAAAAGCTGTATCGACATGGGTTTCTCGTCCGTCATGATCGACGGGTCGCACCATCCATACGATGAAAACGTGGCATTAACGAAAAAGGTAGTGGAATATGCTCATCAGTTCGACGTCACCGTTGAGGGCGAACTTGGCGTGCTTGCAGGTATTGAGGATGATGTTGTTGCCGAACATCACACCTACACCCGCCCGGAAGAGGTTATCGACTTTGTATCGAAAACGGGCTGCGATTCGTTGGCTATTTCTATCGGCACTTCGCACGGCGCGAACAAGTTCAAACCCGAACAGTGCACCCGCGACGAGAAGGGACGCCTCGTGCCTCCGCCTTTGGCATTCAACATTCTCGAAGCTGTCGAGAAAGAGCTGCCGGGTTTCCCTATCGTGCTTCACGGCGCATCGTCGGTTCCGCAGGAAGAAGTCGATACAATCAACAAGTACGGCGGCGCTTTGAAAGATGCTATAGGTATTCCCGAAGACCAACTTCGCAAAGCGGCTAAATCGGCTGTGTGCAAGATAAATATTGATTCCGACAGCCGTCTGGCGATGACCTCCGCTATACGCAAGGTCTTTGCCGAGAAACCCGCAGAGTTTGACCCACGTAAGTATCTCGGCCCTGCCCGCGAGAACGCAAAAAAATTGTATATCCACAAGATAAAAGACGTTTTAGGTTCGGAAAATAAACTCTAAACGATTATGGGACAGTTCTTTAAGATGTTGTTCGCCTCTTTTTTGGGGGTCTGCATAGCCATTTGTTTATTTATATTGATTGGCTTTGTCGTTTTGGCAGGCATTATTGCCTCAATGGATTCATCGTCAGCGGCTTATGTGCCCAATGGCAATGATAAAGTTCTCGAACTGTCGCTCGACGGCAGTTTGAACGATGTCGCTAACGAAAGCCCTTTTGCTAATATATTTTCTTCCGACAAGGCTCTATCGCTCAAGGATTTGCAGACAGCAATCGACGTCGCTAAGGAGAACAAGAACATAAAAGGGATATACATTGACGCTTCGGGTTTGTCGGCAGGTGTTGCCAATATAGATGCGCTTCGTCGCTCGTTGTCGGATTTCAAGGAAAGCGGCAAATTCATAGTGGCTTACGGCGATTCCTATACTCAGGGTTGCTATTACCTGTCGTCTGTAGCCGACAAGATTTTCGTTAATCCTCAGGGCGCAATAAACTTGCACGGCCTTTCTTCGGATGTGACTTTTTACAAAGGCATACTCAAGAAGGCAGGCATCGAAATGCTTGTCTTTAAGGTCGGTACGTTCAAAGGCGCCGTCGAACCGTTTATGCTCGACAAGTTGAGCGACGCCAACCGCGAGCAGATAACGTCGTATCAACAGTCTATCTGGACAAATATGGTCAACAACATCGCTTCGGCGCGCAATTTGACTCCTGATGATGTTAATGGCTTCATAGACAACGGAATGATGTTGGCAGCGGCGGAAAAAGCCGTTGAATTGGGTTTTGTTGACGGCGTGAAATATCGTCACGAAGCCGAAGACTACGTGAAGGAACTTGCAGGCATTGACGCTGATAAAAAGTTGAAGACCGTCGGCCCCGACAAACTGAAGCGGGCTAAGAAAACGCCTGCGAAGTCGAAAGCCGACCGGATTGCCGTCGTATATGCCGAGGGCGATATTGTCGATTCCCAAACAGCGTCGATGTACGGCAGCGGGAACTTCATCACCGAGAACCTCGCCGAAAAACTTGCCGACCTGAAAAAAGACAAAAAAGTCAAGGCTGTCGTTCTGCGCGTGAACTCGCCGGGAGGCAGCGGCTTCGTGTCGGAGCAGATATGGAAACAGGTCAAAGACCTGCGAAACGAGAAGAAGATCGTCGTATCCATGGGCAATTACGCCGCTTCGGGCGGTTACTACATCTCTTGCGCGGCCGACAAAATCATCTCCGAGGCGAATACGCTGACCGGCTCGATAGGCGTCTTCTCGCTCTATCCGGACATTTCGGGTTTGTGGAACAAGTTAGACCTCACGTCCGACGTTGTCAAGACTAACAAATATTCGGATATGGGAGATATGTCCCGTCCTATGCGCGACGACGAGAAGGCATTGATTCAGAGTGCGGTAGAGCGTTTTTATGACACCTTCCTGACACGCTGTTCAGATGGCCGCGGAATGTCGAAAGAGGATATCGACACGATTGCCCAGGGGCGCGTGTGGACAGGCGAGCAGGCGCTCTCTATCGGCCTCGTTGATGAAATAGGCGATCTCAAACGCGCGATAGAAGTCGCAGCCGAACTTGCCGGTCTGACCGACTATAGCGTCAAATCGGTAGCAGGTTCCGACGACCCTATTTCCGACTACATCAAAAAGCAGTTGGGCGACGTCAAATCGTCCGTTATAGAAGACGCTCTTGGTGAAGATACGGAAATATTCAACACTATCAGGATGTTGAAGCATACTCGCGGTATTCAAGCTCGAATGCCGTATCATTTGGATAATATTTAATATTTTTATGAACAGAAAGAACCTCATTGTGCGCTTAATGCTGCTGCCATTCTCATGGCTTTACGGCATGATTATAAGCATGAGGAACTTTTTGTTTGATATTAAACTGCTGCCTTCGGATAAATTCCCGGTACCGATAATCTGCATCGGGAATTTATCTGTCGGAGGCACCGGCAAGACGCCTTTCACCGAATATCTTGCCTATTTGTTAAGGCAACATTATAAGGTTGCTGTGCTTAGTCGCGGATATAAGCGATTGACTAAGGGCTTCATCATGGCTACTCCCGACAGTACGCCGCAGAAAATAGGCGATGAGGCTTGCCAGATGAAGAGTAAATTCCCGGACGTCATCGTTGCTGTTGACGGGAACCGCCGTCGCGCGATACGTCGGTTGCTGGCTCTGCCCGCCGATGTGCGTCCCGATGTGATACTCCTCGATGACGGCCTACAACATCGCTACGTAATTCCTTCGCTTACAATCATTCTGACCGAATACGATAATATCTATTATGATGACTATATGCTCCCGACAGGTGATTTGCGTGAATCGGCTATGGGAATATATAGGGCTGATTTTGTGGTAGTTACAAAATGCAGGGACACGATAAAACCGATAGACCTTCGTATAATTGAGAAAACGATGTCGCTAATGGCTAATCAGCGACTGTATTTTTCGGGCATACAATATGGGACGATGGAGATGGTTTTTCCCTCGCATACAAAGCCGTTAAGAAATGTCGAGAAGGATGATAACGTGCTGCTTGTCACCGGAATAGCTAATCCTAAACCTCTTGTCGGCTATATGCGTTCGATGTCCGATAATGTCACATTGTTTACATTTCCCGATCATCACGCTTTTACGGCTGACGACATCGGCATGATAGATTTTAAATTCAAAACGCTGGATGTTGATAAACGCCTGATAATATGCACGGAAAAAGATGCCGTAAGGCTGAAATTCCTCGATGGAATACCGGCGGATTGGAAGTATTGCCTCTATTATATCCCCGTTACCGTACGATTTTTTCATGATCGGGGCGATGATTTCGACACAAGAGTGCTTGAACATGTTATGACAACAATAAATATATATAAAGAAAATGCTAAGAACTGAAATTTCGTCTTTGGGCGAGTTCGGACTGATCCGCCATCTTACGGAGGGGATAGAACCGAAGAATGTAAGCACGAGCAAAGGTGTTGGCGATGATGCGGCAGTGCTTGATTATAAGGATAATAAGGTGCTTGTGACTACCGATTTGCTGCTCGAAGGCGTGCATTTCGACCTCACATACGTGCCGTTGAAGCATTTGGGATACAAGTCGGCGGTTGTGAATTTTTCGGATATTTACGCCATGAACGGGCAGCCTAAACAGATAACCGTATCGTTGGGTTTGTCGAAGCGTTTCTGTATTGAGGATATCGACGAGTTCTACGCCGGCTTGCGTTTGGCTTGCGATATTTATGGCGTGGACATTGTCGGGGGCGACACTTCGTCCTCAATGACAGGGCTGACAATCAGCATTACCTGTATCGGCGAAGGGCTTGCGGAGAAGATCGTCTATCGCAACGGCGCAAAAGAGAACGACCTCATTTGCGTTTCCGGTGACTTGGGCGCCGCTTATATGGGGTTGCAACTGCTTGAACGCGAGAAAGTTGCGTATGGCGGTCAAACGGATTTCCAACCCGAATTTGGTGGTCGTGAATATATCCTCGAACGCCAATTGAAACCCGAAGCCCGCAAAGATATTATTGAAATGTTGGACAAAGCCGGTGTTGTACCCACGTCGATGATAGATATTTCCGATGGCCTGTCGTCGGAAATCCTGCATATCTCGAAAGAAAGCAAGGTAGGATGTCGTATTTTTGAGGATCGTATTCCTGTTGATTATCAGACTGCTGCTATGGCGGAGGAATTGAATATGAATATTATGACTGTGGCGATGAATGGCGGCGAGGATTATGAATTGCTTTTCACCGTTCCTCTCGCGCTTTATGATGCGCTGACCGCGATAAAAGGGATTTCGGTTATCGGGCATATCACGAAGGCGGAGGATGGCAATGTGCTTGTCGGACGCGACGGCGGCGAAGTAGAACTAAAAGCCCAAGGCTGGCAAGGGTTCTAAACGAAAACACACCCAAACCGGGATTTGTCATTCGACTTATGGAATTTGTACCGCGGCAAAAATCCGAAATAAAAAATTATGTTGAAAAAAAAACTTTGAAAAAGTTTGCGGATTAAAAAATAATGTTTACCTTTGCAGCCGCAAAAACGAAAAAAAGGTGCCATAGCTCAGTTGGTAGAGCAAAGGACTGAAAATCCTTGTGTCCCTGGTTCGATTCCCGGTGGCACCACTCGTTAATAAAAGAATAATCGCATTAAACTCCTGGAAGTCAATGATTTCCAGGAGTTTTTTTTGCGTCTTATTCGTATTCATTGGTTAAAGTAAGTTTTTTTACTTTATTATCCCCTGATAACACGTCATGCCATATCTTCAACACCGGCATCACTCAGGAAGATTAATCGAATTATAATATATTTATTATTAGCGTTATAGCTATTTTAACAATTCCGTTGTTTGATTTTTAACATTGTAAGTGAGTATTTTTGCCTACATTTGTTGTTTAAGGGAAAAATAACATTATCATGGATATTGGGCAACAGGAAAAACTTGAAGAGGGGCTACTGTGGGAAATGTTCCTTTTAGGTGATGATAGAGCTTTTAGCGTTTTCTATAAGCGATATACGGATGAGTTGTTCGCTTATGGGATGAGATTTACATCCGACAGGGAATTAGTTAAGGATGCCGTTCAGGATGTATTCTTGAAAATCCTTAGTAATCGGTCGCAATTGAAAAAGACCGACAAAATAAAACCATATCTCTATATGGCTCTGAAAAATACTTTGTTCAATCTTTTTGAGAAAGAGCAGGAGTATTATACTATAGATACTGTTGAGCCGGTATTTATTTCCGAATATTCTATTGAAGATGAGATAGTTGAGGGCGAGGAAGATGCGGCGCAAAAGAAAAAGGTGCACCGACTGCTATATTCCTTGCCGCCTCGACAGAAGGAGGTGTTATATTACAGGTATGCCGAGGGCATGAAGATGGATGATATATGCAGACTGATGAATATGAACTATCAGTCGGTGCAAAACTTGATACAGCGTGCAATAAAAAGTGCAAGGCGCATATACGAAGAAAATCGGCGGACGTTCTCGCGTACAATTAATTTAAAGGTTATAACAGGTATATGAATATGAAAGAAAATGACACAAAAAAGGGATATGACGGATATTCTGCCGAAGACCTCCTTCAGGATGATTTTTTCATCGCCTCGATGACAAACCCGACGAAAGAATCGGAGAATTATTGGAGTAAAGCGCTGGAAGACGGCGAATTGAGTATCGACAGTTATCTGTTCGCCCGTTATTTTGTCGAGTCGATGCGGGTTCGTTCGGAGACGCTTTGTGATGACGAGAAAGAAGATATGTTGATGAATATCGAAAAGCGTGCGAATACATACCGGCGGAAGCGTCGGCTGATGTTTCGCCTTTATTTCTCGGTCGCCGCTTCGGTCGTCGTTTTGATAGTCGCCGGGTGGCTGTCGCTCAATCTCAGACGAAATGTCGATGAGGTATCGCTCACGAAGATTGAGGACGTCAAATTGCCCGACCACTCCGCTGAAAACATACAATTAGTGCTATCCGGCGACGAGTCCGTCTCGCTCGAAGGCGAAGAGGCCGAAATTACTTATAAGGATGGGGAAATAGAAATCAACAATGAAAAGAAAGATATACAAAAGCCAGTGCGTAAAGATGTCGAAATTGCTTATAATCAGCTGATTGTTCCGCACGGCAAACGCTCGTCGCTGACACTTTCCGACGGCACACGTATTTGGGTCAATACGGCGACAAGGGTGATCTATCCCGTGGTCTTCGATAAAAAGCAGAGGGAGATTTATGTCGATGGGGAAGTGTTTCTGGATGTTGCGCATGACGATAAAGTCCCGTTTATCATTAAGACTAAGACATTTAGCGCTGAAGTGTTGGGGACATCTTTTAATGTGACGGCTTATGAAACGGATACGCTCAAACACCTCGTCTTAGTTAACGGGAAAGTAAGGATACATATCCCTGAAACGGAGAAAGATATCACGCTCTTGCCAAACGAAATGATGACTTTGGAAGGGCGTTCGACGAATGTGCAAACAGTTAATACCGAATATTATACATCATGGAAAGTCGGTGTTTATCAATACGAACAAGAGAGTTTGAGGAACATACTCCGGCGGCTTTCGCGTTATTACGGGCAGGAAATCGTTTGTGATCCTAAAGTCGCATCATTGAGCTGTTCGGGTAAGTTAGACCTCAAGGACGACCTTGCCGAAGTGCTCAGGGGTATATCCATGACCGCGCCAGTGAGTTACAAATATATTTATGAGACACATACCATTACTAACAAATAAAAAGTACGCACATGTATGGAAAAAATTAGAAAAACAGAAAGAGTGAAAACAACATTGTTATTCATTTGCATCGGAATAGGGCTTTGTTTCGCGGAGAACGCCTATTCACAGAATACCTACCTGTCTATCGAAGTCGAGAATGGGTTGGTGAAGGACGTTTTCAAGGAAATTGAAAAGAAGAGCGACTTCCTCATCTTCTATTATGACGGCGTAGTCGATGTAAACAGGCGAGTCAGCATTAATGTCAAAAATCAGACGGTCAATAATATACTCGACCGGATGTTTGAAGGTACGGATAATGCGTATGTTATCAATAACCGTCAGATATTCATTATCCGCAAGCAAATGCCGAAAGCCGAGATTACCGCGATGATCTCGCAGCAACAGAACCGGGTCTGGATTTCCGGCACAATCGTCGATTCGGAAGGCGAAGCCATAATCGGTGCAAACATTGTCGAGAAAGGCACGACCAACGGCGGTATCACCGATGCCGACGGTAAATTTTCGTTAAACGTGTCGCCGGGAGCCACGATTATTGTTTCGTATGTCGGTTATCAGACGCAGGAGATTTCCATCGGCAAGCAAACAAGTTTCACCATCTCGCTAAAAGAAGGCAACTTAGCGCTGGAAGAGGTGGTTGTTAT
>JAISUX010000019.1 GCA_031271805.1 Tannerella sp.
TGTATCCTTAAACTAGTTACTGCGTTTTCTATATCCAGTTTTGCATCTTTTTTACTCCAAATTTCCCAAAACTTAATAGTAGCACTCTTGCACGTCGTTCGTCGCGTTCTATTTTGCAACAGGTCACACCGTCTATATCCAATGCTTCTGCTACTTTTATTTGCGGCAATTGGCGTTGTTATCTTACCTGTCTTGTCCTTTCTGCAAATGTCATCATCTTGAAATTAATTATTCCTGATAATTTTTGGCAAATATATGAAATATTTTGATGCGATTATCACTTTCAAGAAAAAAGTTTTCAACATTATCGAATAAAACCATCGTACTTACATCTTCATTCCTTTCTACTACTTGATATTCACCCCTATCACTCCCTTTCAAGGCAGAGGCATTATTTTCCAAACGACACTACTAACATGCGCATCCGGGCGGATGTGGTTGACGTGAGTGATTGTCAAGAGCAGCAACTATTTCAGTCGTTTTTTCTTGAGAATCATAAAAAGTCAAGAAAAAATACTATTTTTGCATAAATTTTGCGCAAAAAAAGTACGCTATATTTATTAACAACAAAAATATCAAAGTATTATGAAGTTAAAGTATGATAAAGAGCAGGATGTGCTATATTTTTTGCTGAGTGACGAGAAGATATTCGAGAGTGATGAAGAGAAGGCCGGGGTCATTATTGACTACAGCGCTAACGGACGGATAGTCGGAATCGAGGTGCTTAACGCATCCCGTAATGTGAGTAATCCTTCCAAAGTAGAATACGAAATTGCTTGATATATGAAACTGATTATAGCATTTTTATTGCTGATTATCAGCGTGACGACGGGATATTCGCAGAGTAGCGACGGCGAGGACGGCTATGAGGCATGGCGGAAGCGTAAGGCACGGGAGTATGCGCGGTGGGAGCGGCTGAAGAATGATGCCGAAGGGCTGCCGTCGTCAGGACGTACCGACAGGGTTAGCGGATGGATTGACGAGGGCTTCAATGGGAGCGGCACGAGTGGAAGCGGTGTCAATTCCGGTGGCGGTTCGCATCAGGCACATTCGTCCGGCACAGGTTCGCAGGTGAGCAACAACAACTCGGCTTCTTACGGCGAAGTGGCAGGCGCTACAACTGCCAGCGTCGCCAACATGCGCATCTGGGCGGTTGTGGTTGGGGTGGCTGATTATCAATCGCAGAAGTCGAAACTGAACTATACCGACGACGATGCTTACCGTATGTATGCGTTCTACAAAAGTCCCGAAGGCGGCTCGTTGCCCGACAATCAGGTGCGCGTGCTGATAGACGAAGACGCCACGCGGCAGAACGTCCTCCGCGCCTTGAACGAGGTATGGCAGCAAGCCTCCGCCAACGACGCGATAGTGTTCTACTTTTCCGGACATGGAGCGTCAAACGCCTTCGTAACATACGAGTTCAACGGTGACGTACTCGGCAACCGCGGTTTGCTGCTTCACGACGAGATAAACGCCCTCATCGCCAAATCGCGTGCGAAGTACAAATACATCATTGCCGACGCCTGTCATTCAGGCAACTGGGCAACGCGCAGTAGCGACTATGATAACGGTAGCGGCATCAGAAGCAACGGTGTCAAAGCAGCCTCTACAACCGAGCAAGCATACTATCAGACATTTGAGCATGCCGAAGGCGGCTTCGTGATGCTACTCTCATCGATGGGCAGCGAGTACAGTGTCGAGAGCGCGGGCATCCGTCAGGGCGTTTTCAGCCATTACCTGATACGCGGCTTGAAGGGCGAAGCCGACGCCGACCACAACCGCATAGTAACCGTCAACGAACTCTACAACTACGTCTCCACCAACGTCGCGCAGCGCACCAACCGCCAGCAGCACCCCGTCATCTCAGGCGACTACCGCCACAACCCACCCATTTCCGTCGTCCGCGAGTGATGAAGTGTTGTGGGCGCGGGAGTGGGAGGTGAGAAGCAAATTATGTAATTCTGTCAATGAAGGAAAAAATTTGTCGAAAAAAAACTTCGACCGCGCCGGTAAAATCCGACACCGGAAGTACCGGAAAGAGTTTTATAATTCGGAGTAAGTGCGCTTGCCTTTGAGATAGAAGGCTAACAGCAGGCTGCGGCGGCGTATTTCGGGGATATCGGCGATTCGGCTCTTTGCGAGGTTTTCGTTACGGACGGCGGCGTAGTCGGTTTTGAGTTTTTTAAATTCGCGGCGCGCCTTGAAGACGGCTGCAGCGTTCTTAGGGTTGCCTTCGAGGAGGAATTTTGCGGCGGCAATCATGTCGAGCCAGAAGCGCAGGCGCAGGACGCGACGCAGGTCTTTTTCGGGGAGATTTTTATAGAGCATCAGCAAGTTGTTGCGGAAGTTCAGGAAGGTTTTCCGCGGGCTTTCGGCATTGAGGGTTGCTGCGCCGAGGTGATAAACGGCGGTTTGAGGCGTGCAGACGATGCGGTAAGCCCGTGAGCGCAGGCGCCAGCAGAAGTCTATCTCCTCCTGGTGGGCGAAGAAACGGCCGTCCAGCCCGCCTTCTTTTTTAAAGACAGCGGTGCGCACGAACAGGCAGGCGCCGGTAGCCCACAGCACGTCGGCCTGGGCGTCGTACTGCCCGTGGTCGTCCTCAACGACCGACAATACCCGGCCGCGGCAGTAGGGATAGCCGTAAATGTCGATGAATCCGCCGGCCGCGCCCGCGTACTCGAAACGCTTACGGTCGCGGAACGAAAGTATCTTGGGCTGGACAGCCGCGATTCCGGCCTCCGAATCAAACACGGCGAGCGGCTTGTCGATCCATCCCGGCGTGACCTCGACATCGTTGTTGAGCAGCACGGTTATTTCGCTTCCGCTAAGGTCTATTGCCTTGTTGTAGCCCTCTGCGAAGCCGTAGTTGCGGTCTAACGATATCACTTTGACGGACGGAAATTCGTCCTTAAGCATGGCGATGGAATCGTCGGTCGAGCCATTGTCGGCCACCACGATCTCGGCTATGTCGGGCGGCGTATTTTTAATCACCGACGGCAAAAACTGCCGCATCAGCCGGCTGCCGTTCCAATTCAATATAATCACTGATACTCTGCTCATAATCCTGAAATTTAGATAAGAAATTAATTCGGTTGGTGTTTCCACCTTTTGTGCGTCCAGAGCCAGAAAGCGGGGTAGCGGATGATCGTTTCTTCGCACAGGCGGGCGAATTGTTCGGTTATGCCGAACTCCGGCGTTTCCTTAGGTTTGTCGGTGATGAGTTTAAATTCGACCCTGTAATGGCCTCTTTTGGGGCTGCTGAAATCGCCGTATGCGACGGGCAGGTCGAGTTTCCCGGCGATGCGTTCGGGGCCGGTGAAGAAGGCCGTGTCCTGGTTGAGGAACTGCGTCCGGTAGTGGATATTGGCTTTGCTGGGGGTCTGGTCGGCCACGAAGCCGACGATGCTCGGCTCGCCGCTTCGTTTGATGTTGATAATGTCGCGAAGGGCGCTGTTTTTCTTTATCCCGAAGGTGCTGAAGCGTGTGCGGAGATAGAGGAAAAGGCGGTCGAAGGCCTTGTTGCTGAGCGGGCGGTAGATGAAATAAAGTTTGTTCTCAGCGCCGTTTCCCCAGAGGTTGGTGAAGAGGCCGGTGAACCATTCCCAGTTGCCGTAGTGCGCAAAAGTTATTATGAAGCAGGTATGTCCTTGCGCTATCAGATCGACAAAAATATCGGGGTTGAGGATTTCTACCCGCCGGAGGAGGTCTTCTTTGGAGATATGCGCGAGTTTGACGGTCTCGACGATTATGTCGGTGAAATGGTGGTAGAACCGGCGTTCGAGGGCGGCGAGTTCGGCCGGCGTTTTGGTCGGGAAGGAGTTCGAGAGGTTTTTGGCGACCGTTTTGCGGCGGTAGCGGAAGACGTGATAGGTGAAGAAATACAAGATGTCGGACATGATGTAAAGCGCCCGGAAGGGTAGGAGGGCATGAATCTTGACCAGGCCGAACAGCAGCGCGTATAGAAGTTTATTTCCCATAATTCAATCAATAATTTTAGCGGTCAGCGCCGTTTTGTCGGCGTTCCATCCCGTGAGTTCGACCCTGCGGATGACGTTGCAAAGGGTTTTGTCGTAGGGGATTTCTGTTTTAATGTAATTTTCGGTGAATCCGTACATGAATCCGTCTTTTTTTGAGTGCTCGAACAGCACATTTGCCCTGCGGCCGATGTGTTGGTCGTAGAAGAGGTGCAGGCGGCGGTCGGACAGTTCGATGAGCCGCCGGCTGCGGAGGCGTCGTTTTTCGGGCGGGACGTGGTGGTCGATCTTCAGCGCCCGCGTTCCCGGGCGTTCGGAATAGTTGAATACGTGGAGGCAGGAGAAGGGGAGGCTTTCGATGAAGCGGAGGCTTTGGTCGAACAGTTCGTCGGTCTCGCCTCTCATGCCGGCTATGACGTCGATGCCGATGAAAGTGTCGGGCATTATCTCGCGGATACGTTCGGTTATGCGGCGGAAGAGGGCTGTGTCGTAGCGCCGGCGCATGAGGCGCAGCACGGCGTCGCTGCCGCTCTGGAGCGGGATGTGGAAATGCGGCATGAAGCGCCGGCTGGCGGCTACGAAGTCGATGATTTCGTCGGTCAGCAGGTCGGGTTCGATGGACGAAATCCTGAATCTTTCGATTCCATCGACCCTGTCAAGGGCTTTGATAAGGTCGATGAAGCGTTCGTTGGTGCTTTTGCCGAAGTCGCCGATATTGACGCCTGTGAGGATGATTTCCCGTCCGCCTTCGCCGGCTGCCTGTCGCGCCTGGGCGACGATATGGGCTATCGAGCCGTTGCGGCTCCGCCCGCGAGCGAAGGGGATGGCGCAGTAGGAACAGAAGCAGTCGCATCCGTCCTGGACCTTGAGGAAGTACCTCGTGCGGTCGCCGGCCGAGCATGAGGGCGTGAACGAGCGGGTATGCTTCACCGAGGTCGAGATAATTCCGACCTCGGCGCTCTTGACCTTCGAGGCGGCGAGCATCCGGCCGATATACTTCCCCACGAGCCGCTTCTGCTCCATGCCGAGGACGAGGTCAACGCCCTCGATGGAGGCTATTTCTTCGGGTTTGAGCTGGGCGTAGCAGCCGGTGACGATGATATAAGCCTGCGGGTGCATCCGGTGCACTCGCCGGATGAGGTTGCGGCATTTTTTGTCGGCCAGTTCGGTCACCGAGCAGGTGTTGATGATGCAAAAGTCGGCCTCTTCGCCCGCCCGCGCCTTGCGGATGCCGAGCGAGGATAGTTCGCGGCCTACGGTCGATGTCTCGGCGAAGTTCAACTTGCAGCCCAGAGTGAAGTAAGCCGCCTTTTTATTCTCAAAAAAAGTATTATCCGTCATAAATAACAATCAATTCGCCCGCAAAAGTACATGAAATTTTTGAATTTCCACACTGTGGGAGATAAAAAACCGTAAGATGCGCCGTATCTCGGAAAGATTCGGCAGTCTTTTCCTTGCGTCGAGAAAAAAGTTGCGAAATAATTTGCGCATCTCAAAAGTGTTCACTATTTTTGCGTGTTCATTTTAAATGAACGTCGATAAATAATGAACGCAATAGAAAAATGAAAGAGAGAATTTTAGATGTTTTAGAGGCTCAAACCGGATTGAAGGTTGAACAGTTGAGAGATAAATCATTAGGCGTACGGATAGCCAAAATTAATGATACGGCATTTGTAGTCCTGGTTGAATCTACCGTAACGCAGGGAAATCGCCTGCTTGTTTTGCAGCAGCTCAAAGAATTGACTGCTGCGACAGGTTTGCCGCCGTTGTTGCTCACGAAGTATATTCCTTCAGCTATAGTGGAGGAATATCTCAAGCATGGGATTAATTATATTGATTCGGCAGGCAATTGTTATATTCGGCGGGGCAGTTTGTTTGTTTGTATTAATGGAAATAAGCATAAGCGCTTACCTAAAACAAAACAGGCGCGGGCGTTTCAGGAATCGGGGATAAAACTGGTTTTCCGGTTGCTGCAGAATCCCGACGACATTAATCTACCATATCGCGTTTTGGCCCAAAAAGTCGGTATCGCTCTGGGGTCGGTCAGCGCTATTATCAACGAATTGGCGGATTTGAAGTTTATACTGAAAACAGATACTAAAACCGTTCTTAAAAACAAGCCTGAATTATTAAATCGCTGGATAACGGCGTATAATGATTTTTTGCGTCCGCGTCTTTTGAAAAAGCGCATGCGTTTTGCCGTACCTATTTCCGATTTGTCGAAGATTGTAACCGGCGCATTTTGGGGAGGCGAGCCGGGAGCTGCGCTTTTAACAAATTATCTTGTGCCTGAGATATATACAATTTATACCGACTTGAATTGGCTGGAGTTGAAGACAATGGCGCTGGTTCCGGATGATAACGGGAAGGTGGAAGTATTAAGCATGTTCTGGCAACAAAGCGATGAGAAACAGACTGTGCATCCGTTGTTGGTTTATGCCGATTTGATGAATAGCGGTGATGGAAGGAATCTTGAAACGGCTAAAATAATCCTTGGAAATGAGTTATCATATATCGGGCGATAAGTTAAATAATCTCTTGTTAAAGGAGTTATTACGGCGATTGAGTGTATTTTTCGACTCTATCGGGATGAATTATTACGTTGTCGGCGCAACCGCACGCGACATCGTTATGACCGGCCTTTACAATCAGGAAGTGATTAGGGCGACAACGGATCTGGATATTACGCTAAGTATTTCCGACTGGACGCAGTTTGATGAAATTTCGGAAGGGATTTGCCTTTTGGACGATTTTGAGAAGGATAAAAACCGGAAACATCGTTTTATTTATAAAAATGTATATACGCTTGACATTGTACCTTTTGGCGGTGTTGCAAATAATGACGGGATGATCTATTGGCAACCGGATGAAGACGTAGCAATGTCGGTACAGGGATATGCGGAGGCGGTGAAAAACATCCTGGAGGTTGTGATTGATGATGAATTTACGGTTAAGGTGGTGCAGTTGCACTGTATTTTCATTCAAAAATTGAATGCTTTTGCAGACAGGCATTTGATGAATAGCAAGGATGCGAACGATATTGCGTTTATAATTGAGAATTATCTTGAAGTAAATGAATTGCGCGTTGTCGAAGAGTATTATGAAGAATTGTACGATACGGAAGATTTTGACACTTTTATTGCGGGAAGCATCTTGTTGGGTAAGGACGTGAAGCGCCTTTTCTCGGACAATAGGATCACCATGGATTTTTTTGCGGAAATTATCCGGAAAGAATTAGCTGCAGCCGAATCAAGCCCATTGATTTCCCAGATACTTGATACCCACAGGCTGCTGAAGTACGGGCAGGTTTTTAATGCTTTACAAAATATCCTTCGCGAAATGACGGCATAGTTGTTATTACCTTCCGGAATACATTTCCGGACATCCCCGATATATTGAATTTGGGACGACAAAAATTTGGCGGTTTTAAATATCTTTGCTATATTTGCAGCCCTGTTACAAATTGAAAGACTTTATGATACAGCAAAATTTGATAAAAATGTATGAGGCGAGTTTCCGCGATAATTGGGAACTGCCGGCCTTCTCGGACTATGATACCGAGGTCAGGTTCACGTTCGGCGAGATGGCTATCGAGGTAGCCAGGATGCACCTTTTGTTCGAGTATCTCGGCGTGAGGAAGGGCGATAAGGTGGCGCTCACGGGCAAGGACTGCTCGCGCTGGGCGATAGCTTATATGGCGACCATTACTTACGGCGCCGTCGTCGTGCCCATACTCCAGGATTTCCATCCTAACGACATCATGCACATCATCAACCACTCCGAGGCCTCCTTCCTCTTTGTCTCGAACAAGATTTGGGAATCTTTCGACTCCGAAATACCCGAAAGGCTCAAGGCCGTATTGTCGCTGAAAGATTTTTCGTGCATAAGCGTCTCCAACGGCCGGCGCCCCTCGGACGTCGATGCGATGGCGGACAGCCTTTTCGACGAGCTCTACCCCTTAGGCTACAAGCCGGAGGACGTCCGCTTCCCCGACATACCGAATGATACGCTGGTGGAGATAAATTACACCTCGGGCACGACCGGATTCTCGAAAGGCGTGATGCTGACGGCCAACAGTTTGGCCGGGAACGTGACCTACGCCCAGACGCTCAACCTCATGTTCCGTGGCGACGAAGAGCTATGCTTCCTCCCCTTAGCCCATGCCTACAGCTGCGCCTTCAACCTCCTCACCCCCGTCGCCGTCGGCGCCCATGTACATATCCTCGGCAAGCCCCCGATCCCCAAAATCCTCCTCAAAGCCTTCGCCGACATCAAGCCAAACTTAGTGATAACCGTCCCGTTGATTCTCGAAAAGATATACAAAAAGATGATCCTCCCCCAGCTCCACAAGAGGACGATGAAGCTGGCCTTGTCCGTCCCCTATATCGAAAACCTTATCTACGAACGGATATGCAAGAAGCTGATCGAGACGATGGGAGGCCGCTTCTGCGAAGTCATCGTCGGCGGCGCCCCGATGAACCAGGAAGTGACCGATTTCCTTTGCAAGATAAAATTCCCCGTCACCATAGGCTACGGCATGACCGAGTGCGGCCCCTTGATAAGCTACTCGAACTACAAATACTTCGAGCCGACCTCCTGCGGGCATGTCCTTCGCGGCATCATGGACGTCCGCATCGACTCCGCCGACCCCTACCGCGAAGTCGGCGAGATACAAGTCCGCGGCGAGAACGTCATGACAGGATACTATAAAAACGAAGAAGCCACCCGCGACGCCTTCACCGAAGACGGCTGGCTCCGCACCGGCGACCTCGGCACCATCGACCGCGAGAAACGCATCTTCATCCGCGGGCGCAACAAGACGATGATACTTTCCTCGAACGGCCAGAATATCTATCCCGAAGAACTCGAAGCCAAACTCAACAACATGCCCTTCATCCACGAAAGCCTCGTCCTCGACCGCGACGGCCGTATCATCGCCCTCGTCTATCCCGACTACGAGCAGCTCGACGGCATGGGCATCTCGCATGAAGACCTGCCCCTCCTGATGGAACATAACTGCCAGGAAGTAAACAAACTCCTCGCCCCCTACGAGAAGATTTCATCCATCGAACTCTATCCCACCGAGTTCGAGAAAACACCCAAAAAAAGCATCAAAAGGTATTTGTATGCAAAATATTGAAGCCGAGGGAAGCTAAACTTTCGATGAAGCCGTGGCCAGCAGCCGGTTATGGCACACCATAATCTCCCCGCTCTCTTCGTTCCTGAGGTGCATCGCGCCCCCGAGGCAATGGCGGAAATCGCGGCACGAGGCGCACAGCCCGCTTTTCATCCTCCCCCTGTCGCGCATCCTCCCGAAGCGTTCCTCCCAGACCTCCGTGAAATTGTCGCGATAGATATTACCCTGCGCAAACTTACGGCTGATATTCGGACAAGCCGAGATAGAGCCGTCGATCAGCACCGAAGCGATATTTATGCCTGCGCGGCAGAAGAAATACCCGTCGCGCACACGGGTCTCGTAGCTCCCCACGTAGGCCTCGCAGCTGAACTTGACGTCCATTCGCCCCTCCCGCCTCGAAGCCGCGATAAACGACATCAGCCGCCGCAGCTCCTCGCCCCTTAGCTGCATCTCCTCCTGCCCGGCCGCCCTCCCGATAGGCGCGATAGTGAACAGCCGCCACGCCTTCACCCCGCGGCCGATCAGCAACTCCTTCAAGCCCTCCAGCTCGTCGATATTCCGGCGGTTGACGCATGTCACGACGTCGTAGAACAATCGCTTTGTGCCCGCAATCAGGTCGATAGCGTCCATGGCGCCGGCGAAACTCCGCCCGTTGCAGCGCAAATAGTTGTGTGACGTTTCAAACCCGTCGAGGCTCACCGTCGCCGCGCCCATACCCGCCGCCATCAGTTGCCCGTGAACCTCCCGCGTATAAGCCAGCCCGTTTGTGACGACCCCCCACCGGAACCCGTGTTTCCGCAGCGCCATACCACATTGCGCCAAATCCTTCCTCAGCAGCGGCTCCCCGCCGGTTATGACGACCGTTATCCTGTCGCGCCCGTATCTTTCCGTCAGCGGGACGACGGCCTGCAGAAAATCCTCGAAAGGCATGTCCGGCGTCGCGGCCGAGGCGCTGCAGTCCGACCCGCAATGCCGGCAACGAAGGTTACAACGCTGCGTACATTCCCAAAAAAGGTATTTCAACTCGTGCAGGTGAGTCTCGTTCGACCTGAAAACGTTGTGCAGGTATTGAGTTATCCTATTCGGCATCCTTGAGCGTTATCTGTACCGTCGCGAC
>JAISUX010000069.1 GCA_031271805.1 Tannerella sp.
GCCTATCTTGGCGCCATAGAAGAACGAGAGGTATATGTTTTTAAGCACCTGTTTTTGAGGGGGATATATCTTGCTGACCCCCACCATAGAGAAAATAACTTTCTTGTCGTCTGCCATAAAATATTTTTGCGTAAAAAAATTTCCATTAAAAATCTCTGCAAAACTATATATTTTTTTTGACAATTCCAAAAATATAATTATCTTTGCAATTTGTTATTTCGTAAAAATATGAATATGAAAAATTTATACAGACCACTAATTAAGGGTACTAACTGGGCGCTTGCGGGAATTTTGACCGTGCTCGGTTTTAACAGTTGTGATATCTTTAATTCAGAAGAGCCGGTAGAATACGGCTCTCCGAATGCGGATTATACGGTAAAAGGTAAAGTTGTCAATAAGGCCAACGGTAAGGCGATTAAAGGAATTAAAGTTGAATATACATCCCCGGTTGTGCCCGAATATGGGGCGCCATCAACTTCATATCAGTATTTGGAGAAGTCGGTTGTTACGGATGATAATGGCAATTTCAAACTTACAGCCAACGATTTTCCAGGTGTGATAGCCAGCCAACCCGTGTATATCAGCGATATTGACGGAGAAGCAAACGGCTCATTTGCAGATACAACAGTCGTAGTAGATTTCAAAACAGCTGAACAAACAAAGAAAGGAAGTAATTGGTATTCAGGTGAATATACAGTAAATCTTGATGTAGAACTCAGAGAGATATCTAAGGATGAATAAAGCGCCGTCGCTTCGCAAGCGTGCGGGTCTGGAGGTTTTCAGGCAGATGCGGAAGAATCAGGTAAAACTGCATGAATTGCGTACGCTGTTCTGGGAATGTACGCTCAGGTGCAATATCAACTGCCGCCACTGCGGGAGCGATTGTCGCGTCGTTGCCAACCAGCCCGACATGCCGGTAGCGGATTTTCTCAACGTGATAGACCAGATTACACCGCACGTCAATCCTAACCATACGATGATAATCTTTACAGGCGGCGAAGCGCTTGTGCGTGATGACCTCGAGGAGTGCGGCAGAGAACTCTACCGGCGCGGGTTTCCGTGGGGAATGGTTACTAATGGGCTGTTACTCAACCAACAGCGCCTCGATTCGTTGCTTGCGGCAGGGATGCACTCCGTCACTGTTAGTCTCGACGGCTTCAAAGACGCGCATAACTGGCTGCGCCGCCATCCGCAAAGTTATGACTGCGCCCTTAACGCTGTTAAATTATTGATAAAATCAGATATAATTATCTGGGACATAGTTACTTGCGTCAATAGAAAGAATATCATCTCGCTGCCTGCCTTTCGGGATTTTTTGATTGAACATGGCGTCAAGCGATGGCGATTGTTCACCATTTTCCCTGTCGGACGGGCGGCTCAACTGCCCGAACTGCAACTGTCGGACGAAGAATTTACTGCCGTGCTCGACTTCATCCGCGAGACCCGCCGCGAAGGTAGGATACACCTCAGTTACGGCTGTGAGGGCTTTCTCGGCAACTATGAGATGGAGGTGCGCGACCATTTCTATCAGTGCAATGCCGGCGTATCTATCGCTTCGGTGCTTGCCGACGGTTCCATATCTGCATGTCCGAGCATACGCGCCAATTTTCATCAGGGCAATATCTATCGTGACCGCTTCATGGATGTATGGAACGAACGTTTCAAGCCATTCCGCAAGCGCGAGTGGGCGCGGCGAGGCGTCTGCAAAGACTGTAAGATGTTTCGCTACTGCGAAGGCAACGGCATGCACCTGCACGACGACAACGGTGACCTGCTCTTTTGCCACTATAACAGAATTGTTTAAAAATCAAAATATTTTTTTGCGTTACCGTAGCAGATGTTTTCGACCATCTGTCCGATAAAGTCTATTTCCGACGCGGGGAGCTGTCCGTTTTCGACGTCCCTGCCGATGAGATTGCACAGCGTGCGGCGGAAATATTCGTGGCGCGGATACGACAGGAAACTGCGTGAATCGGTCAGCATCCCCACGAAATGGCTCAGCAAACCGAGCGTCGAAAGCGCGTTCATCTGCTTCTCCATACCGTCTTTCTGGTCGAGAAACCACCAGCCGGAGCCGAACTGCATCTTTCCCGCCGTCTCGCCATCCTGAAAGTTGCCAATCATAGTAGCTATTACCTCGTTAGCTGAGGGGTTGATAGGATAAATGATGGTCTTGGCGAGTTTACCTGCACTGTTCAGGCGGTCGAAAAACTTCGCCATAGCCTTGGCGGTGCTGAACTCGCCTATAGAATCAAAGCCTGTATCTGCACCGAGTTGCTTGAATTTCAGAGTGTTATTGTCTCGAATTACGCCGTAATGGAACTGCTGCGTCCAGCCTGCTTCGGCATCCATCTCGCCGAAAACTATCAGCATGGCGGACTTGAACTTCACAATCTCGTCTCGCGTAAGAGCCTGACCACCATATACTTTGTTGAAAATAGCAGAGATTTCGGCGTCGGTGTAGTCTTCGGCGTAAAATTCCTCCAAACCGTGGTCTGACAGTTTGCAGCCCTGTGAGGCGAAGAATTTGTGCCTTTGTCGCAACGCTTCAATCATGTCGCCGAACGATGAGATACTCACGCCGCTTGCAGCCGACAGTTTCTCGATGTAAGCGCGATAGTTCACGGGGTTCTCGACTGCCATAGCCTTGTCGGGACGCCATGTCGGCAACATCTTGATTTCAAAGCCGCTTTCGCGCGTAGCTATATGATATTCAAGCGTATCAACGGGGTCGTCGGTGGTACAGACAACCTCCACCCTGTAACGGCGCATAAGCCCGCGAGCGGAGTATTCCGGCAGCACAAGTTTTTGATTACATGCATCATATATCTCTTTTGCCGTCTCCGGTTTCAGTATCCTGTCGATGCCGAAAGCGGTTTTGAGTTCGAGATGCGTCCAGTGATACAGCGGATTGCGCATCGTATATGGCACTGTCTCAGCCCATTTCTCGAATTTCTCCCAATCTGTGGCGTCGCCGGTGCAGTAGCGTTCTGCAACACCGTGTGTGCGCATGGCACGCCATTTGTAGTGGTCGCCGCCAAGCCAAATCTCTGTCAGTGAGCGGAAACGGTAGTCGTCAGCCACCATTTTGGGCACCAAATGGCAGTGATAGTCGATGATTGGCATCTTTGCCGCGTGATTGTGATACAATTCCTGCGCTGTCGCGGTCTCAAGCAGGAAGTTTTCGTCCATGAATTGTTTCATTGTCGCGTTCTTTTGGGTATAAAACATGACGCAAAGGTAATTAAAATTTTTAATCTACCAAAAACGAAACCGTAACCAATTTCTTTAGATTCAAAATAATGCGAAAAAATGACGGCCGACTGCAAATAAATTGATAAAAAAAAGTTTGTGTATTAAAAAAAATCGTATATTTGCGGCTGTGAATATGTGATTTTTATGAAACGAGTATTGTCTTTTTTCATGTTTTTGGCGGGTATTCTGATGGTTTTGCACCCGGTTATCGCCATTCATTTTTGCGGCGGCAACATCGCATCCGTGCAGGTGTTCGGCGAAGCGAAAATGGTTTGCTGTTGCGGCATGGAAGATGTTGATTGTCAGGATATTTCTGATTATAATGGCCTTATTTTAAGAGATTTACACGAAACTTGCTGTTTGAATGAAGTTTTAGTTTTCTCGACGGACGATTATCAAACCGTCGGGGGCATTTCGATTGCGCCGGATTTTGATATGACAGCATCATTCTCTGATATTTCGCTTAATTACAATGATTTAAATATAAGATTATCTAATTATCAGAGTTTCTTTCCACCGGGAGGTTTTGCGCGTTTCGGCGCCGACATTCTGACATTTGATTGCGTTCTGCGGATTTGATTTATCCGCGGAAACGCAAGTGTTTTGATTTGCGAACAGTCCTAAGGGCTTTTTTTATTGTGGCATATAATCAAAATAATAAATCATGTCAGAAAAAATTATAAAATATTTTCTTAATAACAGGCTGATAACCATGCTATTGCTTGTAGCAGTAGTGGTTTGGGGCATATCGGTTGCGCCATTCGATTGGCATGGGGGAGTACTGCCGGCAGATCCCGTGCCGGTGGACGCTATTCCGGATATTGGTGATAATCAGCAGATTGTAGCAACGGAATGGATGGGGCGCTCTCCTAAGGATATTCAGGAGCAGGTTACATATCCGCTGACTACGGCCTTGCTTGGGATACCTGGGGTGAAGACGATTCGCAGCACGTCGATGTTCGGCATGTCGTTTATCTATGTTATTTTCGATGATGAGGTGGAATTTTACTGGTCCCGGTCGCGGATTATAGAGAAACTCAACTCGCTATCTGCCGGGATGTTACCCGACGGTGTGCAGCCATCGCTGGGGCCGGACGCTACGGCTTTGGGGCAGATATTCTGGTACACGCTTGAGGGGCGCGATCCGGCTACGGGTAAGCCAGTTGGCGGATGGGGGCCGGACGAGTTGCGGACAGTACAGGATTTCTATGTTAAATACGGCCTTTCGGTAGCCGAAGGGGTGTCGGAGGTGGCTTCGGTAGGCGGCTTCGTTAAAGAGTATCAAGTCGAGATAAACCCTGATGCAATGCGTGCTTTCGGGGTGTCAGTCATGGATATTATGGCGGCCGTGCAAAAGAGCAATCTCGACATTGGCGCCGAGACTATCGAGATGAATAAAGCGGAATATCTCTTGCGTGGGATTGGTTACATCAAGAGTGTTGCGGATTTGGAAGAATCGGTTGTTGCGGTGAGGGGAGACGGCGTTCCGGTGCGGATTAAGGATGTGGCTTTCGTCAATCTTGGGCCTGCTACGAGGCGTGGCGGTTTGGATAAAGAGGGTGTCGAAGCCGTTGGAGGCGTGGTCGTTGCTCGCTATGCATCTAATCCATTGCAAGTAATTGATAATGTGAAAGATAAGATTGCCGAGATAGAGGCGGGATTGCCACAGAAGACACTTCCTGACGGGACGGTTTCCAAGGTGACGATAGTGCCTTTTTACGACCGGACGGAACTTATACGCGAAACTATCGGAACGCTCGAAATGGCTCTTTCGCATGAGATTCTAATATGCATTATTGTGGTCATTGTGCTGGTGCTCAATCTGCGGGCCTCGGTGATTATCTCCGGTTTGCTGCCTATTGCGGTGCTTTCAACCTTTATAATAATGAGATATACGGGCGTTAATGCCAACATTGTTGCGTTGTCCGGAATTGCTATTGCGATTGGGGTTATGGTTGATGTGGGGGTGGTTATTGTCGAAAATATTATCAGAAATCTTAAACAGACCTCCGACCCTCATTCTTTGATTTCCGTTATCGCCCGTAGTGTCCGCGAGGTTGCCGGAGCGCTGACTACCGGGATGCTGACTACTATTATCAGTTTCCTGCCGGTTTTTGCAATGCAGGCGCAGGAGGGGAAACTCTTCGGGCCATTGGCTTATACAAAGACTTTTGCACTTGTTTCGGCGTTTATTCTGGGCTTTGTTGTGTTGCCGACGGTGGCTTATTATGTTTTCTCAATTAATGTGACTTCGCGGCGGTTTCGAGATGTTCTCAATTGGATTTTAGTCCTTGGAGGCGTCATTCTATTTGTCGTTTCCGGTGTTTTCCCGGCTTTAGGATTAACCCTTTTCGGGATCAATAATTTGACGACCAAGTTCTGGGAAAACTCATTGTTGCCATCGTTTATTAATATAGCAATAGCCTTATTAATAGCCATTTATTATCTCACCTCGGTTTGGATGCCGGTCGGGACGGAAGCAGGGTTTGCGGTGAATTTCGTCTTTGTGGTCATGGCTGTGGGTTTGATTATTGGGATGCTGTGGCTCTTGGTGATTTTCTATGAAAAGATTTTGCGCTGGTGCCTTGATAACAGGTTTATTTTCATGATGATACCCGTAGGGACGCTTGTTGTGGGGATTTTTATTTGGAAAAATATGGGACAGGAGTTTATGCCTTCGCTCAATGAGGGTTCGTTTTTGTTAATGCCGACGAGTATGCCACATACGGGTATTGAGCAAAACCTGCGTTACATCGAGACTTTGGATAAGCGAATATCGCAAATACCCGAAATAGAGGTTGCCGTAGGGAAATGGGGGCGCGTTAATTCGGCTCTCGACCCTGCTCCGGTGCAGATGTTCGAGAATACGATTAATTACCGGCCGGAATATATACTTGATAGTGACGGGCATCGGCAACGGTTCAAGACAAATTCCAAGGGGGAATTTTTGCTTAAGGATACTATTTCCGGCCAATCCAGGACGCTTACGGAAGACGAGAAATTCTCGCCTCCGCCTGGTGGATGGGGACAATATCTTATTCCCGACCCGCGCGGGGATTATTTTCGTCAGTGGAGGTCGCATATCAAGAATCCGGATGACATCTGGCAGGAAATCATCAATGTCTCTCATATTCCCGGCGTCACTTCCGCTCCGAAACTACAGCCTATCGAAGCTCGGCTTGTGATGCTCTCGACAGGGATGCGGGCGCCGATGGGACTTAAGGTGTCGGGGCCTGACCTCGAAAGCATTGAGCAGGGTGGTCGTGCGCTCGAAGCGGCGCTGAAAGAAGTGTCGGCGATACTTCCTTCAACCGTGTTTTACGACCGTGCGGTCGGCACGCCTTACATAGAGATTCGCCTTATCCGCCGTAATATGGCGCGATATGGCATTACAGTAGCTGATTTACAGGATATTATCAGCGCGACTGTTGGCGGAATGACGCTGACAACCACCGTAGAAGGACGTGAACGCTTCCCCGTACGCCTGCGCTATCCTCGTGAGTTGCGTGACAGCCCTGAGGCTTTGGCTAAGCTGCTTGTCCCAACTGCAACCGGCGCGCAGATTCCGCTCAGCGAGGTGGCCGAAATCGAATATACCAAAGGCGCGCAGATGATTCAGAGCGAAAACACATTCCTCGTCGGATATGTGATTTTCGACAAGGTGGAAGGCCGGGCGGAAGTTGATGTGGTGCGCGAAGCCGACAAATATCTCAAAGCGAAAATTTCTGCCGGCGAAATAACTCTGCCTGCGGGAGTATCATACAGATTTGCAGGCAATTATGAACAGCAGGAACGCGCAGCAAAGAGGTTGATGATAGTCATCCCGCTGAGCCTGTTGCTGATTCTGCTGATACTTTATTTTCGCTTCAAGACCGTAATGGCTTCACTGATACATTTTTCGGGTGTGTTTGTCGCTTTTGCCGGCGGTTTCATACTTTTGTGGCTCTATGGTCAGCCGTGGTTCATGGATTTCTCTATTGCCGGGGAAAATATGCGTGACCTGTTCCAAATGCACCAGATAAACCTTAGCATTGCCGTTTGGGTAGGATTCATCGCCCTTTTCGGCATTGCAACCGACGATGGGGTTCTGATGGGGACGTATATTCACGATACTTTCCTTGAAAGAAAACCCCGCACGAATAGCGAGATCCGCGAGGCTGTTGTCTTTGCAGGCTTGAGGCGTGTCCGCCCAGCCGCAATGACGACTGCCACTACGCTTATTGCTCTACTGCCGGTACTGACCTCAACAGGTAAAGGCGCCGATATCATGGTCCCGATGGCCATTCCGACCTTTGGCGGGATGCTGATTCAGTCAATGACGATGTTTGTGGTGCCGGTTTTGCAGTGCTGGTGGCGTGAACATAGTCGTGAATATTCTAATATTAAGTAAATTATTATGTCAAGAATTATTGTTATTTTATTGATATTTAGCGTAATAGATGCGAGTGCGCAGACAGATTTATTGACCGTCTATCTTGAAATGGGAGCGCGGAATAATCCGGGCGTCATGGCGGCCTTTCATAATTATGAAGCGGCTTTGGAGAGGGTACCGCAAGCGGGAGCCTTGGAAGATCCTCAATTTGATGCCGGTTTCTTCCTTAAGCCGATGGAAATCATAGACGGACAGCAAATCGCACAGTTTGAATTGATGCAGATGTTCAATTGGTTCGGGACGCGCAAGGCTGCCAAGACAGAGGCGCAACACATGGCGCAAATGGCTTTTGAACAGTTTCGTGAGGCGCGCGACGATCTTTTTCTCCGGATTTATGAGCAATGGTACGTGCTGAATCGTTTGCAGCAACGGTTGATGAATAATCGAGAAAATACCGAGCTGTTGCGGCAATTGGAAACACTGGCGTTAAGGCGGTTTTCGGCGGGAGGCAGCCCCGGAACGCGGGTGATGCCTCCGGTAGAGACGGCAACTCTTTCGACGCCTTCATCTTCGTCGATGAATATGGCTGACATGAGTCGAAAACCGGACAATACGGCGACTAATACCGGCGGAATGTCGATGAGCGCTTCGTCGGGCACTTCCGGAGGGATGTCGGAAGCGCTTCGTATTCGGCTTGAAATTGCAGAGATGGAGAATAATGAGGAAAGTATTTTGTCGGAAATCGAAGCCGAAAAAGCACGGTTTAATGCCCTGCTAAATAAGCCGGCGACGAGTGAGATTGTTATTCCCGACACCTTTCCTAAAACGCAGTATATATTTGATATTAAGGATATTACATCTCTCGTTTTTGAGCAAAACCCTATGCTTGGCATGTATCATGAAGAGACTCTTGTATATGAGGCGAAAGAAGAAATGAACCGTAAGATGGGATACCCGATGTTAGGGATCGGGCTTCAATACATGCTGATCGGCAGTAAGGCAGTTGCTTCGGACATGACGGATATGTCCGGCAGCACGGGCGGAATGAATGGTAGAGATATGCTGATGCCGATGGTGTCGGTGAGTATTCCGCTCTATCGCGGTAAATACAGTGCGGCGATGAAAGAAGCACGATTTCAACGCCGGGCAGCGCAGGCTAAATATGATGATACGCGAAATCTACTTGAAGCCGAACTGTACCGCCTGAAGCACGAGTTAGATGATGCCGAGCGTAAAATCACCCTCTATCATAAGCAGACCGAACTTGCACGTACAACTTACGACTTGCTTGTTCGGGAATTTATTTCAGGCAATGAAGGACTAAGTGAAATACTTCAAGTACAGCGTCAATTGCTTGATTATAAGCTAAAAACATCCGAAGCTACGGCCGACTTTAATACGGGAGTAGCGAGGGTGCAAAAGTTTATTTCAAATTTAGGAACACGTGAAGAATTTTAATTTTATAGATATGACTAAAAAGGTTTTTATTTATGGTTTGGTGTTTGCGGCAGGTTTGTTGCTGGGATGGTTGATATTTTCAAGTCCTGCGGATGGCGGCGGAGCGGCTGATATTTCGGATTCCGGCGGTGAAGCGCAGGTTTGGACTTGCTCGATGCATCCGCAGATTAGGCAGGATAAGCCGGGGAAATGCCGCTTGTGCGCTATGGATTTGATACCCTTGCATAGGGATGTCGGAGGCAGTGTTCATGCGGATGACCCGGATGCGATAATGCTTTCCGCCGAAGCTGTTGCACTTGCAAACATCATGACTACAAAGGTTTCGCGCGGAAATGCGGTGAAGGAAATCTCGCTTTTCGGGACGGTTAAACCCGACGAGCGGCTTGTACATTCACAGGTGTCGCATGTCGGAGGGCGAATCGAGAAACTTGTGGTCAATTTTGTCGGCGAGACGGTGCGTAACGGGCAGGTTATAGCGCAGATCTATTCCCCCGAACTTCAGAACGCTCAGCAGGAACTGCTTGAAGCTGTGAGACTTAAATCGTCGCAACCGGCCTTGCTCGAAGCCGTAAGGGAAAAACTGCGGCTGTTGAAGTTTTCGGACTCTCAAATAGCTAAGGTCGAACAGGCCGGAAAAGTCGAGCCGCAAATCGACATCACGGCCAATACGAACGGCATAGTGATGACCAAGAACGTCGCCCAGGGCGATTATGTCGGGCAGGGGGACGTACTTTTCAATGTCGCCGATTTATCGTCTGTGTGGGTGCTTTTCGACGCTTACGAAGCCGACTTGCCATTCCTGAAAGTCGGAAATAAGGTGACTTATACCGTGCCGGCCTTGCCGGAACGTACCTTTTCGGGTCGAATAACTTTCATAGATCCTATTCTTGACAAGGCAAGCCGTACGGCGCGGGTACGCGTCGAATCTTCTAACCAAGGGCTACAATTAAAGCCCGAAATGTACGTTAATGCTATAGTCGAAGCGTCGATGGGCAAAAGCACAGACGAGATAATAATCCCCAAAACCGCTGTATTGTGGACTGGGAAGCGCTCGATAGTCTATGTCAGGCAGCCGGACATGGAAATACCTTCTTTCAAGTTGCGTGAGGTCGAACTTGGCGCGGCTTTGGGCGATTCTTATGTCATCAAGAAAGGCCTTGACGAAAACGAGGAAGTGGTTACTAACGGGGCATTCACGATTGATGCGAGCGCACAGTTGGAGGGGAAAATGAGTATGATGTCGATGGAAAATGAAGGATTGGAAACGGAAAATTTTCGGGTCGGCGGACTGTGCGATATGTGCAAAGAACGCATTGAAACGGCTGCGAAGTCGGTGTCGGGAGTACAAACGGCGACATGGGACGGCAAAACTCAAATTTTGAAAATAAACTTCAACCCGAAAAAAACGTCTAAGGACAAAGTATCCGAAGCCGTTGCCGCATCGGGGCACGACACGGATAAACATCGTGCCGACGACGCTGTTTATGCGGCTTTGCCGGAATGTTGTCATTACAGAAAATAGTATAAACAATTTAAAAGTAAGAAAATGAAAAAGGTAATTTTAATGTTAAGCGCGATTGCTTTGATAGCAACGACAAATTTGTATGCCCAGGAGCATACTCACAATCATGGCGCTAAAGCCACGGAGAAAAAAGAAACCGTCTCGTTTCCTAAATCGGGAGATGAAAAAGGCGAATTGACCGTTGGCGGCGCTTGCGGCATGTGCAAAACTCGCATTGAGAAGGCGGCTAAGGCAGTGAAGGGCGTTTCTGCGGCCTCTTACGACTTGAAAAGTCATAAGTTGCAGGTGAATTTCGATGCAAAACAGACGAGCCTCGCCGCTATCTCGAAGGCCGAAGCCAATGCAGGCCATGACACCAATCTTGATAAAGCCGACGATAAAGTCTATGACTCGTTGCCCGGCTGTTGCAAATATCGAAAGTGAGGATTTTAGGATTATGACAGACATAGAAATTGCTAAGACGGTCAAAATGAGTCCTATAGCCGAAGTTGCGGCCGTACTTGGTATTGAGACCGAAGATCTGGAACTCTACGGGAAGTACAAGGCTAAGGTGCCGCTTGTTTACAAGACGAGGCAGGCGCGGTTCGATAATCCTAAACTGATACTTGTGTCGGCGATTTCGCCTACGCCGGCTGGCGAGGGGAAGACGACTGTGTCGATAGGTCTTTCGCAGGCCTTGAACAGGATCGGGCGGCAGGCAACGGTTGTGTTGCGCGAGCCTTCGCTGGGGCCGGTGTTCGGCATTAAAGGAGGCGCAACAGGAGGCGGATACTCTCAAGTGTTGCCTATGGAGGACATCAATCTGCATTTTACGGGTGATTTTGCGGCGATAGAGAAGGCGCACAATCTTCTGGCCGCCCTGATTGACAACAATATACAGAGCAAGAGCCGGTCGCTGAACCTCGACCCTCGCACGATTTCTTGGAAACGGGTAATGGACATGAACGACCGTTCGCTGCGTAATGTCGTCGTTGGGCTTGGGGGTACGACATCGGGTGTACCGCGTGAGACCGGCTTCGACATCACGGCCGCCTCGGAAGTCATGGCGATACTCTGCCTTTCGGATAACATCGAAGACCTGAAACGCCGTCTGGGGAATATATTTATCGGATATACATTCGACAAGAAACCTATTTATGCACGCGATTTGAAGGCTCATGGCGCTATGGCTGCGCTTCTCAAGGATGCTATTAAGCCTAATTTGGTGCAAACCATTGACGGAACGCCGGCCTTTGTGCATGGCGGCCCATTCGCAAACATAGCACAGGGAACGAACACCGTTATTGCTACTAAGACTTCGCTGGCATTGAGCGAATATACGGTTACGGAGGCGGGCTTCGGCTTCGACCTCGGGGCCGAGAAATTCCTTGATATAAAGTGCCGTGTGGCGGGATTGACACCACAAGCTGTTGTGCTTGTCGCTACGGTCAGAGCGTTAAAATATCATGGCGGCAAACAGCTCAAGGAGTTGAAAGATCCTGATATAGAGGCGCTTAAAAAGGGAATTGTGAATCTTCAGAAGCATATTGAAAATATTAAGGTTTTCAATCTTGAGCCTGTAGTGGCGGTCAATAAGTTCACTTCCGATTCGCAAGAGGAACTTGATTACATTTGCTCGCGTTGTCGGGAGATGGGGGTGCCTGTTTCAATAGCCGATGTGTGGGCGCAAGGCGGAGCAGGGGCGGTCGAACTTGCGGAAATAATCGTTGAAAAGGCGACTGCGCATAGCTCGCGTTTCAAACCTCTTTACGAACTCGAAGACAGTGTTGAGCGAAAAATCGAGACAATCTCACGTAAGATTTACGGCGCGGAGGCGGTAGATTACACCGCTAAAGCCAAGTCGGCCTTGAAGCGTATCCGTGACCTTGGGCTTGAAAACCTTGCTATTTGCATGGCCAAGACCCAGAAATCGCTTTCCGACAACCCCGAATTGCTTGGGCGTCCGAAAGATTTTGTCATCACAGTGCGTGAGATTGAGATTGCTGCCGGTGCGGGATTCCTGATTCCTATTACGGGAGATATTATGCGGATGCCAGGACTTCCCGAAGAACCGGCGTCGGAACGGATTGATATTGATGATGATGGTAATATTCACGGATTGTTCTGAAAAATCTCGAAAAAAAAATTATCAAATCGACAATATTTTTATCAAAAATATGCTCAAAACGGTATGAGCTTGTAAGAAGCCGAAACGTACTGTTCATCGGCATCTATAAACAATTAAAGGTTGTCTCACGACAACCCCTAATCAATTTTGTTAACCTTAAATCTAATACTATTATGAAAAAACCACGTTGCAAAAATATATTGTTTTGTTGAATTGTGCAAATTTTTCTCCAACAATTAATGTTAATTTGTCGAAGTTTAATTATAATTAACATTAAAACGCCAAAAAAATGGTTGCTCTTCCGAAGTCGGGAAAGCAACCATTACCGCAGTTTATAGTATCATTTCCGAATAAATTCGGAACCGGCACAAAATCGATTAGTCCTTGAATTTCGCCGATAGAAATTCGCGGTTGAGGCGGGCTATATTTGTGACCGAAATGCTTTTTGGACATTCCTTTTCGCAGGCTTGTGTGTTAGTGCAAGCGCCGAAGCCGAGTTCATCCATTTTGGCGACCATCGCCTTGGCTCGGCGGGCGGCCTCGACTTTGCCTTGGGGCAGAAGGGCGAGTTGACTGACTTTAGCTGCTACGAAGAGCATTGCCGAGCCGTTCTTGCAGGCTGCTGCGCAGGCGCCGCAACCGATGCAGGCGGCAGCATCCATCGCGAGGTCGGCATCCTTTTTGGGGATTGCTATCGCGTTGGCGTCAGGTACGCCACCGGTGTTGACCGAAACGAAGCCTCCGGCCTGGATAATCTTGTCGTATGCTTTGCGGTCAACGGTCAAGTCACGGATGACCGGAAAACCGGCCGAGCGCCACGGCTCGATAGTTATCGTCTCGCCGTCTTTGAACTTCCGCATGTGGAGCTGGCATGTGGTTACGGCTGTGTCAGGCCCGTGCGGATGGCCGTTGATGTAGAGCGAACACATGCCGCAAATACCTTCACGGCAGTCGTGGTCGAAGAACACCGGCTCATGGCCGTCATTTATCAGTTGCTCGTTAAGCACATCAAGCATTTCGAGAAACGAACTGCCCTGAGAGATGCCTTTAAGCTGATAGGTCGCGAACGCACCTTTCTCCTTTGGCCCCTTTTGGCGCCATACTTTCAATGTTATATCTATATTCTTATCCATGACTCAATTAATTTTTATAATTTCTTTGTTGACGTACAACGAACTCATAATCAAGAGGTTCTTTTAGCATGACGGGATCTTTCTCCTCGCCTTGGTACTGCCAGCACGAGACGTAAGAAAACTTATCGTCATGACGTAGCGCCTCTCCTTCTTCGGTTTGATGCTCAATGCGGAAGTGTCCGCCGCACGATTCCTCGCGGTCTAACGAGTCATGCGCCATGAGTGTTCCTATCTCAATGAAATCGGCCAATCTAAGCGCTTTCTCAAGTTCGACATTCATATCTTCGGCCTTGCCGGGGATGCGAACATTTGTCCAAAACTCTTGCTTGAGGTCTTTCAGAAGCGTAATAGCTTCCTCCAAGCCCTTTTTGTCGCGAGCCATTCCGACGTGATTCCACATGATATGACCGAGTTGTTTGTGAAGGCTGTCCACGGAGCGTTTACCGTTGATACTCATGAGTTTATCTATCTTCTCGCGAATTTTCTTTTCTGCTTCTTCAAATTCGGGCAGGTCGGTCGAGAAACGCTTAACCTGGATTTGGTCGGCAAGGTAGTTCTGGATCGTATATGGCAAGACGAAGTATCCGTCGGCGAGACCTTGCATAAGAGCCGACGCTCCGAGGCGATTGGCACCATGGTCGGAGAAGTTGGCCTCGCCTATGGCAAACAGGCCATTTATTGAGGTCATCAGTTCATAGTCCACCCATATTCCACCCATTGTGTAGTGGAGTGCGGGAAAGATCATCATCGGCGTCTCGTAGGGGTTTTCGTCAACGATTTTTTCGTACATCTGGAAGAGGTTACCGTAGCGTTGTTCGACGACATCTTTGCCGAGGCGTCCGATAGCTTCGGCGAAGTCTAAGTAAACAGCCTGTCCGGTGCCCACTCCGAAGCCGGCGTCGCAACGTTCTTTGGCTGCGCGCGAAGCCACGTCACGAGGAACGAGGTTTCCGAAAGCCGGATAGCGGCGTTCGAGGTAGTAATCGCGGTCTTCTTCCTTAATATCAGTCGGTTTGAGCTTGCCGGCGCGGATAGCTTCGGCATCTTCCTTTTTCTTTGGAACCCAGATACGACCGTCGTTACGTAGCGACTCCGACATGAGCGTCAGTTTCGACTGGAACTCGCCGTGGACGGGGATACATGTCGGGTGAATCTGTGCCATACAGGGATTTGCGAAGTAAGCGCCTTTCTTGTAGCACTGCCATGCCGCCGAACCATTCGACGCCATAGCGTTTGTGGAAAGGAAGAAAGTATTCGCGTATCCGCCGGTTGCGATGACCACCGCATGTGCCGAATAGCGTTCGATTTTACCTGTCACAAGGTTACGGGCGATAATTCCTCGCGCGCGACCGTCTATTATAACTACGTCAAGCATCTCATAACGTGTGTACATAGCCACTTTCCCTTTGCCTATCTGTCGGCTTAAGGCGGAATAAGCGCCAAGAAGCAATTGTTGCCCTGTTTGTCCGCGGGCATAGAACGTTCGTGATACTTGAGCGCCGCCGAAAGAACGGTTGTCGAGCAGTCCGCCGTATTCGCGTGCAAACGGCACACCTTGAGCCACGCACTGGTCGATAATAGAATTTGACACTTCGGCGAGGCGGTAAACATTAGCCTCACGCGCCCTGTAGTCGCCTCCCTTTATGGTGTCGTAAAAAAGGCGGTAAACCGAATCGCCGTCGTTCTGGTAATTTTTAGCGGCGTTAATACCTCCTTGCGCCGCAATCGAGTGGGCGCGGCGAGGCGAATCCTGAATACAGAAATTAAGTACGTTGAAGCCCATTTCGGCAAGCGAAGCCGCCGCCGAAGCTCCGGCAAGCCCCGTTCCGACGATGATAATGTCGAGGCGACGCTTGTTGGCGGGGTTCACAAGTTTCTGATGGTCTTTATAATTTGTCCATTTTTCGGCCAGCAGACCTTGCGGAATCTTTGAATTTATTTCAGTCATGACTTTAATAATTTAAACGTTAAACCATTAGTTAATACACCCGCCGCAAAGGCTCTTAAAATAGAAGAACAGCGTCACGAAGGCAAATCCCAAGAAGATGAGCGAAGCAATGACATTTCCTATCGCTTTCCATCTTCCGAGCCATACCTGATTACTCCAACCCAAGGTTTGAATAGCGCTCCAAACCCCGTGAGTCAGATGCAACCACAGCGCTGCGTACCATATCAGATAAGCGACGACTACCCACAGATGGCTGAAGTAGTAGGCGATGAATGCCGCCCCGTCCTGTGTATGGATAGCCCCTTCGCCTAACAGAGGCGCTACTTCATGATGCCCGATAAGTTCGGCGAACATCATCTTGTACCAGAACTGGCTCAAGTGAAGCAGGAAAAAACCGCAGACAACCAAGCCGATGATGAACATGTTCTGCGAAGCCCAACTGACGCCTGCCGGTCGCGTGTTGACGGCATAACGGTCGTTGCCGCGCGCCTTGCGGTTCGACAGCGTCAGAATCGTCGCGTAGAGGAAATGGATTGCTATTATACCGGCCAAAACAACAGTGCCGGCGACAGCATACCAATTCGACCCCAGAAGCGAGCAAATCGTGTTGTAGGCGTCGGCCGAAAAGACCGCCGTCACATTCATTGACATGTGAAACAGCAAGAATAATACCAGTACACCACCGGAAATACTCATCACTAATTTCCTTCCAATCGAAGAATTAATCAACCACATAGAATTATAATTTTAGTTATTTATAAATTTATTTTTTGTCATATCAAGCCACAAAGATAGAACAAAAATGTTAAACGGCACAAATAATTTTGGAAAAATTTATGCTTTTATATGATATTTGTTTGAAAATAAGATTAGAATACGATTTTCCGCAATCTCAATATTTTGAAATCTTGGCCACGTATCCTCCTCCCGGAGCCATTGCTATCTTCAATTTCCTGTCTGCGGGGATGTCAATGGTCGTTTTTTTGTAGTCTCGGGCAACACGGTCGGCGTTAATGCCGTCCTTGAAGATTTCCCCTTTGAAGCGCCCTTCGCCCAGGAACGACAGGTCGAGAGTCAATTCGCGCGCGTCCCAATCCGTCAAAGCGCCGACATACCAAACATCGCCTTTCCGTCGGGTTATAGTTACGTATTTACTTACCTCGCCGTTCAGCGCAATGGTTTCATCCCATACAGTCGGGACGGAGGCTATGAAAGACGTACATTCCGGTTCGGCCATGTAATTCGACGGATTGTCGCAAAGCATGAGCAAGGGCGACTCGAAGATTACGTACTCGGCTAATTGTCTGCAGCGCGTCCCCTGGCTCATCGCTTCGGAATAGACAGGCCGATAATTCGACTTGCCGGCGTTCCGCATCGCTCCCTGTGTGTAGTCCATCGGGCCGGCAACCTGCCTGATGAATGGAATCGAAACATCATAAGTCACCTGGTCGTGTTCGGGTCCGTTCCATTTCATTGTTTCGAGGCCGTGCACGCCCTCGAAGTTAATGACATTGGGGTAAGTGCGGTTGAGGCCGGTCGGTTTGTATGTCCCGTGAAAATCAATCATCAACTTGTATTTGGCGCCCATGACAGCCGCACGACGGTGGAAATCGACCATCAACTGGTCGTCCCTGTCCATGAAATCGACCTTGAATCCTTTAATGCCCATCTCGCTGTAATGACGGCAGACGCGCTCCATGTCGCGGTCGAAGGCATAATAACCTGCCCATAAAATCAGTCCGACGTTCCGGCTTGCAGCATAATCGGCGAGTTCCTTCAGATTGATTTCGGGTATAACCTGAAACAAGTCGGCCTTCTTGTTGACAGCCCATCCTTCGTCGAGAATGACATATTCTATCCCGAATTCGGACGCAAAATCTATATAATATTTATAGGTATCGTTGTTAATTCCGGCGCGGAAATCGACATTGTAGAGGTTCCAGTCGTTCCACCAGTCCCATGCCACTTTACCTGGTTTGACCCACGAAAAGTCGCCGGTTGAAGGCGTAGCGAGCCTGTAAACCATGTCGCTGTTGGCCAGTTCCGAATCTTTGCCGGAAACGATCATCACTCTCCATGGGAATGAGGTCGCGCCTTCGCATTTCGCGATGAACGGTTCACGGCTGTCAACGAGCATCTGTAATTCGTTGTGGCCACCCTGGTGCATGTCTTTCGGATAAGGAGCGAAGACGCCTTTCAGGCCGTTGGCTTTTCCCGGATAGAGGAACATGCCGGGGTAATTCATCAAATCGGCTTCGGTTATCAGGATTTTCTTACCATGCATTCCTTCAACGAGCAATGGCGTTATTCCCAACCGTTTACGGTTCCATTCCGACAGTTTTACATTGGAATACTGCTGTTCGAATGATTGGAAATACTGCTTTTCTAACGGGAGGGTCTCCGATGCGTTAACGTATGCGATGAAAGCCTTGTTATCTGCCGGAAAATTAAATTCGGCCTGTTCATTTTCGACCATGAAAGACTTTGTAGAAGTCGAGATAAAACGATATGCGGCGCCATCGTCGTAAGCCCTGAAGATAATGCCGTAGTCGCCTTTGAACTTCAATGTGAGTTCATTATAGTTGTCGGCAATTTTACTTTTCTTGTAAATTACGGCGTCAATAGTCTGATTTACAGACTTATACGAAGATTTGGCGATTTTTGTGTCTATGCCGAAAGCTCGACCGTCGGTTAAGGTCATTGAGATCGCCGATTTCGACAATAGTTCGTCTCCGTCGAGGCTAACGGAGTATTCTACGGTCTTGCCCGCCTCGATTGTCACGACGACTTTGCTGTTGGGCGATTTTAGGGTGAATTGTTTGCCGGAAGCCGCGCTCCCAACGTTTACGGACAGAACGAATACGCTCAATGTCAGGGATAATGATAGAATAAAATGTTTCATACAAATTAAGATTATAAAAATTGTTACTATTTATGGTTATAATTTTAAGCCTGTCTTATATCCTGCAAAAATACAAAAAATATGGTTATTTAGGCGAAATTGCAAATAATTTTGTAAATTTGCGCGTAAATTAAAAGGAATTATTTGCCGGTAATGAAAGAAAATCATTTCAGGATGGTTGCCAAGACGCTCTTTGGATTGGAGGATGTTTTGGCAGGAGAGTTAAAGGATATTGGTGCGGAGAATATCGTATCAGGCAGGAGGATGGTTGCTTATACGGGCGACAAGGCTATGCTATACAAGTCGAACTTTTGCCTGCGGACGGCTTTGAGGATACTGAAACCCATAGCCGAGTTTAAAGCGACGGATGTGAATGACGTTTACAGTCAAGTCAAAAAGATTGAGTGGGACAGGTTTATGTCGCTCGACAAGACTTTCGCGGTAGATGCCGTAGTTTATTCCGAGGTATTCAATCACTCCAAGTTTGTGGCATATAAGACAAAGGATGCGATAGCCGATTATTTCAAAGAGAAGTACGACCAACGTCCGTCGGTAAGGATTAATAATCCCGACATATACGTCAATATACACGTTTCGCATGACGACTGTACTGTTTCGCTCGACAGTTCGGGCGAGAGCCTTCACAAACGCGGTTATCGCGTTGCTCAGGGCGAGGCGCCTTTGAGCGAGGTGCTTGCGGCGGGTATGATTCTGAAGACAGGCTGGCGCGGCGAGTCTAATTTCATCGACCCGATGTGCGGTTCGGGCACCTTGCTGATAGAGGCGGCGATGATAGCTCTCAATATCGTTCCGGGAGTCTATCGCAAGGAGTATGCTTTCGAGCGGTGGCTTGACTTCGACAGCGACCTGTTCGACGAGATATGCAACGATGATTCTGCCGAACAGAAGTTTGAGTTCAAATGTTACGGGTCGGATATATCACCTGTTGCGATCGGAAAGGCCACAAAGAACGTCAAAAGCGCGAGCCTGTCCAAATACATTGAGTTAAAAGTCATGCCTATGCAAAAATATACCGACCCGCCCCGTCCGGGAATAATCGTGACAAATCCCCCTTATGGCGAGCGGCTTACAAATAATGATTTGGATACGCTCTATGCTATGATTGGCGAGCGGCTGAAACATGTGTTTACCGGTTTTCGCGCATGGATATTGAGTTATAAAGAGGAGTGTTTCTATAGCATAGGCCTTCATCACAGCCAAAGAATCAAGTTGATGAATGCAGAATTGGAATGTGAATTTCGTTGTTACGACATTTTCGAAGGCAAAAACAAAGACTACAAGAAAACTTTTAAAAATAATAAATATGAACATTCTTTTGTTGGGTTCAGGAGGTCGTGAACATGCCTTGGCATGGAAGATCTCCCAAAGCCATAAAGTTGAGAAATTGTATATAGCTCCGGGCAATGTCGGGACATCTCAGGTGGGCGCTAATGTCAGCCTGAAGGTTGACGACTTTGCCGGAATAAAGGATTTTGCTCTTACAAACAATATTGATATGGTTGTAGTAGGGCCGGAAGACCCGCTTGTGAAGGGCATATATGACTATTTCAAGAGTGATGAAGCGACAGCGAAGATTCCGGTGATAGGCCCCTCAAAGTCGGGAGCGCGTCTTGAGGGAAGCAAAGATTTCGCAAAGGCGTTCATGATGCGGCATGGCATACCGACCGCACGATACCGCAGTTTTACGGCCGGAGAAATCGACGCCGGCATCGCTTTTCTCGACACTTTGCAACCTCCTTATGTCTTGAAGGCCGATGGTTTGGCTGCAGGCAAAGGAGTGTTGATTATCGAATCAAAGGAAGAAGCGGCCGAAGAACTGAAGAAAATGCTTCAGGGGATGTTCGGCGATGCGAGCAGGACGGTTGTCATCGAGGAATTTCTCAATGGAATAGAATGTTCGGTTTTCGTAGTCACTGATGGTAAGGACTATAAGGTGTTACCTGTCGCCAAGGACTATAAGCGAATAGGCGAGGGCAACACCGGCCTCAATACCGGTGGCATGGGGGCGGTCTCGCCCGTTCCTTTCGCCAATGAGGCGTTCATGCAAAAAGTCGATGCGAAAATTATCCGGCCGACAATACAGGGCCTTAGTGATGAATATATTGATTATAAGGGATTTATCTTTTTCGGATTGATAAATGTCGATGGAGAGCCGATGGTGATTGAATACAACTGTCGTATGGGCGATCCCGAAACCGAGGTCGTGATGTTGCGGATAGAGAGTGATTTGGTTGAACTGCTCGAAGGTGTTGCCCACGGCGACCTTGCCAAGCGCGAACTGCGCGAGTCTCCAAGCGCGGCGGTGACAGTAATGCTTGTCAGCGGCGGCTATCCCGAAGCCTACGAAAAAGGCAAGGAGATAACCGGTCTTGATGTCGAATCGGGTAAGGACACTGTTGTTTTCCATGCAGGAACGGCGTTTAAAGACGGCAAAGTCATTACGTCCGGAGGGCGGGTTATCGCAGTGAGTTCCTACGGTGCAACAAAGGACGAGGCATTGAAGAAGTCGTTTGCCGCCGCCGAAAAGATAAGATTCGATAAGATGTATTATCGCCGGGATATAGGTTTTGATTTGTGATTTCCGGATGAGTTATTACAGAGGTAGAGATAGACGAAGGGCGACATTATCGGATTGGCCGACAATGACGCTGACTGTTGTTGCATGCTTTATTTTTTGGATCATAGATTGCTGTCTTTCAGTGGGTTTTCCATTGAAAAGCGAGACGGCTATTCTGCCTTTATGGGGAAAAATATGCGAGATATTCGGAAACAGGTTCGTCGCCTATTCTGTCGGCGTATTGTTAGTCCTGTTTATAGCCTTTGTAAACAAGCACATATCCGACAATGAGATGTTAATAAGGGAGCGCACGCAGTTGCCTTTCATGTTTTTCCTGCTGCTTATGTCGAGTAATCCTGGATTGCAGCCTTTTACCGAAGCTACGGTTGTGCAGCTATGCTTTGTGTTTATTATTTACGAACTTTTCGCTTCCTATCAAAACCCGGAAGCAACCGGCACCTTGTTCAATATAGGCGTGTTGTTAGGCACAGCGAGTCTGTTTTTGCCGCAAACGTTGTGGTTTTTGCCTTTGGTTTGGTTCGGGATGTATAAATTCAGTTCGCTGTCGCTGCGAGGGTTTCTCGCCGTTTTAACCGGTATATTGGGCGTTTATTGGTTGGTCTTGACATGGTGCGTTTGGAAGCACGATTATTCGATTATTTCATCCTTCTTTTCTTCCTTAGGCGATGTAGGATTGATGTCTCCCAAGACATATCATATTGGAATGGCAGGCGTCGTTTTTATGGCATTGCTATCCTTTTTCTTTATCAATATCGACGCATATAACAATAGGATTCGCGTTCGTGACATGCTTGCTTTCTCGCTTATTATATTAATGTGGGCGCTGATAATGATTTTGTTATACGGCTCGAAATGCGATTATTTCCTTGCGATTGTATATCTGCCTTCATCCGTTCTTTTTGCTTATATACTTGAGACCATACGGGGGCGCGTACGTTTCCTGTTGTATTATTTCATGCTGGCTCTCTGGGGATTGGCGTTTTTATTGAGGATATGGAATTATTGATAGAATACGGCTACCTCGGAGTGTTTGTCGCTTCATTTCTTGCGGCAACGATACTGCCGTTTAGTTCGGAAGTGGTTCTTATCGGCGTATTGTTGGGCGGCGCATCATATTGGCCGTGTATGGCTGCGGCGACTTTGGGGAATTTCCTCGGCGGAATGACATGTTACTGGCTGGGGATGGTCGGTAAGGTCGAATGGATACGAAAATATTTGCGCCTCGACATAGCAAAACTTGAACGAGTGCAAAAATGGGTGAAAGGCAAAGGTTCGTGGACGGGTTTTTGGGTGTTTTTGCCGGGAGTAGGTGATTTTATTGCGGTTGCACTTGGCTTCTTGAGGGCTGACATCAAGATTGTAGCTATTTCGATGTTTTTAGGTAAGGCCTTGAGGTACTGGGTGTTGATGGAATTGGTGTATAAGATTCGTGATGTAATAGCTTAGGCGATTGTCTTGAATTTATATCCCTGATTTATAAGCCATTCGATTGATTTAGGCAGGGCTTCTTCTATGCGTCCGATGGCTTTCAGTGAGTCGTGAAAAACGATTATTGAGCCGTTGCGCGTATATCGCATTATGTTATTATAGACGCCTCGAGCAGTCATGTGCGGGCTGTAATCGCGGGTCACAACATCCCACATGATGATGCGGAAAAGTTTCCTGAGGCGGAACAACTGCGGCATTCGCATGTGTCCGTGCGGCGGGCGGATGAGGTCGCTTTTAATATATTTCGACGCTTCCATGATGTTATTGACATAGTTCTTCGACCAGTACCTTATTCCTTGGATATGGTTGAAGGTGTGGTTACCGACGCGGTGCCCTTCGGCGAGAATCCTTTCATAAAGTTCGGGATGCTTGCGTACATTGTCGCCGACGCAAAAAAATGTCGCCTTAATGCCGTAACTATCAAGTATATCAAGAATGAGCGGCGTCATTTCCGGAATAGGTCCGTCGTCGAAAGTCAGGTAAACGCATTTCGCTTCCCCTTTCGGCGCGGGCATTTTCCAGAAAGCCCCCGGAAAAAACCAACGGTAGATCCGGGGGGGCTGTTCGATTATCATCTATTATTTCTTTTGGATTAATTGATATTCCTGATAAAAGTTATTGAATCTTGTCATATACGATTCCGCAAATTCCTTGTCGTATTGATAGAATGTGCTTAAAATCTGTCTTGTCCAAGCAATATCATTGTTCAGGTTATCCATTACACCGTCCCTTTGGTATTTATTAAGCCTCAGATACCAGTCGATATTTGTGAGCAGTTTGTCAATAATGCTACTACCTATCTCCTTGGCTTTTTCCGTCTTGCCGAGCCTCAGGTAGATGTTTGCGATAGGATAGATGGAATTATCCCAAGGCACATTTTCTTCGGGTAGAACTTCCAAGCAGCGATCGAGGACTTTCAATGCGCTATCGGGTTTGCCGATAGTGAGAAGGCTTTCGGCAAGGTCGGCAAAAATAACGCTACGCTGCGACTTGCACATCCTCATAACCGTTTCGTCAAGATACAAGCCGGGTTTCTCAAGTCCGCCCCATTTAAACTTGTTCATGACGTTATCGTACATCTTTTCGACGTTTATCGCCATGATAGTATTCTTCGTTTTTATAGGCACTACCTGGAACGCAAGCCCGGTCTTCTGCAGATAGTCGCCAATGAAAGAATATTCGCTACCCGGAACGGTAATTGCATAATAGATAGGCCGTTCCCAATTATTGGTGCTAATCATATCCAAAGTAATAGCATTGACTTTGGGTATAGCTGCCCTGCCGGTAAAGTCGAAATCAATTTCTTTGACTATTCTCGATTGATATTCGGGACTGAGAACATGATTTTTTATGACTGTCGCCGAATCGACTTTGAGCGTCATTTTACTGCTTGGGAAATAGTCGAGTTGGCTTGTGCCATAAGTATATTTATGCTTAGGGTCATCGCTTTTGGCAAAATTCAATGCCGTAGCGAGGTTGATGGATTGTTCGATTTTTGGCATGATGTATATCTGCTCGCGTTTACCCTGAATATAATCCTTATACGTCCATGAAATAGGTAGAGGATCGGAATTGTATGCTTGCCGTTTCATTTGGTTGATGTACCAGTCGGTCTGGAGGTAGCTCGTGTTGCATACTCTGACGTCTGTGCGCACTCCTTCAACTTCCTGGACATACCAAAGAGGGAAGGTGTCGTTGTCGCCGTGGGTGAAAATGATTGCGTTAGGAGCGCAGGATTCAAGGTAATTCCGGCCGAAATCCCGTGCTATATAACGTCCCGAACGGTCGTGATCGTTCCAGGTCTGTGATGCCATTTGCAACGGTACTAACACACACACAAGCGATGCTAAAGCGCTTGAGGCCAGGGGATTAAGCTTAGCCTTCTCAAGCAGTTTCGCTATTCCGGCTACACCGATTCCTATCCAGATACAGAAGGCGTAGAACGAACCGGCATAAGCATAGTCGCGCTCGCGGGGTTGGTAGGGCGTTTGGTTAAGGTAAAGGACAATAGCTATTCCCGTCATAAAGAACAGGAAGAATGTGATCCAAAAACTTTGGATTCCCGTATCTTCTTTTTTCGTCACCTGGAATAGTATTCCGATGATTCCGAGTAACAGCGGCAGCATATAATAAACGTTATGCCCTTTGTTGTTTGCAATATCGAAAGGCATGTCGTCCTGCGGGCCGACGCGCGCCTCGTCAAGGAATTTGATACCGGTTATCCAGTTGCCGTTGAGCACACTGCCGAAACCCTGTATGTCGTTTTGCCTGCCCGAAAAATTCCACATGAAGTAGCGCCAATACATGAAATTCAGTTGGTAGGCGAAGAAAAAACGCAGGTTCTCGCCGAACGTCGGTTTCATAACCGTTTTTTGCTCACCGCCTTGATTAATAATTACGGGCGTTCCGGTCACTTGTCCCCACTCTTTGTAGGCCGCGACATAGTTCTGGTCTTGATCGCTGTACATGCGCGGGAACAACATACATGTTTCTTCCAAATAGACAGCCCTTTCGTTCTCGGACGATACGAAATAACGGTCTTTGTCTTCGGGTTTATCCTTGATAACTCGCGTCCATGTAGGTATGCCGCGCTTTGTTACGGGGGCGAGATAGCGACCTTGCACTTCGCGTTTGATTTCGGAGACGTAGGTGCGTCCGTAAAGCAGCGGGGTCTCGCCGTACTGCTCGCGGGCGAGGTAGGTGCGAAGCGTGAAGATATCGCTCGGATGGTTTTGGTTCATCGGCGTGTCGGCGCTCGCGCGTATCAATATTAATGCGAAAGACGAATATCCTATGACGATGACTACCAGCGATATTAATATCGTATTTAACGCTTTGATATTTATCTTTTTAGATCTGAAAAAGAAGAATGTCAATACGGCGATTATCAGGATTCCGATCACGTATCCGTTTCCGATGAAGGGTATTCCGAGTAGCGTGACAGCGAGTATGAAAGCTGTTTTCATACGAACCTGGTGCACTTCCGGGCGCATGGTTTCCCATATAGCCCAAATCAGTACTCCGGCGATGATTATGACATAAGTGAAAACGCCTGAATTATAGGGCAGTCCTAAGATGTTGACGAAGAACAACTCGAACAAACCGCAGATTTCAACCAATCCCTGGACAATACCATAGAGCATAATTGCTACCATGGCAAAAGAAATCAGCAGGGCGTAAACCGTGCCCTTGAGCGTCGGATTTTTGAACTTTTTGTAATAATATACGAGTACTATTGCCGGTATGCAAAGCAAGTTGAGCAAGTGGATACCGATGCTCAATCCCATCAGGTAGGCAATCAGGATAATCCAGCGGTCGGCGTGCGGTGCGTCGGCATGTTCTTCCCACTTGAGAATGAGCCAGAAGACGACGGCGGTAAACAGCGATGACGAGGCATAGACCTCGCCTTCGACGGCGCTGAACCAGAATGTGTCGCTGAAAGTATATGCCAGCGAACCGACAAGCCCGCAGCCGAGAATCAGTATCGTCCGCGCTGTCGTCATTTTCTCGTCTTTCCCGACTATCAGACGGCGTGTAAGATGCGTGATAGTCCAAAACAGGAAAAGTATGGTTAGTGCACTGGCTAAGGCCGACATTGAGTTGACCATTTTTGCAGCGTTTCCCGCGTCGGAGAGGTGTGAAAAAAGATTGGCTACTAACATGAAAAACGGCGCTCCGGGTGGGTGGCCGACCTCAAGTTTGTATGCTGAAGTTATAAATTCGCCGCAGTCCCAGAAACTTGCCGACGGCTCTATCGTCATCAAATAGACGGTTGCAGCAATCGCAAAAACGATGCCGCCTAAAAGATTGTTCGCTAATTTGAATTGTCTCATTTCTATAAATTTATTATCAATCAGGGCGCAAAGTTACAAATTTGCGCCGAATTAACAACGATTTCCGTTAATTAATTATTGTATGGGCACGATATTCTTGGCAATATCGGCTGCGATTGTTTGAAATTCTTCGACAGTCAACTTCAGTTTGGGATTCTGAAAAGACATATCGGCTTCTTTGTTCATAGGGATTAGATGGATATGGGCGTGAGGCACTTCGAGGCCTATTACCGCTATCCCGACGCGCTGACAAGGAATCGCTTTCTTGACGGCAACGGCTATCTTTTTGGCGAAAACCATCATTCGTCCCAACGTTGCATCGTCGATATCAAAGATGTAATCGGTTTCTTTCTTAGGTATGACGAGGGTATGCCCCTTAGAGACGGGGTTTATGTCGAGGAAAGCGAAAAACTCGCTGTCTTCGGCTATTTTATAACTTGGGATCTCGCCCGCTGCGATTCTACTGAATATTGATGCCATAATTAATGATTTTTAAGTGTTTATATTCCAAGCGTTATCTCTAAAATTTCAAAATTAAATACGCCCGAAGGCACCTGGATATCGACTTTGTCGCCGACCTTCTTGCCCATCAACCCTTTTGCGATGGGGGTGCTGACGGCTATCTTATTCTCCTTCAGGTTAGCCTCGGAATCCGACACGATTGTGTAGGCCATTGTCGCCTTAGTCCTTGTGTTACGAATCTTTACCTTATTCATTATCTGTACGACATCGGTATTGAGTTGCGATTCGTCGATGAGGCGCGCATTCGAGATCATTGCCTTCAGTTGGGCGATTTTGGCCTCAAGCATTCCTTGCGCTTCGCGTGCGGCGTCGTACTCGGCGTTCTCCGACAGGTCGCCCTTATCACGCGCTTCGGCGATCTGTGCCGAAATCTCAGGACGTCGTACCGATTCCAAATAATTTATCTCGGCTATAATTTTATTATAACCTTCTTCTGTCATATATGTAACAGCCATAACTCTTTTTCCTTTCTTTACTAAATGAATAAAAAAAGAATCCCGACCGTATTATTAGCCGGAACTCTTATTGCTCATAATTTCAGGCAAAGGTACGGAATTATTTTTAATCCCGCAAATTTTCCGATATGCTTTACAACATATTTTTAAAATGCTGCTTTTATATCGTCCTCAAGCGTATCAACCGATTCGATGCGCTTAATCATTATGCCTTTGCTGTTGATAAGGAAGAGCGCCGGCAACTGTCGCACGTTGTAGATGGCCGCTGTTGAAGAATATATCGACTGCGGGTCGCGGACGCTTATCCATGGGATATTCGATGCGGCATTGCGCCAGAAATGGGCGTCGCTGTCTAATGAGATCTGGTAGATTTCAAAACCCTTGTTGTGATATTTATCGTACAGATCGTTGAGGCGCATGTTAAACCCTGCCGACCATTCGGTTTGATAGGCGGTGAAGTTTAGCAATACGGCCTTGTTCAGGGCGATATCGCTCAATTTGACTTTCTTCCCTTCGATATTAGGCAGCTCTACGTCAATGTAGTTTACTTCCTTGGCGTTCTGAAAATCGAGAGTTCGTTGACGCTCGCCGCGGATTATTTTCTGCGACTGCAGGGCAAGCGATTCCAACTGCTTGGTGCGGGGACTTTCGGGGTAATATGTCTTGTAACTTGTTGCCACCGCACCGTAGGCCTTCGAGTCGTTACGGTCATAAAGGTCGTAGAACCATAATCCGTCAATCTGCTGAAACAGAGCGAAATAAGCGGCAGGCGACTTGGGTGCGCCGAAGATATATTTCTTTACCGTCTCTTTATAAGCATTTACGGCCTTGATGACGCTCTCCTGATAGGTCGTGTCGGGAATCAGATTCATACCGAAACGGTCGCGTAGTTTGCGTAATTCCTGATTAGCATCGAGTTGTGCAAGGGTTATTTCCTTGAAAGCTTTGCCGTTTTCCGAACCATCGACCGAATAAGAAGTCGCGAAGTTGTGAGCGTCGGCCGTGAACGTGACCGTTTCAACCGAGTCGATAGCAAAATGTATCAATTGGTTGTTCAACTTGAGACGGTAGAAGTCCGGATATTCGGGACGCGGCTGGCGGAAAACAAATTTCCCGTCAGGCTTGAGCTTGAGTGAGTCCAACAAGATCGTAGTAGATAATCCCGTGTTCTCAAGGTAAAGAGTCTGCCCGTTTGCGCCGGCTATAGTACCCTTTACCGTAAACTTATTCGTTTCGCGACAACCATTGGTCGTCATGATTAATAAACTTATTATCAGAAGTTTATATAATAAATTGCCTTTAGTCATAATATCAAGATTATTCAAAAATATATAAATCATGGTCGCAAAGATACAATTTAATTTAAATATTATAGAATAAATGAAAAAAAATCGTACTTTTGCAGTGTTAAATTTTTTTTTTGCCATCATGAATGAAGATATAAAATCTATTATAAAACTTGAATCTGAGGCGATTCTCGGAATACCTGTAACGAGTGCATACGAGCAGGCTGTCGATTTGATCTGCGAGCAGGTCAATCGTCGAGGTGGGACGCTGATAACAAGCGGTATGGGCAAAGCCGGTCAGATTGCGATGAATATTGCTACCACATTCAGTTCGACCGGCACGCCCGCATATTTTTTGCATCCGAGCGAAGCGCAACACGGCGATCTCGGGATACTTCGTCCGAATGATGTAATGCTGTTGATATCCAATTCGGGCAAGACGCGCGAGTTGCTCGAACTGATGTCCTTGTCGCGCAACCTTGTTGCCGACGTGAAGTTCATCGTTATAACATCTAAGCCCGACAGTCCGCTTGCCGAGGCCGCCGATATCTGCCTTTTGACCGGCGCTCCGGCGGAAGTATGCGCCCTCGGACTGACACCTACGACTTCTACTACCGTGATGACGGTAATAGGCGATATATTAGTTGTCAGTGTGATGAAGAAAATAAATTTCACTGCCGACGACTATGCGAAGCGGCATCACGGCGGATATCTCGGCGAGAAAAGCCGTGAGCAATGTCTCATTGCCCATCCTTAAAATATTCGACTTATGCGTAAGGTAATCGGGATAGGCGAAACGATACTTGATATAATTTTCGAGGGAGAGCAACCGCAACGGGCGGTAGTCGGCGGCTCGGTGCTTAACGGTATGATTTCGCTCGCACGACTTGGCGTGCCGGTAACATTTATCAGCGAAGTGGGCGACGACCGCGTAGGCAAGACGGTCTGCAACTTTATGCGTGAGAATGGCATTGATACTCACTTAATCGACTGTTTTAAGGGACGGAAAAGTCCGGTATCGCTGGCTTTCCTCGGAGCCGACAAGAGCGCCGAATATGTCTTTCATACCGATTACCCTGCCGAGCGTCTCCAGATGCCTTTTCCCGAAATAAATTGTGATGACATCTTTGTCTTTGGTTCGTTCTATGCGATTAATCCTTCGTATCGCCGCCGTTTCACGGAGTTCCTCGAATATGCCCGCAAACAAGGCGCCTTGCTTTATTACGACCCCAATTTTCGCCCTTCTCATAAAGGCGATATGGATTTTCTACGCCGGGCTGTGGCCGAAAACTGCCACTATGCGAGCATAGTACGCGGCTCGAATGAAGACTTTCAATGCCTTTATAATAAGGCTAATATGAAAGAGGTGTATGAGAATATCATCAAACCTTGTTGTGAAAATTTCCTTACGACGCATGGGTCTGAAGGCGTACATATTTACACCGCTCGTTTCGAGGCTCATTTCCCGTCCCGTCCCCTGACGCCTGTCAGTACGATAGGAGCAGGCGACAATTTCAACGCCGGAATCGTTTACGGGATAATGAAGTACGGCGTAAAAAATCAGGATATTCCCAATCTGTCGGAGGGCGATTGGGCGAAAATAATCCGATGCGGCATAGACCTGTCGGCTGAGGTATGTTGCAGCTATTCCAATTATATTTCCCCCGACTTTGCCGAACGTTATCCGAAATCAAACTAAAATCTGATGGAAATACCTCCGCTGAAATTATTGTAACCCGTGCTTGCCTCGGCGAAGACGCCAAGCCAGTTAGTCAGGTAATAACGCCCGCCGACGTGAAAATAGAGGGCGAATTGCGCCGAGTCTTTATCTTTTTTAAATGTTTGGATATTGAAATTAGGATCAATGCCGGCGTAGGTGTCGAAGCGGTCAAAGAATTGATAATGAACGTTTAACCTTACGCCAATGATGTATATCTTTTGGACTTCGGCGCCTAACAATTCCTTGTAATATCCGCCGAAAACGCCTCCGCCGAGCGTACATTCGTCCCTGAAAAGTTTTGAGAGGCCGTATTCGTAGAACGCCGACACGGCCGTCTTGTTATCATTTCCTAACTTGACGCCCATGTTCAGGCCAATAAGGCTGTTCCCTTGCTCGAAGGTATAGAGGTCGTCGAATTGCGCATTAGCCGTTGATGAGAAGGCTATTAGTAATAATGAGATGAATATCAATCTGTTCATGTCTTGTATGATTAAAAATTATTTTTCTTGTTCAGGGTCAAACACTATGTGAAGCACAACGATTTCGGAGTGGGTGCCGATGCGGTATGGCGGGCCGGCGCAACCGGCTCCGGAGGTGACGAAGAATTGCGTGTTGCCTTTGCGATAGTAGCCGTAGGGACATTCATAAATTAAATGCAGGAACAGCGAGTAAGGCCATATTTGGCCGTTATGGGTATGGCCGAGCAATCCTAAGTCGGCGTGATTCATTGCAATCTCGTTGAGGCGGTTGGGTTGGTGGTCGAGTACGATGATAGGCTTGAGGCTATCGATGCCATGTATCAGCGCCGACAGTGGGGCGCGGTTGCGGTGGTTGATGTAGTCGTCGCGGCCAATGAGGTAAAACGATGAATCGGGCGGGCAAATGACGGAATCTATTAAAAGTTTGATTCCGGTTTTTTCTATCCATCGCAGTTTCGCAAAGCGATTGGCGCGGTATTCGTGATTGCCGAGGGTCATGTAAACGCCAAGCGGGGCGTTCAGTTCGCGCAGGTCGTCCTCAATATGTTCCTTCTCGGCGAAACGAGTCTCGTAGTCTATGATATCGCCGACTATTACTATCATATCGGGGTTCTGCTCGTTGCAGAGGCCGACTATTCGGCGCACATGGCTCTTGCGTATCATCTCGCCGATATGCCAGTCGGCCGTCATTACGAGCGTCAGGCTGTCGCGTCCGGCCGCCTGCTTGGGAATTGTCATATAGACATGCTGTACGGTTGGGTATTTGACGTTGTAGTATCCGTCGCGCATCAACCAAGCTATTCCGGCGGTTATCAATACAAAGAGTGCAATTTTGATCTTGTCCCAGTACAAATTGACGAATATCGGGTACCACGCCCATTCCTTGTTGGCGAGATGCAGGATTTGAAGGATAAGGATGGCTAATGAGATGTAAATCGAAGCGATATACCAAGTGTTGCAAAGCAGCATCAGGAGGATGAAAATCTTGTCGGGCAGGTAGTTATGAAAAATAAAGCCCGTGAAGAATACGACTATTTCGAGTATAAGGATGATAGCAAAGGGAATTTGGACGCTCTTCTTATTCGGAAGAGCCTGTCGGCCGCGCCAGAAAATATACGCACTGAATATTATCTGCCCAAATATTGATTGAAAAAAAACTCTCATTGCCTAAAAGGTGTTGTTATAACGCCTGCAAAGATACGCAATGTTTTTTAAATAGGCATATTTCTAATGTTTTTTTTGAAAAATTCGGAAAACCACATACTCGCTATTGGTGCCGATCCGGAAAGGCGGTCCCCAGATAGCAATCCCCGAAGAAACGTAGTAGTGGGTCACACCGCGTTTTTGGTATCCGTAGCTCAACTCAAACAGTTTGTCGGTAAGCCAGCTGATTGGGATTACCTGTCCGTGATGGGTATGGCCGCTGAATTGTAAATCGACGCCGATGCGTTCCGCTTCGTCGAGGTTAACAGGCTGATGGTCAATGATTATCAGCGGTTTGGAGGCATCGACGAGCAGTTGCAAGTCTTCAGCCGGAAGGCGTTTATGGCTTCGATCGTCGCGTCCCATGATTTGCAGTCCGCACGGCAAGGTCGCTACCGAATCACGCAGCAGGCAGATATTCGTTTTTTCGCGTATGAAGGCGATGCTCTTGTCGATTCCGCTTATATAGTCATGGTTACCGAGCGCCATAAAGATACCTTGCGGGGCTTGCAATTCATTCAGCTCGCGCCACATCTCCAGTTTGATAACAGGCACTATGCTGTTGTCGATGAGGTCGCCGCCTATAAGGATGATATCGGGCTTCTCAGCATTGATGCCGGCGATAGTACGACGCAAAAGGGCGCGGTCGGTGCCCAATCCGAGATGTAAATCGCTTATAGCCACTATTTTAAGCCCATCGCAGCCGGTTGATAACTTGTTAATATCTATGTCAATAACTTGTTTAACAGGATGTTGATAATTCCAATATCCGTATATCAACACGCCGACAGTCAATATCAAAGCAGTGATAAAACCGTAATGAAACGAATGATTGAAAACACGTATCAGGTCGGTTATTGCGAGGCCTATCACCATATAAAGCATGAAGACGAGCCAGCCTGAGCCGAACAGAAACAGTATGTGGCCAATATTCGGAGCGATTGCTCTTGAATTACGTATCAGCATCATCACGACGATCAACAGCACGCAAGCCCAGAAGACGACGATATAAATACTTCTGAGCCAGAGCGGAGCGTGGGCAATCGCCTGCAACCCCCTTGTGAAGACATAAATGTTCCCAAGGAGATAACTCGCTAATATAACGATAAATATGTACGGCATCAGTCGCTTACTTCACCGGATAGCCGACGGGGTTATTAAGGATAATCAGATGATCATCAGTCAGTTTAAGCGCCGTTTTAAGCGTTTCCCTGTTCATTGTGGCTCGCGGACAGGTTGATAGTCCGACGGCTGCGCAGAACAGGTTGATGTTCTGGTCAACTATCCCTCCGTCAACTGAGGCCATCATGCGTGTACCGTCATTTTTCGGATCGCCGAGTTTGGGAAGATTGGCTACAATGACAATACTTACCGGCGCTACGGCGGCAAAATCCTGACCGTTAGCAATAGCATTTCTGTAGTCGCCTTGAGAGAGCGGCTTCAGAACATGCGCTGCGGGGTCATAAAAATATGTGCCGTCGTTCCTGACCACATACAGTTCGATTTCCTGTCGGTTCATAGCCGAAGGCGCGGTGCGTTTGCCATCCGTCCGGTTGATGCCGTTAGCCGCCCATAGCAGGTCGGAGAGATCTTGTAGCGAGAGGTCTTTGGTCGAATACTCGCGGTCGGAATGACGGTCGGAAAGGGCTTTCATCACAGCCGAGCCGCGCACCTTGTTCGGCGCATTGAGTTTAATTTCTTTCAGTTCCTGAGAGAACGAACTTGCAACTGTCATAATAAATACTGCTAATAAAATTAATACCTTCTTCATATAAAAAACCTTTTAATAAGTAATGTGAAATTACAAAATCAACCGCAAATGTATTATCTTTTATTTAATCCGCAAAATTTTCGGGAATTTTTTCTTACAATTTTTTTCATTGTAACGGTATTTAATTTTAGGCAAAAAAAGTAACGGCTCCGTTTCCGGGCGGAACCGTTACCGAAAATTCATTGTGTTTACGGCAGCGTCAATTCTACAATTTGGCTGTAGTTATAGTAACTGCCGCTGTTATTGGCTAATGCGCCGACGCGCACCCAGTAGGTTTTGCCGGGCGTCAGTCCGGTTAGCGTGGCCGAGTACGTTTTGGAAACGACTTCGGCGTCATCAACACCATTCACGTCAATGTCAACTTTCTTGACGAACACGTTCCTGTCCACGTAAGCTGTTTTTGAGGCCACAAACGAGATGGTACGTATCTTGGGCGCGGCGGCAGAGCGCGACACTTTCGTCGAGACATTGATTTCCCCGCCGGCGCCGGATGTGGCGCTGATGGACAGCCGCAGATAGGGCGTCACCGAGATGTCTAACGTCTTTGCACCCGATATCTCCGTTTCAATCGGGTCTATCGCGGCAAACGGCCCTTCTGCCGTAATCCGGTACTTGCCGGCGAATACGGACTTATTTTCAAACGATCCGTCCTGTTTCACCCAAGAATTGTACGGCTGGCTGCTCCATGCGTCATTATAGAACTCATAGATGCGTATCCGCGCCCCATTCGGTATTTGCGACGGCACGGGTTCGTTAGTTTCCGAATCCACCAGACGGCCTGTCAGCGCCGCGTTGGGCGTTTCATAATTATCCAAGCTGCATCCCTGTAACCACAAGCCGCAAAGAACAGCGGAAACGAGCAGCGTCTTCTTTATAATATCCTGTTTTCTCATTTTTTCATTCTTTTAAAATCCCGGATTCTGCACCAAAGCATCATTTGACGACACACCCGGAATGGGTTGATAATAATTTTTCTCTAAAAACGTTTTTGCCGCATTTTGCAGCCACGGCGCTTTTTCAAACAAGTATTTGCCGTTCCTGTAGTCCAACCAGGGCAGGAAAGCGGAGAATACCGTATTGTCGCACATTTCGTATAAATACGCCAGCGTATCAGATCCCATACGCGCAGGTTCTCAAAGGCCAGTTCCACCTGCCGTTCGTGACGGATATCGTCCATCGTGACGGACGTCTTCGGCGGCACCCCCGCACGCGCCCTGACGGCGTTCAGTTTGGGCAGCGCGTCGTTCGGCCCTCCCAGTTCCACGGCCGCTTCTGCATAGTTCAACAGCGTTTCGCCGTAGCGGAATACAAGAAAATTGCTCGTTGAACGGTCTTTGGAGGCGGTGGTCAACATGGCCGGGTCAATATATTTCCGCAGAAAGAAGCCTGTAGGCGTACTTCCTACGTACATTCCCGACCGGCCGCCGACTGTCAAAGACGGATCCTCCTCAAAGCGGGCTGTGGTGTTGACAGCCGACACTTTTTCGCCGTCGCTGCCGATGATGCCCCTCCGGATTTCCACAAGCTGCCCTCCGAAAGTGCAACCCGGATACAGGACGGTCGCATGAAAGCGCGGCTCTTTGCCGGCGAAAAGATCTTCCGGATGGTCATAGTAGATAGGCTTCCCGTCGGCATCGCTGATCTTCAATGCGCCGGGCGTTCCGTCGGCATATTCGTATTCTTCGATCAATTCGCCGGTGGGGCAGGCTGAACCAGTCCATCCGGTTCCGATACCCTCAGGGTTGCACATCATATCGAAACTGTGCCCTTTGTCTGCCGAATACGCCTTGACAAAAATGGCTTCTTCGTGCATCGTCTGATCCATAAACAGGTTTTGGAAATTGGCGGCGCGGTCGTCGGGCGTTTTATCATAGAGGCTGTACTTGCCGGAACCGATAATAGCTTCCGCAGCCGCCAGCGAAAGGCTGAAATACGCATTGGCTTTGTCCGCGGGGATGCCTGTTAATCCGCCAATCTGTACCTGTCCGTAACGGGCGATAGAGCCGGCATAGAGCATGGCTCGAGATTTCAGAGCGTATGCGGCGTACTTTGTGGCGCGGAATTGTTCGGCGCCGGTAACGGTTTCCGGCAAGCCGGCAATGGCCTTGTCCAAATCTTCGGCGATAAAGTTCCACATCTCCTCTTCCGTACTGCGCGGCACTTTCAGCTCGTCTATGTCGCCCGTCAACTGCTGCGCCTCCCTGATCAGCGGGACGCCGCCAAAGCGTTTCACCATCGTGAAGTACTCGAATGCCCGCAGGAAATACGCCTCGGCCATATAGCGGTCTTTCAGCGTCTGGCTGAGGGAGGCCTCCGGGATTTTCTCCATAAATTCATGAACCCGGCGAATCTTTCCGTAAGCCCAGGGGTCGTCATAACCCTGACCGTAAACGTCATTGTAATTATTGAGGAAATTGTCGGGGAACGTCGGGTTGTGCTGGACGCCCCATGTGTATGAACGCATGGATTCGTCCGTAAAGTGCGCGACATAACCTTCGCCTACCCCCATGGATTTATTCGTCTCCATCTGCACATCGTCGTACATTTGGGCAAGATAGGCCAAGACGGAACTTTCATTCGCCCATACATCAGCGTCGGAGATGATATTCAATGGTTTCCTGTCTAAAAAATCATCACAGGAACCCAGCGACAGGCACAAGCCTGCTATAATCGAAAAAATATATTTACTTTTCATATTCTGTATATTTTAAAATGTAACATTTACGCCCAAATTCCATATTTTTACTGCTGGATACATGTAAAAACGCGGATCCGGCATTTCCGGGTCTCCGAAAGGAAGATTATCCAGCGTCAGCACGTTGTTGCCGGACACGTACAGCCGTATGTTGTTCACGCCGGCCCTACCGACCCAATTCTTCGGTAGCGTGTACCCGAACTCTACGTTCTTTACCCTGAAATAATACGAGTTGATCACATTCCAGGTAGAATAACGCATGTTGTTGCTTTTCCCCGTGTTATAGGTGGAGGGATATTTACCCGGAATCCATTCCGAATCGGGGTCAAACGGGTCGGCGCGATGCCACCTGTCCATCATGACTTTTAGCGAAGTACCGCCGTTGAAAAGGGGCGCTTCCATGGCGTTCCACAAGCGGCAGGAATAGTTCGTCGCGCCCTGCATCAGCACGGAAGCGTCAAAACCTTTCCATGACGCCGTCAGGTCGAAACCGTAGTAAATCTCCGGCGTATTGCCGCGGACGATGGGTTGGATGTCGTTGTCGTCAATCACTCCTGAACCGTCGAGGTCTTCAAACTTCAGGTCGCCAGGCAGCAGCGTCGTGTTACCGTTGCCGTCCTGTACGGCCCAGTTGTTGATCTCCTCAAAACTTTGAAACTGTCCGACGCACTTGTAACCATAGGCGATGTTCGACCAGCGGTCGGTACGGTTGTTACGCCAGTTGAGGTAGGAGGTGATCGGGTCGGTTTGTTCGATATAGCGGTTTTTGGCGCGTGTGAACGACATGTTGCCTTTGACGGAATAGCGGAAATCCTGTATCCGGTTTGAATGTCCGAGCGCGAGTTCGAAGCCGCGGTAATCGTCGCTGTTCAGATTTTCTTGCGGCATAGAGGCGCCGAAAGTATTGGGCAGCGATGAGGAACGGTAAGCTAACAGTCCGTCGCGTTTGCGGTAAAACACGTCGAGCGAGCCTTCCAACAATCCGTTCATCCACGAAGCATCCACCCCCGCATTGTAAATCTCGGACGTGTACCACGTGAAATTCGTGTTGGCAAGCCCTTTGGAGGTGACGCTTTTCGTCACGTCGGTACCGAAGATGTAGGTGCCGCTGCCAGGATAATTGTAGCCGGTGAGATACTGGAAAGCGGCCACACGGTCGTCTCCCATCTTTCCGTACGAGAGGCGCAACTTCAGGTTGCTAAGTTTCGGAAGACGGTCTTTCAGGAACGATTCTTCCGAAATACGCCAGGCGGCCTCTACGCCCGGAAAAAATCCCCATCGACTGTCTTTGGAAAACTTGGCGGAGCCGTCTTCACGAAACGTCAGGTTGAGCATGTACCGGCTCATGTAGTCATAGTTCAGCCGACCTACAAACGAGGCATTGGCCAGTTCCGACTGATTTCCTTCGTTCGTTTTGTTGAGGTCGCGCCCGGCATTGATCTGGTCTAAAACGTCCAGGTCGAACTGGCGGTATGCGACTACATAATCCGTCAGGTCTTCACGCTGTTCGTAGGCGGCAAAGGCGGATACCGAATGTTTCTGTGCAAAAACGCGGTTATAGTCCAACCGGAACTGCAGGAAGTTTTGCGTGCCGATGTCGTCCCTGCGGGTGAGCGACGAAGGCGAGCCGATGGTGCGTTCTGTCCTGTATGTGTTGGTTGTCGGCTCGTAAACATACAAGTTATACGCCTTGTCGAAAGTCTTGGTTTCTTGCAGGGTTCCGAGGTAACTGAACAGTACTTTTGCCGATAAACCCTCAATGAAAGGCATATCGTATTTCAGCGAAAACTGCCCGTTGAACAGTTTGTTTGTTCGCCTGTTATAACCGGAAAGGTCGGAATATTGAGTGGCGATAAAATTGCCCTGATTGATCCCTACATAATCATGGTTGCTGTCATTGGCATATCCGGAATAAATGGGTAATGCGTCATTTAAACGGGCAAGGTCTAATTTCGGCGCTTCACTGTTTTCAATTCGCCCGCCGATTTGCATTTCCGCGGTCAAATACTGTGCTATTTTAGCGGAAATATTGGAGCGAATATTGTAACGGTCAAATCCAGCCGCATCGCTGCGGATCTGGGTCTCTTGTTTCAGGTAACCGACCGAGGTGAAGTAGTTGACGGCCTCGGTTCCGCCGCTGATATTCAGGTTGTGTTGCGTCTGAGGCGCGTTCGGACGAACAAGAATATCCAGCCAGTCATAACTGCGATATCCTTCTTCCGTGCCGGCCCTGAATTTTTCAATATCCTCGCGGCTGTAGATAAGCTCTATTCCACTGTTTAAGGCGTCTTCGTTCTTCGACTCCGCGTATTCAAGCGCATTAATGGTCTGTGGCGGGTTAATGAAGTTCTGCCATCCTACCGATCCGTTATAGGTAATCCTGGATTTGCCAGCAGCACCCTTTTTGGTCGTAATGAGCATGACACCGTTACCGGCTTTCACGCCATAGATCGCCGCTGAGGCGTCCTTGAGCACAGAGATGCTCTCAATTTCGTTCGGGTCAATCTGGAAACCGGACTGCTCAATGCCGTCCACCAAAATCAGCGGTGAGCCGAAGCCGCGGATATCCACCGACGCTTCCGAGCCGGGGGCGCCGCCACTGTCTTTCACCCGCACACCCGGCAAGCGTCCGACAATGGCCTTACTGATGTTAGATACCGGCGCCCGTACAATGTCCTGGTTGGAAATGGCCGACACCGAACCGGTCAGCGTCACTTTTTTCTGCGTGCCATAACCGACTACGACGACTTCTTCCAGCGCCCTAGTATCTTCTAATAGTCTGATAATTAGAGGTTTACCCCCCCCCAAGATACAGCTAATACGCTGATTTCCTGAGAGATATAACCGATAAAGGAAATCTGCAGAATGGCATTGTCTGCCACATTGATTCTGAAGTTGCCGTCGGCGTCGGTGACGGTTCCGTTTTGGGATCCTTTTTCGATTATGTTGGCTCCGATAATCGGTTCGCCGTCCTCGTCCACTAGCAAGCCGGTAATCTGTTTGCGCTGCTGCGTGTCGGCGGAGGTCGGAACTTCGGCTACTGTAGATTTGCGTTTAACAATAATCATTTTGTCCCTGATTTCATACGACACCTCCTGTCCCTGCAATATCTGTTTTGCAGCTTCGCCGGCGCTCGCGTTCGTGAGAGAGACGGAAATTTGTTTCCGTGTGTTTACGTCGCTTGATTCGAAAACGAATGAATAGCCATACTCTTTTTTAAGCTTTTCCATCGCGTTCTTCACTCTTACATTGTCATATTCAGCGTTATCTGCGCGAACGCTGCAATATGGAAGCATAGCATTACGGTGGTCATCATGATGACCTTCTTCATGTTTGACATATAAATAAAAGTTTTTTTATTGGTAAAAATGGTTTTTAAAAGCAGATTTTTACTATTTTTGCAATCTGCTTTCGTTCTTTCTCGCAAGGTTGACCGATTGCAATTTCCGGGAGTCGGGGGATTTTTGCAAAGCTTCCCCGATTCTTTTTTTGCGTCCGGTCGGCTGGTTGTTCTAATCTGTGTACATAGGCAGTTAATTTTTAAAGGGTTATTACTATTTCTTTATCTCTCATACGGTATCTGATCCTGCCGGTACTCTGAAGATAGTCGAGCACTGCAGTAACAGACTGTTTTTTAGGGTTGAAACTGCCGTAGAAGCGCATCTGCAGGAGTTGCGGGTCATCCGCCAGTTTGATGGTTACTTCGTAGCTGCGTTCAAGTTTCCTTACGATGTCAGGTAGCAGTTCTTCGTCGAAACTCAGGTAACCAAGCGTCCAGTCAGAGACATTGACGTTATTGGCGTGTATAACCCGCATCTCGCCGCTCGTTTTGTTGATGTGCACTTTGTCATTCCGCGCGATATTCACTTTTTCGTTGAATTTCATGTTGTTGTTTACTAACACCCTGCCTTCCATAAGGTTGATGACAGCCTCCACATCGTCATTGTAATTGCGGAAGTTAAACTTCGTGCCTGTTACCGTGACCGACATCTCTTTTGTGTTGATACTGAAAGGCAGTTTTTGGTTTGCAGCGACTTCAAAATATCCTTCACCTTCGAGCGCCATATTCCTGTCGCTCACGCCAAAGCCTTGAGAATAAACGAGTTTGGTGCCGGAATTGAGCCATACGAGCGTGCCGTCGGGCAATGCGGTTTTGATTTTTGAGCCTACAGGGGCTTCGAGCGTGATGTCGGAAAATTTGTCGCTTATCACCTGCCCGCCACGGCGGTAAGAGCCATAACCTACGACGGCGAGCAAAGCTACAACCGCCGCAATCTTCGCCAAATTCAGGTAAAGCCGGCGTGTGCGTCCGGCGTTCTTGCGTTGCAGGAATCGCTTGAAAGCCTCGTCGGTGTTATAGAACCGTCTGCGCGCCGCGAGCGCCGAAAACCAGATTTCTCTGTATGCGTCTTTTTCGTTCATCATACTGCTATGACAGGCAGCGATGGCATATAGGGTAGTCGGATTTTATAAATAATCCTTAAAATCCTCGCGGAGGATAGCGAGGGCGTTCTTGATATGGTATTTGACTGTATTGACGGATATATTCAACTCTGTGGCTATCTCCTGATAAGTTTTTTGCTCAAAACGGCTCATACGAAACACTTTCCGACATTCTTCAGGCAGACGCCCTATGGCCGGCTCTATCTCTAATTCAAGCTCTTTTTCGAGCAGCAAGCCGAGCGGTTCTTCCGGATCCGGTTCGGCAAACAGCCAATCATCGGCGTCCTCAAGTTCCGAAAATCGTATTTCTTTCCTGTTTTTATTCGACTCAAGATAGTTCAAACATCTGTTCCTTACCGCCTTAACGAGGTATGACCGTAGCGAACCGGTGATATTCAACTCGGCGCGTATCTCATAAATATGAAACATCAGGTCGCTGACAATGTTTTCGGCGACATAATCGTCCTTCACAAAACTGTATGCGATGTTGCAGAGCAACGAATAGTGCCGGTCATACAGCTTTCTGTATGCGCGTTCATCGCCCTTCTTGAGCAGTTCCAATATGTTAAGATTAGAAATACGCATCTTCTTTAGGTTTCAATAAACAGGCTGCAAAGAAAAGATAAGAAAAAAGAAGCAAAAACTTCCTGTTTTCAATTAAAATCCGTACCTTTGCGACCGATTTTTCAAATTATACGACATGAATTTTGTAGAAGAACTCAAATGGAGGGGCATGATACAGGATATGATGCCCGGGACGGAAGAATTTTTGCTCAAGGGCATGACATCGGCATACGTTGGTATAGACCCTACGGCCGATTCGCTGCACATCGGGCATTTAGTAGGCGTAATGATGCTGAAGCATTTTCAGCGTGCAGGTCATCGCCCGATAGCGCTTATCGGAGGCGCCACAGGTATGATCGGCGACCCGTCGATGAAATCAACCGAGCGTAACCTGCTCGACGAGACCACTTTGCGACATAATCAGGAATCAATACGCAAACAACTCGCCAAATTCCTCGATTTCACATCCGACGCACCTAATGCCGCAATACTCGTAAACAACTACGATTGGATGAAAGATTACTCCTTCCTGAACTTTATCCGCGACATCGGCAAACATATCACGGTAAACTATATGATGGCCAAAGATTCGGTCAAGAAACGCTTGGCAAGCGATTCGAGCGTCGGCATGTCGTTCACCGAATTTTCATACCAGCTGCTTCAGGGCTACGATTTCCTGTATCTTTACCGTAAAGAGGGTTGCCGGCTGCAAATGGGCGGTTCCGACCAATGGGGTAATATCACTACCGGGACGGAGTTGATTCGCCGCACCGAAGGCGCCGAAGCCGAGGCTTTCGCTTTGACATGCCCGCTGATAACTAAGGCCGACGGCGGGAAGTTCGGCAAGACCGAATCGGGTAACGTCTGGCTCGACCGCCGTTACACGACGCCTTACAAGTTCTATCAGTTCTGGCTCAACGTCAGCGACGCCGACGCCGCGAAATACATCAAGATATTCACAGCCCTAAGTCAGGAAGAAATCGCCGCCCTCGAGCTTGAACAGGAAGCGGCGCCGCACCTCCGCCCGCTGCAGAAACGCCTCGCAAAGGAGGTTACTACGATGGTACACTCCGAGGAAGATTACAACACGGCAGTAGAGGCGTCAAACATCATTTTCGGCAATGCCGCCACCGATACCTTGCGTAAAATCGACGAGGAGACGTTCCTGTCGGTTTTCGAGGGCGTACCCCATTATGAAGTTGACCGCAACGAAATAACGGCAGGCCTGAACGCGGCCGAACTGTTCACGGCTAAGACCCCAATCTTCCCCTCCAAAGGCGAGATGCGCAAGATGGTACAGGCAGGAGGAGTCAGCATCAACAAGGAAAAGTTCACGCAATACGATGCCGAGATCAACGAATCCTCACTTTTGAACGGCAAATACCTGCTTGTCCAGAAAGGTAAGAAAAACTTTTTTTTAATCATAGCTAAATAGTTTTTCAAAAAAAATTTGCAATTATGGGAAATATGCCGTAATTTTGCGGCGTTTTTCTAACAGATTGTCTCATGGTGTAATGGTAGCACAACAGGTTTTGGTTCTGTTTGTTCAAGTTCGAATCTTGATGAGACAACTTTATTTTTCCATATATTTTATTATCAATTCGGCAGTTCGACGTGACGCTCCGGGCTTACCTAATTTTGCAATTATTTCGTCGTAACCGGCTAACATTTTGCCTCTATATGCGTCGTCCGCAACAATATTACGCAGCTCATTAAACACCTCATTTTTAGCGAATTTGGCGCCAAAAAGTTCCTTGACTACTTCGCGACCAGCGATAAGGTTGACGAGTGAGATATAAGGGACATGGAAAAAGCGCTTGAAGACGAAATTCACCAACCAGCCGCCCGCAACATGATAACAGACAACTTGCGGGACGCGGAAAAGAGCCGTCTCAAGAGTTGCTGTACCCGATGTTACCAAGGCTGCTTCGGCGTGGTCAAGGATATTGTATGTTTGGTCGAAAACGATGGTTGCATCAGGATAATGAGCAGAATATTTCTTATAATCTTCCGGAGTTAATCCCGGCGCTCCGGCGATAATGGTTGAGTAGTGCGGGAAACAGGCGGCAACTTCCAGCATCAGAGGGAGGTTTTGCGCTATCTCGGCCTTACGGCTTCCGGCAAGAACGGCGAGAACAGGCTTTGAATTACCTGACATAACCGTTTCGGGAGATAAATGTTTACTCTCACAATACGCCGCCATCGAATCAACGGACGGATTGCCCACATAATCAACGGAATAATTCAAAGAATTATAGAAATCGACTTCAAAAGGCAGAATACAGAACATCCGGTCAACATAACGACGAAACGCCTTTATCCGGTATTTTTTCCATGCCCATATTTTAGGCGAAATGTAATAATAGACAGGTATTTGCAGTCGTGTTTTGACGAACTCGGCGATTTTGAGGTTGAAGCCGGGATAGTCTATCAGAATCACAAGGTCAGGCCGAAAAGCACGGATATCTTCGCGGCACAGTTGCATATTATTAATTATTGTACGCGCGTGAAGCAGTACCGGAATCACTCCCATAAAAGCCATCTCTCGGTAATGCTTAACGAGCGTCCCGCCGACAGCCTGCATCAAGTCGCCGCCAAAGAAACGAAAATCCGCTGTCGGGTCTTGCGTTTTCAACTCTTTCATGAGATTCGACGCATGAAGGTCGCCCGACGCTTCGCCTGCCACGAGATAATATCTCATAACTCCCAGTTTTTTAGCTCATTAAGAAGCGCATAATCGGTCACATCAATCTTGCAGGGCACTAACGATGCGTATCCGTTGTCAAGCAGCGCAACGTCATTATCCGGATAATCCGGACCTGCGGACTGGTAATATCCTGATATCCAAAACATCGGTTCGCCGTTCACATCCTCGTCCTTATCGAACTCGTGCACCCATTTGCCGTCGGTCTGCCGTCCGATAGCTATTCCCTTGACTTTAGGGATGTTAGGTATATTAAGGTTGAGATAAGCGCCATGAGGAAGCCCTTTAGAGAGCGTTTGCAGAGCTACGATACGCGCTATCCGGCAGGCCTCCTCGAAACTGTCGCCCTCCCTATAATCAAGCAACGATACGCCCATCGACGGAATATCGAAGACACAACCTTCCATAGCCGCTCCCATAGTGCCGGAGTAATGAATCGACAGGGCATGGTTGCCGCCGTGATTTATGCCCGACACGAGCAGGGAAGGCTTTTCAAGAATAACTTCGTTCATCGCAAGTTTGACGCAATCGACCGGAGTGCCGGTACAACTATAAATTGTCAAGCCTTTTTCCTTGTGCAACAACCGATACGTCAACGGCCGCTCAGAAGTAATAGCGCAAGCCATTCCCGAGCGTGCGCCGTCGGGGGCAAACACCACAATGTTGTCCAGTCCGCGTAATGTGCGTGTTATCGCGTCGATGCCAAGCGCCCCGACACCGTCGTCATTAGTAATCAATATCACGTTCGTCCTATTTTTTAAGTGAATCGCGGATTTCCCTCAACAGCAGCACTTCTTCCGACGGTTCGGCAGGCGCTGCAGGAGCAGCCTCCTCTTTCCTCTTGAGCTTGTTGACGCCCTTGACAAAAAAGAAAATCACAAACACAATGATGATGAAATCCAGAATCACTTGAATGAAAGTGCCGTAATTAATCGCTACTTCGGGACTTACGACGTTGCCGCCATCGGTAATCGCCTGTTTAAGAACTATTTTCCAGGCGGTAAAATCAATGCCGCCCGTAAGTATGCTAATGACAGGCATAATCACGTCCGCAACAAACGACGATACAATCTTCCCAAAAGCGCCGCCAATCACAACGCCTACAGCCATGTCGATAACATTCCCGCGCATGGCAAATTCCTTACATTCCTTTATTAATCCCATAATTTATAATTTAATAAGGAACAAAGATATGAATAATTTTCCGAATATTGATGTTATTCGGAAAAAAGTTTTTCAACGGAGAGCGTTTCGACCTTTAGAAAACGCGATTTCAAACGCTCGTAGAGGCTTTTACGGATTCGCAGGCTCATTTCGCACGTCATTTCGAACTTTTGGGACAGGATTTGAGGCTGTTCTTCCTTGATAATTCGCATCACTGCGTTGAGGTAAGGGTATTCAAATGTTATTGTAAAGCCGGTATCTACGGTACGAAATTCGATTTGCCCGTTAGCGGCAGCGGCGGCTATAGCCTCGGCAGCGGCCATGCGGTAGGCGATGGTTAAACCGCCGGTACCCAGCTCTATACCGCCGAAATAGCGTACCACAATTATCAGTATATCCGTCAGTTCGTTGGAATTTATTTGACCGAGGATGGGCTTTCCGGCTGTCGAAGACGGTTCGCCGTCATCATTCGAGCGAAAGGTATTGCGGTCGGCGCCAAGCATATAAGCCCAACAGACATGACGAGCGTCATAGTATTCTTTGCGATAGTCGCGAACTCGCTCCAAGGCTTCATCGGCGGTGCGCACAGGCATCGCAAACGACAGGAAACGGCTCCGTTTCTCGGTGTATGAACCTTTCGTCAGGCAGGTTATCGTTTTATAAACATCTTCTTCCATCAAGGCGTCAATCGGGGATATGAGTTTCCTGTTCTTCGAGGAAGGCGCGGAAATCCTTCATTATTTCTTCTATTTCTTCGATGAAATAAGGGTCTTTGACCTTGCCGCGAACTTCTTCATAATACTTTTCGATTGCCGGTAGGGCGCAAATATCCTTGCCGCGAAGCAGGAAATATGGCTCGTCGTTAGCCACACATTGCTTGATCATTTGAATCGGATTCTTCATATATTTATTTATCTATTTGTTTTATATTCAATTCTTTGCGAAGGAAGGGGGCGGTATAACTATTCGTCTTGGATACGACAAAATCTTCCGGTGTGCCTGCGAAAAGGATATTGCCGCCGTTACGGCCGCCTTCGGGTCCCATGTCGATGATGTAATCGGCCGACTTGATGATATCAAGGTTATGCTCAATGATGATGATGGTGTTACCCTTATCGACTAACTTATTGAGGACGCCGAGCAGCACCCTGATATCTTCGAAATGCAGTCCGGTAGTCGGTTCGTCGAGAATATACAGCGTCTTGCCGGTATCTCGCTTGGCAAGTTCGGTTGCAAGTTTGACACGCTGGCTCTCGCCTCCCGAAAGAGTTGTAGAGGGTTGTCCGAGCTTAATATAGCCGAGGCCGACATCCTGCAAAACCTTGATTTTAGCAAGTATCGAGGGGACATTTTCGAAGAACTCGACAGCCATGTTAATAGTCATATCAAGCACGTCTGCGATGGATTTGCCTCGAAAACGCACTTCCAGCGTCTCGCGGTTATAACGTTTGCCGTGGCAGTCTTCGCAGGGGACATAAACATCAGGCAGAAAATTCATCTCAATAGTGCGGTAGCCGTTGCCCTTACATGTCTCACACCGTCCGGCGGCAACATTGAACGAGAAGCGTCCCGGCTTATAACCACGTATCTTCGATTCGGGCAATTCGACGAAAAGGTTGCGGATATCCGAAAAGACGCCCGTATAAGTCGCCGGATTGCTGCGCGGAGAGCGGCCTATCGGCGACTGGTCAACATTGACTATCTTGTCGATATTTCCAGTGCCTTCGATAGCCTTATATGGCAGAGGCGATTCTAATGAACGATAAAAATGCTGGCTCAGTATGGGTTGCAAAGTGCTGCGTATCAAGGATGATTTGCCGCTTCCGGAGACGCCCGTGACGCAAATAAGGGTACCGAGCGGGAAAGCCACATCGACATCTTTGAGGTTATTACCCGTGGCTCCTAATAGCCTAAGGAACAGTCCGTTACCTTTGCGCCTCACGGCAGGCGTTTCGATATTTCTCAAGCCGTTGAGATATTCCGATGTGAGGGTTCGCGTCTTAACCATCTCGTCCGGCGTACCGGCGAACATCACTTCGCCGCCGAGCCTGCCGGCCTTAGGCCCCATATCAACGACATAGTCGGCGCTCAACATCGTGTCCTTGTCGTGCTCGACGACAATTATGGAATTGCCTTCGTCGCGCAACTCCTTAAGCGAATTTATCAATCGCACATTATCACGTTGATGCAGTCCTATACTCGGCTCGTCGAGGATATAAAGCACGTTGACAAGCTGGCTGCCGATTTGTGTAGCGAGGCGTATCCTCTGGCTCTCGCCGCCCGACAGCGAACCCGACGAGCGGTTGAGCGACAGGTAGTCAAGCCCTACATTGAGCAAGAATTTCAGGCGCGAACGCAGTTCCTTTAATATCTCGGCGGCAATCGCACGTTGCTGATCCGACATTTTTTCTTCTACCGTCAACATCCATTCGTATAATTCCGAGATGTCCATTTCCGACAGTTGCGCTATATTCAACCCGCCTATACGGTAGTGCAGCGCCTCTTTGTTGAGACGATAGCCACCACATTCGGGACAGGGGGCGGTAGTGATAAACTGCCCCGCCCACTTCTGAGCCGTAGCGGTAGCCTCATCATCCTTCATCATCATTATGTACTTGGCAACGCCTTCATACGAAAGGAAATATTCCGACCCGCCGAATGTCTCGAAATTGATTTTCAGCCGCTCATCCGTGCCGTTCATTATCTCGTCTATCGCATCTTCGGGTAAGTCCTTTATCGGCGTCTTTATGGTCTCGCCGTACTTGCGGCATATAGCGTCGATCTGGCGGAAAATCATCGAATCTTTGTATTTTCCGAGTGCGAGGATGCCACCGTTGTATATGCTCAATGACGGGTCGGGCACAATCTTCTCCATATCGAGGATATTTACCGTCCCTATACCCTTGCAACGCTGGCAGGCCCCGAAGGGCGAGTTAAACGAAAAATTGTGGGGCGCAGGCTCATTATACGACAATCCGGTCACGGGGCACATCAGGCGGCGGCTGTAATAGCGCACCTCGTTGCTCTCGGCATCAAGCAGCAACACGAGGCCGTCGCCCTGCTTCATCGCAATGCGCACACTGTCTTTCAGCCGCTTCTCGTCGTTCGGTGATACTACCATTTTGTCGATCACCACCTCTATACTATGCACTTTGTAGCGGTCGAGTTTCATCCCATGCCTTACCTCCTGCAGCTCGCCGTCAACACGTACATTAAGGTAGCCTTTCTTGCGTATCTGCTCGAATAGTTCACGATAATGCCCCTTGCGGTTGCGCACGGCAGGCGCAAGGATATATGTTTTGCGCCCTTTATAGTCCCTTATAATGAGTTCGAGAATCTGTTCCTCGGTGTATTTGACCATCTTCTCGCCGCTCAGATACGAGTATGCTTCGCCCGCACGAGCATACAGAAGTCGCAGAAAATCATAGACTTCAGTTGTTGTACCTACCGTAGAACGGGGATTATTGTTAGTAGTCTTTTGCTCAATGGATATTACCGGACTTAAGCCGGTTATCATATCGACATCCGGCCGCTCGACATTACCGAGGAAATTCCGTGCGTAAGCCGAAAATGTCTCGATATAGCGACGCTGCCCCTCGGCAAAAATAGTGTCGAAGGCCAGCGACGACTTCCCGCTACCGCTCATGCCTGTGATAACCGATAACTTGTTTCGCGGCAACTCGACGTCAATATTTTTTAAATTATGTACACGGGCGCCAAGAATATTGATGCTTCCGCTATCGAACAACCCAACGTTTGTCATGCACGTAACGATTTGATGATTTGTAATATAGTTTATCGCTTTTAGGAATCAGCATAGTGTAACTCGCGCCTCCCGTGACAAGTTTCGTATCCCGCAACCACGGATTAAAAAACTTCAGGTCGTAATAGGTGATGCCGTTGTCGCGAGCGAAAGCTGCAAGATCGGGAATATCACTACTGACGCTAATTTCCTTATATTCAAGAGGATGATATAGATTTTCGGGATGAAGTATAAATCCGTATTTGTATGGATCTTCAAAAATCTGTTTTATCGCGAATATGCGGTAGGGATAACGCAGGGTTTCATCCACAAGATAAAGATTCAATGCCGACTTAACACCCTGTTTTTCAATCTGTTTAGATATTCGTTCCATTCCCGCATTATACGATGAAGCCACAGTAAGCCAGTCGCCGAACTTCGCATAGGCCTCTTTCAGATATTTACATGCCGCTTCGGTAGATTTGACGGGGTTACGCCGCTCATCGACGGTAGTATTAACCTTCAAGCCATACTGTTTAGCGGTGCCCTCCATAAACTGCCATAGACCTACGGCGCGAGCCGTCGAGACCGCCGAGGGGTCGAGATTGCTTTCGATAACGGAAAGATACTTGAAATCATCTGGGATACCATTGGCTTTAAGTATCGGCTCTATAATCGGGAAATAGCGGTTAGCCCGTTTTATTAGCAACATCGTCGATGAATGATAATATGTGAAAACGCTCAATTCGCGGTCCATCCCTTCGTATGCGTTATAGCGCAAGAGGTCGATTTTCGCGCCGCAAAACGATACCGACATCGGCACTTCCGGCGAAGTTGTGAACGACGCAACTACCGGCGTTTCGGTCTCTACCGATGCCGAATTGCGATAACTCAAAAGCAAATAAACGGTCATGCACCCGACACAGACCGAGAAAAAAATTGCTGTCACTTGTCTAATTTTCATTTCTATAATTTTGAATGTTTAAGGATTGATAACCTCTTCCTCCGTTTTTATATTTTTGCCGCGGAAAACGTTGACATCACCTGTCTTGACACGCTTTTTCCCGTCGGTACCGGTATATTCTATCATATAATAATACGCTCCGGCTGCAACATACTTGCCTCTGTACATCCCATCCCATCCTTGCGAAGGGTCTGTCCAGTAGAACAACTCGTTGCCCCAGCGGTTGTAGATCCGGCCTTGAAACTTAACTACCGACTTGTATTTGACCCTGAAAATGTCGTTAATTCCAGGAGTAGTGCCGGGCGAAAAAGCGTTCGGAATCTCCATAACAGTTTCCGTAATGTTTATCACAAAAGAATAATCATTGTTAGCGCATGTACCAGTCCGGTCGCTGACTTCAAGTTTCGCCGTATATACTCCCTGTCTTGCAAATGTATAATCCAGATTTTCTGTCGAAGACAGAATTAACGGATTATCAGGCTCTTCGTCGTTATAAACGGTCCATTGGAAGCGAGAGGCGACGGGGATATTGGCATAAGCCCTGAAAGTCACATCTACCGGTGCCGACATCTCGCTCTCCGAACCATCGGCATTGCCGCCACCCGTCGAAACGATCAAAGTATCGGCATAAACCTCCAAGGCCTTAGCCTCGTAAAGAGCTATCGACGCCGATTTTTCGACGCCGAAATGACGGGCGAAAGCATCTCCGGTAAGCGTTATCTCCGTGTCAACCAAAGGCGGCGAAGTAAACGACTTCATGAACGGGTCGCCCTCGAATGTCTCCGAATAAGTCTCAGGCGAAAACTGTTTCAATTCATCATCCCATTTAAGCGTCTGATAATTAACCGTAAACTCGCGACGGACACTCATCAATGCACCGCCCGGAGTATAATAATTCATATCCTTAATATCCGCATCGCCGGTGAAACGCACCGCAATACATGGATCGACGTTGGGGTCAATGGCTATACTCCGAAGTTCCGGCTCGTATTTGCTATAGTCGATTATCCACACATAATGACGCATCGCCCCGTTCTCATCAACATAATATCCGTATCCATCCTCGATTTCGGTGATGTAAGACGTCGTTCCTGTCTGTATCGAATTGACTTTTTCGGGGTTCAATTCATCGACTTTGTTTTTATAACGATACCACGCTGATGAGGACGCACAGCTTATTTTTACGTTTTCCATCCCATAAACCAAATAAACCTTGATCCGATAATTTGTATTATCAACAGCCAAAAGGGGCGTACCCTTACCGCCCGTTACTTCGTATTCTTGGGCGAAAAGCGTAAATGCGCCTGTAAAAAAGGCTATAAGCCAGACTATTTTTCTTATTTCATCCATGTTTTTGAGCCAAAATTAGCCTCCAAAGGTACAAAATATATCGAAAAACAACAAATATATCCCTCTTTGTTAAAAAAAAATTGACTTTTTTTCGTTTTTCCAATCTTAAATCGTAACTTTGCGCAGACATTATAACGTAGAAAGAGATAATTTTATGAGAAGGATTTTTATTTTAGCGTTGCTATGGGTATCATGTTCGGCGGTGATAAACATATTTGCACAGGAAGAAAGTGTATTTTATCACACTGTCGAAAGGGGGCAAACCGTTTTCTCGATTGCAAAAATGTATAACGTTAGCGCCGAGGAAGTTTTCCGCCTTAACATCGGGAGCGAAGACGGGATAAGGGAAGGTCAAAGGCTTCGGATACCGCAGAAAAGCGTGCAATCCGACGTCGATGCTCCGAAAGGCGATTACATTTATCATACAATAGTAACACGCGAAACGCTGTACGGCGTATCCAACAAGTACGGCGTGAGCGCCCAAAGCATCATGGACGCCAATCCCGGCCTGACGTACAAAACGTTCATGATAGGAAAAACAATCCGCATACCATTAAATGTCAAACCGGAAAAAACGACCGAAATAGTCGAAAAACCGAGGGGCGATAAGGAGATTTATTATACCGTTCCTACAGGCGAAACGATGTTCAATATTTGCCGTACATTCAAGACTTCGGAGAAAGAACTTCTCAAGCTCAACCCCGAACTCGCCGGCGGACTGCGCAAAGGGATGACTTTGCGTATCCCGTTGAGAATCGATGAACAGGACATACCCAAAGAAAAAGCGCCCGATTCGGTCGAAGTAAACGCGATGCTCAACGTGAAAAAAGAAACCATGCCTATGCACGATGCGAAGGTCGCCTTGCTGCTGCCATACGACCCTAATGCGCCCAAAACTACGGCCGCATCCAAACGACTGACCGAATATTACGAGGGAATCCTGCTCGCTGTAGATAGCCTGCGCAAGATGGGATACTCGTCGGAATTGTTCGTCTATGACATCGGCGACGACAAGAATCAATTGCAAAAAATCCTGTCAAGCAAAGAGGATATACTTGAAAATGTGAATCTTATAATTGGAGGCGTCACTAACGAACAGATAAAACTTATTGCCGATTTCGCCAAAAAGAAAAAAGTCAAATATGTGATTCCTTTCACTTCAAAGAACGACGAAGTGCTCGACAATTCTTTTGTTTTCCAGATAAATACCCCGCAACCATACCTCTACGCCAACGCTGCGTATGCCGGCGCCAACCTCTTTTCGGGCTATAACATAGTCTTTCTCGACACAAAAGAAGAAAAAGACAACCAGGAAGAGTTCATAAAAACTTTCAAACAGGAACTGAAAGAACGCAACATCTCGTTCAAGAACACGGTTTATGTTGATGACGATTTCGAAAAGAAAATTATTTCATCGCTTTCGACCGAAAAACCGTCGGTAATCGTTCTCGTCTCATCGTCCTTGGAAGCATTGAAGAAAACGAAAGCGGTGTTTCGTTCCATCACTATCACTAAACCGGAATATAAAATCACTTTGTTCGGCTACCCGCTTTGGCAAACATATTATGAGGATTGCCTCGACGACTTTCATGCGCTCGACACATATATCTACAGCCTTTTCTATGCCGACAATATGTCGCCAGCGGTGAAAGATTTCTATAATACCTACAAGAATTGGTACAGCAAAAGCCCTTCGATGTCAACTTATCCGAAATATGCTATGCTGGGCTTCGATACAGGTATGTTTTTCTTCTCGGCAATACAGCAGATAGGAGCCGACTTCGAAAACAACCTCGCAGGAATAAAATACAACAGCCTGCAAACCGGTTTCAACTTCGAACGAGTTAATAACTGGGGCGGATTCATCAATACAAACATTTATATTATCCATTATAACAAAGATTTCACTATAACACGCTCCGACTTCAAATGAAACCGAGAACGATATTTTGGCTGTTAGAGATTTTGGCTGTTTCGGTCTTATGGGAATATGCCGAAGCGCAGATTATTGTGACTACGCCTTATGAGTTTGCCGTCGGCGCATCGGGCGGAGCGACTTTTTCGTCGGTCACGTTCAACCCGAAAGTCGCGCAAAGTACGCTGCAAGGGGTTACCTTCGGCGTCACCGGACGCATGACTATGGGTGAATATGTCGGCCTGCAACTCGAACTCAACTACGCCGGGGAAGGGTGGAACGAGAAATATGATGATAACCCGGAACTTCATTATTCGCGACGTCTGAATTATTTCCAGATGCCATTTTACACTCGCGTACAGTTCGGCGGAAAAAGCGTCAAAGGCTTCATCAATGCAGGGCCGCAGATAGGCTATTTCTTAGGCGAATCAACATCGGAGAATCTCAACGGCGCTACTCCCGGCAAAGTCAACGAGCAACACAACATGCCGCTCGAAAACAAGTTTGAGTGGGGTCTCAGCGGCGGTGGAGGCATAGAAATACGCACCGGCATAGGCTTTTTCCTCATCGAAGGACGGTATGCCTATTACTTCGGCGATATTTACAGCACCAAAGTGAAAGACTACTTCTCGAAAGCCTCAGTCCAGGTAATCACAACTAAATTAACCTACTTAATCCCGTTAAAATAGGTTCTATTTCTTCTTCCTTACCGACCAGCCAAAATGCCCCATAGGCTCCCCAAGCCCGTAATAATGCCCATGAACGTATGAAAGCAAGTCCGCCTTCTCAAGCTCGAAAGCGCCGGTCTTAGGGTTGATATACCGCTCGTCGGCGCGTATGTTGACAACATCGGAAATGAACATGTCATGCGAGCCGAGCGCATAGATTTCTTTCACACGACATTCGATGCTTAGCGGCGATTCCTCGATGAGCGGCGCACGAACTACTGTCGATTTACCGAGCGTCAGTTTCATCTCAGCGAACTTGTTGTGATCCTTACCCGACACTACGCCGCACCAATCCGTCGCTCTCGCCATCTCGCGGGTCGTAAGGTTTATGACGTATTCCATGTTACGCTTGATAATCGGATACGAATGGCGTTCGGGACGCACCGAAATGTAACACATCGGCGGATTCGAACATATCGTGCCCAACCAACTTATTGTCAATATATTATACTCATCTTCCGTCGCTCCGCAACTAATCATTGCCGCCGGCAAGGGGTAAATCATTGTCCCCGGTTTGAAATCTGTCTTCATTCCTATTTTATTATGATATCTTCCTTATTGATTTTACGCTCGCAGTAGCGACATTTGATGGTGCCCCGTTCTTTGTCTATCACATTGAAACGCGAACTCATCGGCTCGTTGTTAGTGACGCACTTCGGGTTGTTACACTTGACGATATCGACAAGCTCTTCAGGCAGGCTGACATACTTTTTTTCGACCACCTCATAGTCGCGTATGATGCTCAGCACAACGTTAGGCGCGACAAGTGCAAGGCGGTTGATCTCGTCTTCGACAAAGAACTTATCGGCGATTTTAATCATTCCCTTACGCCCCATCTTCTTGCTTTTCAGGTTATTACCAAAAGTGATGAGGTTGTCCATCCTGTTGAGGCCTATCAACTGCGCCACTTTGAACAATTGTTCGGGCGGGATGTGGTCGATTACCGTGCCGTTTTCGAGGGCGGCGACCTGTAACTCCATTTTCTTCATTATATATCGCTGGTATTCGTAATTAATTAATTGATTCCGAGCACGTCGCAAATAATCGCTTCGCGAGTGAACAAGCCGTTTCGAGCTTGTTGGAAATAGTATGCTTTGGGATTATCGTCAACATCGTAGGCGATCTCGTTGACGCGGGGCAGAGGGTGCAAGATACGTAGGTTGTCGCGCGAGTTATCCAACATCCTGTTGCGCAGGATATACACATTTTTAACGCGCTCATACTCAACGAGATCGGTAAATCGTTCGCGTTGCACCCGCGTCATATAGAGAATATCCGTCTCATTGATAATATCTTCGGTGAACGTGGTATGTTCTTCAAACCTGATGTCGTGCAGGCGGCAGAAGCGTTTCTGCTCGTCCGGCATCTTCAGCTCTTCGGGAGCGATGAAATGGAAAGTCGGGTCGAAATGCGACATACCGACGATAAGCGAATGAACAGTGCGCCCATACTTAAGGTCGCCGACCATCGTGACTGTCAGCCCGTCGAGGCGTCCTTGCGTCTTACGGATTGAGTAGAGGTCGAGCAGCGTCTGCGAAGGGTGTTGGTTAGCCCCATCCCCGGCATTAATTATCGGAATATCGGTCACTTCCGATGCGTATCGCGCCGCACCTTCGAGATGGTGACGCATGATAATCACATCGGCATAATTGCTTACCATCAGGATTGTGTCCTTGAGGGTCTCGCCTTTCGACGAACTCGTTGTCGCGGCATCGGAGAAGCCGATGACACACCCGCCGAGGCGGTTTATGGCAGTCTCGAAACTCAACCGCGTGCGCGTCGAAGGCTCGAAAAAGAGCGTCGCCACGACTTTGCCGTCGAGCAACTTCTGGTTAGGATTAGCCTCAAACTTCTCTGCGTTACCGATAATACGCAGGATGTCTTCTTTCGTGCACTGGTCTATTGATACTAAACTTTTTTTCAACATATACTATCAATTCTTATGCCACAAATATAAATAAAATTTTCGAAACAGCCGAAAAAAACGAAGATTTTTTTCAAAATTCAATCCAAAGGTATGATTTCCTCCGGGAAACGGGTAAGTTTCTCGACGGCATTTTCGGTAACGAGGAAGCTATTTTCTATCCCTACGGCGCCAACATGAGGGATAACGAACTTCGGTTCGAGGGCGAAAGCGATGCCAGGCTCAAGAATCTCCGTCGAACGGGGCGTCAGGACAGGCGGCTCATTGATTTCGAGGCCTATGCCGTGGCCTACGAATCGCGCCTGTCGGCGAGTTCCCATGAAATATTCTGTCAAACCGGCCTTCTTGGCCATAGAAAAAGCGAGGTTATAGAGGTCGTCACAGCGAACGCCGGGCTGGGCGGTCATTTCGACAACTTCGTTGATTTCTATAGAGACCCGGTGAGCGCGAAGGGCTAATTCGGGTATCTTGCCAAGCGAAAACACGCGCGTCATGTCGGTCATGTACTCGGTATAGTTGCCCACCATATCGACCATTACGGCCATCCCGTCACGAATCGTTGTGCCGTTAGCGCCGATAGGACAAATATCCGTCTGTCCGGCGCCACCGAGAGCGAAATCGTAGGGTGAAGGCATCTGTGCGTTGTCGCCGGTAAGTATGCTGCCCATGAAAATACTCATGTTAGAGCCGAATACCCGGAACAGTCCTATGGAACCGTTGAGACGCATCAACCGTTCAATCTCGGCCTGAAACATCAGGTCCGTCATCTCCGGACGATAGCAGCTGCGAATGCTTGAATAGGTCTCCGCATGTTTTTCCGCCGAGATACGCAGTCGCGAAATCTCCCACGGCGACTTGACCATCCTAATCCGCCGCATCAGCGTCGAAGCGTTTTCGATAACCTTGAATCCGAACGCTTCACGCAAACGCATACACTCATTATAGGATATAACATCCGTTTCGAGCAAAATTTTCTCCGGCAAAGGCTGACCTGTCGATAAGAGCAACTCCGGAATTTGCTCGATTTTGCGAATCGAAAACAAGCGGTCGCCCGACAGGCCGTCGGGACGTTTGACGAACAAAACAGGCTCACCCTCAGCCGGAAGATAGTAATAGCCGTTAAAAACTATGCCCGTCATATAATACACATTCACATCGGTAGTCAACAAAATGCCGTCAACGTCCGATTCGGCAATGGCTTTTTGAAGCCTTCGACGCCTGAAAAACAAGTCTTCTACGTGTTTATTAGCAATCATTTTTGTACCTGTTAATAAAAAATATGGGCACAAAGATAAAAAAAACCTCGCATTTTTTTTGTTTTTAAAAAATAACTTTTATCTTTGCGTGGCGTTTCATAGAGAAAAAACGCTTATTATAAAATTATTAACTTAAAAAATTCAACATTATGGCAGAAGAAAATGCTACCGTCGATCAGAAGGATGTGCAGGACAACAAAGTGTTCGCCATTCTTGCGTATTTGGGAATTTTATTCCTGATACCATTGTTAGCTGCGAAGGATTCACCTTTCGCGAAGTTTCACACAAACCAGGGTATCATCCTGTTTATCGTATCCATCATCGTGTGGGTATTAGTGATGGTACTGTACAGAGTATCCTTTGGATTGGGAGCGCTATTCAGCACAGTGCTTTATATCGGTATAGCGGTTTTTGCTATCATCGGGATAATCAATGCGGCCAAAGGTGAAAAGAAGGAATTGCCTATTATCGGCAAGTACACAATCTTGAAATGAAAAACGGCAAGATGAAATCAAAAAAAACGGGCATTATTCTAAAGGATGTTCGTTTTTTTTTTGAACGATTAAAGTATATTGAATGGAAGAATTGAAGCATGAATGTGGGGTGGCGATGATACGGTTGCTTAAACCGCTTGATTATTATCAGACTAAATACGGCTCGTGGATGTATGCTCTAAACAAACTCTATCTTTTGATGGAAAAGCAGCACAATCGCGGACAGGAAGGTGCCGGTTTGGTGTGCGTCAAGATTGCGGCCAAAGCGGGCGAGGAATATATGTTCCGCGAACGGGCTGTCGGGACGGGCGCGATTACCGAAATCTTCGACAGTGTTTACAAACAGTTCAAAGACATCCCATGCGACAAACTGAAAGACCCCGCCTACGCCGAGAACGAACTGCCGTTCGCCGGATCACTCTACATGGGGCACCTGCGATACAGCACTACCGGCAAGTCGGGACTGTCATACATACACCCTTTCCTGCGCCGAAGCAACTGGCGGGCGCGCAACCTCGCCATCTGCGGTAACTTCAATATGACTAACGTCGGGGAAATTTTTAATGAGATAACTTCGACCGGACAACACCCGCGTAACTATTCCGACACCTATTTCATTCTCGAACAACTCGGCCACAGGCTTGACCGCGAATCCGAACGCCTCTTCCGGCAGTTCGAGAACATGGGATTGAAAGACCTCGACATCACTCTGGCAATTGAAGAAAACATAGATTTGGTCAATGTAATCGAAAAAGCCGCCTCGACGTGGGACGGCGGTTATGTCATCTGCGGCGTCACCGGCAGCGGCGAATCATTCACTATCCGCGACCCCTGGGGGATACGCACGGCTTTCTATTACTATGACGATGAAATAGCGGTTGTGGCATCCGAACGCCCTGTCATTCAGACCGTTATGAATGTGCCCATCAATGAAGTCAAAGAATTGCAACAGGGAGAGGCTCTACTTGTTAACAGCAAAGGGAAAATACGCACGGCGCAGATACTGCCGAAAGAAAAATTTCATGCTTGCTCGTTTGAACGCATCTATTTCTCGCGCGGAAGCGACTACGATATCTACCGCGAGCGCAAGCAACTCGGCGAAAACCTCGTCGAACCGATACTCAAAAAAATAGATTACGACATCGACAATACCGTTTTCTCGTTCATCCCCAACACCGCCGAGGTTGCTTACTACGGCATGTTGGAGGGTTTGCAAAACTATCTTGACGGCCTCAAAACGGCGCAATTACTCTCGAAAGGCGACAGTCTCACGGAAAAAGACATCACAAACATCCTCTCACAACGGATTAGGGGGGAGAAAGTCGCACTCAAAGACATCAAACTGCGTACCTTCATCGCCGAAGGCAATAGCCGTAACGACCTTGCAACTCACGTTTACGACATTACATACGGCAGCATCATACCGGGCGAAGACAACCTCGTGGTTATTGACGACAGTATCGTGCGCGGCACAACCCTCAAGCAGAGCATCATCAGTATCCTCGACCGCCTGAACCCGAAGAAAATCATCTTCGTATCGTCGTCGCCGCAAATACGCTACCCCGACTACTACGGCATTGACATGTCGAGCATGAATGAGTTCATCGCTTTTAAGGCCGCAATCGAGCTGTTGCGCGAACGCAAACGCGAAGACATCATCATCGACACCTACAACAATGCCAAACGGCAACTGATACGTACCGGCGGAGCGAACATCAACTTCGTCAAGGACATCTACGTAAACTTTACCGACGAAGATATCTCGGCGAAGATGGCCAAGATGTTGAGCAGCCCGACCATACGTGCAAAGATAGAGATCGTCTATCAGACGCTCGAAGGTCTACACCGCGCCTGCCCACGACATCCCGGAGACTGGTATTTTTCCGGTAACTATCCGACGCCCGGAGGCACCCGGATGGTCAACCAGGCTTATATTAATTACATAGAAGAAATATATTTAAAACAAGATAATTAAATGAATTTGACAAAAGCGACATTAATTTTGGATGACGAAAGCCGCTACGAGGGTTTTTCTTTCGGAGCAGAACACTCAATCACAGGCGAAGTAGTCTTCAATACAGCAATGAGTGGCTACCCCGAAAGTCTCACCGACCCTTCGTATGCCGGACAGTTAATGGTTCTGACCTACCCGTTGATAGGCAACTACGGCGTACCGTCGCAGGCGGTAGGAGCAGACGGAATCTCGGTCTTCATGGAAAGCGAACGCATCCATGCCGAGGCAATAATAATCAGCGACTACAGTTTTGAATGTAACCACTGGAACGCCGTCGATACCCTCGCCGACTGGCTCAAGCGCGAAAATATTCCCGGAATCTTCGGCATTGATACCCGCGCGTTGACCAAACGTCTTCGCGAACACGGCGTTATGATGGGAAAGATAGAAATTCAGGCCGGCGCAACCCCTATTCAATCCTTTAATCCCTCAACCCCTCAATCTTTTGACTATAGTTCCGTCAACTTCGTTGACCGCGTTTCTTGCAAGGAAATAATAACCTACAACGATGCGCCGGGACGCAAGCGGGTTGTCTTAGTCGATTGCGGCGTCAAGCACAACATAATCCGTTGCTTGAAGAAACGCGACCTGACAGTCGTCCGCGTGCCGTGGGACTACGATTTCAACGGCCTTGACTACGATGGCCTGTTTATCAGCAACGGCCCGGGCGACCCCGATACCTGCGACGTCGCAGTACAAAACATACGTCGCGCCCTCGCCGGTACGAAGCCTATTTGCGGCATCTGCATGGGCAACCAACTGCTCGGCAAAGCCGGAGGCGCCACGATCTACAAACTCAAGTACGGCCACCGCAGCCATAACCAACCGGTACGCATGGTCGGCACCAACAAGTGCTATATCACCTCGCAAAACCACGGTTATGCTGTCGATAACGAATCGCTCGGCGCCGATTGGGAACCGCTCTTCATCAATATGAACGACGGTACCAACGAAGGCATACGCCACCGCACGAAGCCGTTCTTCTCATCGCAGTTCCACCCCGAAGCCTGTAGCGGCCCGACCGACACAGAGTTTATCTTCGACCGTTTTACCAAAATGCTTCATGAAGCATAAACGGTATCCGACATTGCAAAAAAATAATTCAACAATATATTAAATGAACAAAAATATCAATAAAGTCTTGCTCTTAGGTTCGGGAGCATTGAAAATCGGAGAGGCGGGCGAGTTCGACTACTCCGGCTCGCAGGCGCTCAAAGCTTTGAAAGAGGAAGGCATACAAACCGTTCTTATCAACCCCAATATCGCGACGGTACAGACCTCCGAAGGGGTTGCCGACAAAGTATATTTCCTGCCTGTGACGCCGTTTTTCGTTGAGAAAGTCATCGAAAAAGAACGTCCGCAGGGCATCATGCTCGCTTTCGGCGGACAAACAGCGCTCAACTGCGGCGTCGCACTCTACAAAAGCGGCGTCTTAGAGAAATATTCTATCCATGTGCTCGGCACGCCCGTACAGGCGATCATCGACACCGAAGACAGGGAACTGTTCGTCGAGCGCCTGAGTGAGATTGATGTGAAAACCATTAACAGCCAGGCTGTTGAGAACATCGCCGACGCACGCGCCGCAGCAAAACAGCTCGGCTATCCCGTCATCCTGCGCGCAGCCTACGCCCTCGGCGGCCTCGGAAGCGGCTTCTGCGACAATGAAGAAGAACTCAATGTGCTGGCCGAAAAAGCGTTCTCTTTCTCGCCGCAAGTGCTGGTCGAAAAGAGCCTTAAAGGATGGAAAGAAATTGAATATGAGGTAGTTCGCGACTGTTACGACAACTGTATCACAGTCTGTAACATGGAAAATTTCGACCCTCTGGGCATCCATACAGGCGAGAGCATTGTCATAGCGCCTTCACAGACGCTGACTAACTCGGAGTACCATAAACTGCGCGAATTGGCGATCCGTATCATACGCCACATCGGGATAGTCGGCGAGTGCAACGTGCAATACGCCCTCGACCCGGAAAGCGAGGACTATCGCGTCATCGAAGTCAACGCACGCCTGTCGCGCTCGTCGGCGCTCGCATCGAAAGCCACAGGTTACCCCCTCGCCTTCATAGCGGCCAAACTCGGCCTCGGATACGGACTTTTCGAGCTAAACAACTCAATAACCAAGACTACATCAGCTTTTTTTGAACCTGCCCTCGACTATGTGGTCTGCAAAATCCCGCGTTGGGACTTGGGTAAATTCCAGGGCGTCGCCCGCGAACTCGGAAGCAGCATGAAATCGGTAGGGGAAGTCATGTCCATCGGCCGCACCTTCGAAGAGGCTATCCAAAAAGGACTGCGTATGATCGGACAAGGAATGCACGGCTTCGTAGAAAACAAAGACATCGTTATACCGGACGTCGATAAAGCCCTGCGCGAGCCTACCGATCGCCGTATCTTTATTATCAGCAAAGCCTTCCGCGCGGGATACTCCGTCGATTCCATACACGAACTGACAAAGATAGACAAGTGGTTTCTGTATAAGTTGCAGAATATTATCCGGACAGCGGAGGAGCTGGAAGCCTGGGACGCTCGCCATTGCGACGATACTATCGCTCCGCTGTTGCGTCGCGCGAAGATACAGGGCTTTTCCGATTTCCAGATAGCCCGCGCAATATGGAAAGAAAAGATGGAAGACCATCACCAGGACTATATCCGCCAACTGCGTAAATGCCTGAATATCACTCCTGTAGTTAAGCAAATAGACACTCTTGCCGCCGAATATCCCGCACAGACCAACTACCTCTACCTGACATACAGCGGGTTGGAAAACGACGTCCGTTATCTTGGCGACCACCGCTCGATAGTAGTGCTCGGTTCTGGCGCCTACCGCATCGGCTCGTCGGTCGAGTTTGACTGGTGCGGCGTGCAGGCGCTCAACACCATCCGCAAGGAAGGCTACCGCTCGGTAATGATCAATTACAACCCCGAAACGGTCTCCACCGACTATGATATGTGCGATCGCCTCTATTTCGACGAGCTGACCCTTGAGCGCGTCCTCGACATTCTCGAACTCGAAAACCCGCATGGCGTCATCGTCTCGACAGGCGGGCAAATACCTAACAACCTCGCCGTCCGCCTCGACGAAAACAAGATCCCCATACTCGGCACTACAGCCAAAAGCATTGACAACGCCGAAGACCGCCACAAGTTTTCGGCTATGCTCGACCGCATCGGCGTCGATCAACCGCGATGGAAAGAACTATCGACGCTCGAAGAAGTCAACGCTTTCGTCGAAGAAGTGGGCTTCCCCGTTTTAGTCCGTCCGAGTTATGTCCTGAGCGGCGCGGCGATGAACGTCTGCTCCAACGAAGAAGAGTTGGTGCGCTTCCTCAATGTCGCAGCCAACGTCAGCAAGAAGCACCCCGTCGTAGTCAGCCAATTCATCGAAAACGCCAAGGAAGTTGAGATGGACGCGGTGGCCGAAAACGGCGAGATAGTTGTTTACGCCATCTCCGAGCACATCGAGTTCGCCGGTGTACACAGCGGTGACGCAACAATTCAGTTCCCCGCACAGAAACTCTATATCGAGACCCTGCGCCGCATCAAACGCATCAGTCGCAAGATTGCTAAGGAACTTGATATCTCCGGCCCTTTCAATATCCAATACCTCGCCAAAGGCAACGATATCAAGGTTATCGAATGTAACCTGAGGGCGTCACGTAGTTTCCCCTTCGTCAGTAAAGTGCTGAAAATAAACTTCATAGATATAGCGACCCGTGTAATGCTCGGCTTGCCTGTCGAGCGACTTAACGGCAATGAGTTCGACCTCGACTATGTAGGCATCAAGGCTTCGCAATTCTCATTCAACCGTCTGCAGAAAGCCGACCCGGTGCTGGGCGTCGATATGGCATCGACAGGCGAAGTAGGCTGCCTCGGCGACGACACCTCCGAAGCCATCATCAAGAGCATGCTCTCGGTCGGTTATCGCATACCGGAAAAGGCGGTGCTCCTGTCAACAGGTACGCCCAAGCAAAAAGTTGTCTTGCTCGACGCCTCACGCCTCTTGCACAGCAAAGGATACAAACTCTACGCCACGGGCGGCACTTACCGCTTCCTCAAAGAGAACGGCATCGAGTGTACGCATGTCCACTGGCCGAGCGACAGCCGTCAACCTCAAGCCCTCGACCTGCTACACCGCCACGAAGTAGATATGGTAATCAATATCCCCCGCGACCTTTCGGCTGGCGAACTCGACAACGGCTACAAAATACGCCGGGCTGCCATCGACCTCAATATTCCTCTGCTGACTAATGCTCGCCTCGCCGATGCTTTCATAACAGCCTTTTGCACCCTCAAACAGGAAGACATTGAAATTAAGAGCTGGGACGAATATTGACCATGGAACTTTCAACCGTCATAAACACTATCTTCGTAGTGTTGTACAGCATCACTATCATCGGACTTGTGCTGCTTGTGCTATTAGAGAACCGTAACCCGCTGAAGACCATTCCTTGGGTCATCGTCCTGATCTTCGTTCCGGGAATAGGTCTGGTTTTCTATTATTTCTTCGGACGCGAAAACCGTCGCCTGCACATTATCTCGCGACGCATCCACCGGCGTTTCCATAAGCAGGCTGGCATAGAAAGCCGTCAGGGCAACCTCTCGGAAATCCCCAAACCCTATCTCCCGCTGGCTAATTTGTTGCGTAAAAGCAACTATTCGGCTATCTTCAACGGCAACGATATCGCTTTTTTCACTTCCGGCAAGGATAAATTCGATGCGCTCTTTGCCGACATACGCGCTGCCCGACACCATATCCACCTCCAATATTACATCTTTAATCAGGATAAAATCGGGAATATTGTCAAGCAGATGCTGATTGAGAAAGTACGCGAAGGCGTCGAAGTCCGCGTCCTATATGACGACGTGGGCAGTTGGGGCACCAAAAACCGTTTCTTCGATGAGATGACAAGCGAAGGCATAGAAATACACCCCTACCTCAAGGTCGCTTTCCCGATACTGACAAGCAAAGTCAACTACCGCAATCACCGCAAAGTAGTTGTGATCGACGGCAATATCGGCTATATGGGAGGGATGAATATCGCCGACCGCTACGTTTACGGCAATAAATTAGGTCAATGGCGGGACACCCATTTCCGCATCACCGGCCCTATTGTTCACGGCTTGCAGTCGTCGTTCCTGCTCGACTGGTACGCGATGAGCCGCAAATTCGTCAAGGGTAAAGAATATTATCCGCACATCGAAAAGCAGTCCGACATAAAGATGCAACTCGTGACGAGCGGTCCGACAAACACCTGGCTAACCCTCATGCAGGCTTACATCTTCTGCATCTCGAACGCCAAGAAATACATTTATATCCAGACGCCCTATTTCCTTCCCAGCGAAGCGTTGGCGCAGTCCCTAACCATGGCTGCGCTCGGCGGAATCGACGTGAGACTGATGATTCCCATACTTTCCGACACCCGCTCGGCGCAGATGGCCACGTTCTCATACGTCCAGAAAATGCTCGAATCGGGCGTCAAAGTCTATCTTTACAACAATGGCTTCCTTCATTCAAAGCTGGTTCTCGTCGATGATATTTTGACGGCATTCGGCTCGCCGAACTTCGATTTCCGCAGTTTTGAGCATAATTTCGAAATCACGGCCTTCACCTACAATGAAGATTTTGCCGGAAAGATGAAAAGCATGTTCATGCAAGATATACGCTATTGCGAGGAAATCTTCTATCCCTCATGGCGCCGCCGACCATTGACGCGCCGGCTTACCGAATCATTCATGAGGCTGTTTGCACCCCTGCTTTGATTATAATCGAAAAATTGACGGCTCCATAAACCCGCTTCTGAGAAAAACCTGGCAGATGCGAAAAGTCGTGGTTTTTAGAGTGTTCCATCACCAAGACGCCGCCTGGACGCAAAATATCTCTTTCCAAAACGATTCGGGGCACATCAGTCAGCGTATCCAAGGTATATGGCGGATCGGCAAATACGAAATCGAAAAAACCGGATGGCGCCGACTTCAAAAATCGGAAAACATCGCCTCTTATTAATGTCAAAGCATTTGTTTTCAGTTCTTTAGATACTTTAAGTATAAAATCGGCATGAAGCCGTTCCGATTCAACCGCCGTCACTGACTTGCATCCTCGCGATAGCAGTTCAAAAGCGATACTGCCGGTGCCCGAGAACAAATCAAGAGCAGTAATACCCTCTAAATCAATGATATTAGATAGCACATTAAACAAATTCTCCTTGGCGAAGTCGGTAGTCGGCCTCGCCTTAAACGCCGACGGCGCTTGAAACCGCCGCCGACCGTATATCCCGCTTACAATCCGCATTTCAACAATGCAACGGTGTCAATGCCGGGATTTACGTCCAAAGGCATCTTCTGATTCAATGACTTCGCGTCAAAACAGTCGAGCCGTCCTATATAGTCCTTGACGACCGACATCACGGAATTACACTTCAACTTGTCACCGACAAAATGAATCACGTCATCTAACTGATTGAACCCAAGCTGCTTACAGACATAAAGAATAAAATACAGAATGTCGTTATCGGTCTCGAACCGGAACGAATTGACAAACAAAATATCGCCCCTCTCGAAGCATAAAATATCGAAAAAACCGTCATTTATAACGACATACATCTGCTTGGGATAGTCCTGAAAACTCTTTTCCTGCCACAAAATCAGCAACGGCGACAGGGCATGAATGAAGCTGGGATTGACAAGCGAACGCACCAGAAACTCGTATGCCTTGAGATCAATGCCGAAAAGAAGCCACGAATTGAGCTTTTCTATATGTTGAACAATGATTTTCAGCCCTTTATCGTCTTTATGACAATACGAAAACAGCAATTCCTTGTCCTTTTCGGAATAGATCACGTCGGGCACCAATGTGTATCTATCCGACACACAGGTCACATAAAGCTTATTATACGAATACGAAAAGCACTGATTATCAAAGTATATATCCTTTATCGACTGGACAACGGATATATCGTTCCCGAACACGACGTCGCCGGAGAAGAAATCATCCCTATCCGAAATTCGGCAACCCGAAAAAGAAAGTCCACCCGACCATAGCCGGATGGACACATCATAGTTTTCCGAGTTATCGGCAGTCAGCGCGATCGGAACACGTAACTTCATGATAATAACTCGATTATAGTTGCTCCCAATTTCCGGCGTTATTGTTGATTTCCGTGACGGAACCAACACGAAGACCGGTATAACGATTGAGTTTTGTCGCCTTGTCTTTCAGGTTGATAAGCAACTGACGATCTTGGTCGGCAAGATAAACATCGTAGGGAACGGCGCACTCGAACACCGGCACGGTATAGCCCGACGGCGAGGTAAGCGTAGCCGTATCAATGCTAAAGGACTTGTCGGGGAATCCGGGAACTTTCCCGAGAGATGCCACATCAAAGTTCTTGCCCAACAGCGTGTCTTTAGCTATTACCCACGTAGTGTCACGCTTGATAATGCCTTTTTTGACGGCCTCTTTTTCAGTCATTCCGTCTTTCAACTGCTGGTCGGTGAGTTCGCCTTCCTTAGCAATAAAAGGGATTTTCCCTTCGGTGAGATACTTCTGCAACTCAGGGAAGCTACCGGCATAAACGCCGTGCATGTTGCGATACCCAATCTGCGCAGTACGAATGGCTATAAGGCTCTCCGAGATTGCCTTTTCGCGTTCCTTCTGCACTTTCTCGAAATTAATCGGTGTCAAGATGCTTTGCCAGCACATGTACACGAGGGCAATAATTGCCACTACCAATAAGATTCTAAGTACTATTTTCATAACTATTTTATATATTGTTTTATTAATTTTCGACCTGCAAATATATAAAAGAATATTTAAAATAACTACCTTTATCGCCAAAAATATTTGTTTTTTTATGATAAAAAATTTTGCGCTCAAAAAAATTAAAGAATTTTTTTCGTTCGAACCTACGCCGGAACAGGCATCAGTACTGCAAAGTTTGACTTTTTTCCTCGTTTCGACCGAACAAAACGCCGTTTTCCTTTTTAAAGGTTTCGCAGGCACGGGAAAAACGACTTTACTTGCTTCCGCCGTCAAAATGATGGATAGTTTGAACCAAAAAGTTATCCTTATGGCGCCGACGGGAAGGGCGGCGAAAGTCTTTGCAAATTATTCGGGACATGCTGCCTTCACAATCCACAAGAAAATATACCGGCAAAAAAGTTTGGCGGATATTGACGGGGGCTTCTCGCTCGCCGATAACATGCACCGCGACACGCTTTTTATCGTCGATGAGGCGTCGATGATCTCCAATGACGCCTCGGCTGCGGCCTTCTTCGGCAGCGGACGGTTGCTTGACGACTTGGTGAAATATGTCTATTCCGGCGACGGGTGCCGACTTATCCTCGTCGGCGATACGGCACAACTGCCGCCGGTAGCGCGTAACAGCGCCCCAGGCATAACTTCCCCGGCGCTTGACCCCGAATGTCTGCGCCGTTATAACCTCGACGTAACCGAAGTACGGCTGACCCAAGTAGTGCGTCAGGCCGAAGGTTCGGGCATCTTAGTGAACGCCACGAGCATCCGTGAAGCCCTCCGCACCGGCAAAATCGACATTTATCCCAAGATAAAAACTACCGGATATCCCGATATTCGTAAAATCGGCGGCGATGAACTTATTGAGGAATTATCCTCGGCATATAGCCGCGACGGCCTCGACGAGACGGTGGTCATCGTCCGCTCCAACAAAAACGCTAACATATATAATAATGGTATCCGCAATCGCATTCTTTACCGCGAAGAAGAAATATCGTCGGGCGACCGCCTGATGGTAGTCAAAAATAACTATTTACGTAACGACGGAGGCAAAAAGGATGCGAAGGAAAGTATTGATTTCATAGCTAATGGCGAGACAGTCAGGGTGTTGCGTGTCAGGCGCACGGAGGAACTTTACGGCTTCAGGTTCTGTAACGTATTAGTTGCTTTCGAAGATTACGACCTTGAGATGGAGCTTAAAATCCTGCTCGACACACTTCAAGTCGAAGCTCCATCCCTTACTAAGGAACAGAACGAGCAGCTCTTTGCAGCCGTCGCCGAGGATTATTCCGACATCGCTGACCGCCGCGAGCGACTAAAGAAAATCAAGAACGACCCTTATCTCAACGCCGTGCAAGTCAAGTATGCATACGCCGTTACCTGCCACAAAGCACAGGGCGGGCAATGGAGCAATGTCTTTCTCGATGTTGGTTATGTCACGGAAGAAATGATGGGCGAAGACTTCTACCGCTGGCTCTACACCGCCTTCACACGCGCCACCCATTGCCTCTACCTTGTCAATTGGAAAATGTGATTCATCACCCCATTTAAACGTATTTTAATATTAAATAATAGCGCATTATCAAAAATTATTTTTATCTTTGCGAGTTAATTGGCTATTAATTTACCTGCATAATATTAAAAATATTAATATGGCGAATAATGACAAACTTAATAAGATTTTATCCAACTTGCAGATCCTCAGCGATTTAACAAAAAGCATGTTGGACTCGGAAATGTATCCTGTCTCGTTCTTCAGTCAGGCATTCGACCTTATTCAAAAACTTCAAACCGACTTCCACAGTGTTGAATCCGAGCAGGTGACGCTATTTGCCACCCAGATGAAGGAACATCAGGCTCTGATAATGGCGATTCATAATCAGATGCGCAATTTCGGCACGGAACCGAACGAAACGGAAAGCTATGAGGCTCCGCCGCCTAAGGCAAAACCGGTAAAACCCACCCCAAAACCGGCCGAACCAAAAACGGTAGAGCAAAAACAGGCGGAACAACAAACCGTCGAACCAAAACCGGTGGAACCAAAACCCGAACCGAGGCCGGAACCGAAAAGGCCCCAACAGATAAGCGTTGGCGGCCTTGAGCACAAAGATTTCAAGTCGAATCCGGACTCATTCCTGAACAGGATCGGCGCGAGAGACACGGAAAAGAAAGACCCGGAAAAGCGGACGAAGTCTCCCATCATTGAATCGCCTATCATCGAGCCTAAAACGGCTTATCCGGAGGACAGCGCCCCACCCTCGATGAACGATATTATTGAGAAGAAACGCTTAGCTGACTTACGTAAAGCCTTTAGTATCAACGATCGTTTCCGCTACCGGCACGAGCTGTTCAAAGACGACGAAGCTCTTATGAACAGAACTATCGCAACTCTGAACGGCAAAGAGACCCTGCAGGATTCTTTGCTCTATCTCGAAGAAAATTTGCAGTGGGACTTCAACAACCCCGAAGTCAAATCCTTCATTAAAGTCTTGAAAATAAGATTCTTATAAATCAATGGCTAAGCTCACCCTTGTACCGACACCTATCGGCAATCTCGAAGACATGACCTTCAGGGCAGTCCGGATACTTAACGAAGCCGATACCATTCTTGCGGAAGACACAAGGACGACAAAAATCTTGCTAAAGCATTATAAGATAGAGACTAAACTCCAGTCGCATCACAAATTCAATGAGCATCGGACGGTCGAGGGCATCGTCGAGCGCATAAAAGGCGGGGAGAATATTGCTTTAGTTTCCGACGCGGGGACGCCGGGCATTTCCGATCCTGGCTTTCTGCTTGTGCGCGAGTGTGTTAAGCAGGATGTCGAGGTCGAGTGTCTGCCGGGAGCTACGGCTTTCGTGCCCGCCTTAGTCGCTTCGGGATTACCCGACGACCGCTTTTGTTTCGAAGGCTTCCTGCCGCAGAAGAAAGGACGTAATACGCGCCTCGCCGAGATAGCCGCCGAACAGCGTACGTGTATCTTTTACGAGTCACCCTTCCGACTGCTCAAAACTCTCATGCAACTCGCCGAAATATGCGAACCCGGACGCAATGCCGCCGTCGCACGCGAGATATCAAAAAAATTTGAAGAAACCGTTCGGGGAACCTTGAACGAGTTAGTCCGTCATTTCAGAATCTTCCCGCCCAGAGGCGAGATAGTAGTCGTCTTGGACGGAAAAAAAAATAATATTAAATTATGACAATGATGAAAAATCTTTTTATTATCTGCACATTCATTATCGCACTTTCGGCTTGTAAGCAGTATTCGGCTGAATATAAGCAGGCTCAGTTAGAAAACGACTCCCTGAAACTTCAACTGAAGAAGAACGAAGTCGAGTTGAACGAGATGTTAGGCATCCTCAACGATATAGAAAACGACATACAGTCAATCCGTGAGGCCGAGGATTACATTAACATCCAGAAAGACGCCGAATTGACCGATTCAAAGCGCTCGCTGATCAAGAAAAATATGGATCTTATAGTAGAGACGCTCAAGAAGAACAGGCAGCAACTGTCGGAGCTTCAGGAAAAACTCAACAGCAGCAACGTCAAACTGCTTGGCCTTCAAAAGACTATCGACCGCATTACCAAAGAACTCGGAGAGAAAAGCGAGCTTGTCGTCAAATTACAAACCGAGTTGAGCCGTAAAGACGAAGAGATCAAGGACTTGACAGTGCAAGTCGAAGGACTTAACACCGACATCAAAATTCTTAAAGACGTCAACGAATCGCAAAGCGAATTGCTGACCGAGCAAGATCAGACCATCAACACCGTCTATTATTGCTTCGGCACCAAGAAAGAACTCAAAGAGCAGAACATACTCACAGGAGGAGGGCTGTTCTCGAAGGACAAAGTCCTCGACGGCAATTTCAACCGCAACTATTTTATTTCCATCGACAAGCGGCGCGTCACCGAGATACCCCTTTATTCCGGCAAAGCGACGGTAGTGACCAATCACAACCGCAATGCCTACCGATTAATAAAAGACAACGACGGCAATTTCACACTCAAAATCACCGACCCCGACAAATTTTGGAGCCTGAGCAAATTCTTAGTCGTCGTTGTAGGATAAGGTATTGCTAACCATCCCCGTCATTACAAGACACGAAATAATCGCATCAAACCTTCAGTAGATTTGTTTCGTTACTCTCAATGACGAAAAACCTGATATACTTCGCAATGACGCGGTACCTGCATACCGCTGTCACAAACAAATCCATAGAATTTTCATATCAATAGAATACAGAGCTGATATTTCTTAGGCTCCTATAGTCTTTGACCGAGAACATCCTTTTTTCATTATGCTTAAAAATGCTTAAAAATATGACATTCATGAAAAAAATATCGCTTTATATGTATCATATTGAAAAAATATTATGTAATTTTGCGGCAATATGTTATAAATGAAATTTAAATTATCAGGTATGCAGACATTGATTGAACAAAGAGACGCTGTGAACAACTGGCTTGAGCGGTTCGGCGTAAGATTCGGGATATACAAGGGAGGAGTTTTTCATGAGCAACTTTTCCCGTTCGATCCGATACCCCGTGTTATCCCGAAGAAGGATTGGGAGTTCATAAAGACGGGATTGATACAGCGCGTCAATGCGCTCAACCTCTTTTTGGAGGATGTTTACAATGAGAAAAAAATCCTCAAGGACGGCGTCATCCCCGAAGAGTTTATCTATTCTTCTAAGGGATACTTGCCTCAATGTGAGGGAATTATTCCGCCAAAGAAAATTTATGCGCACATCTCAGGCATCGACCTTGTGCAATCTAAAGACGGGCAGTGGATTGTGTTGGAAGACAACCTGAGGATTCCATCGGGGGCGTCGTACCCGATTATTGCACGGACGATAACCCGCAAGGTCTCGCCCCACACATTTGAACACAACAATATCAGCGATAATCGCAACTATATCACGCTGTTGCGCGATACGATGAATTATGTCAATGTGGACGACGGATTGAGCGTGATCCTGACTCCGGGACGTTACAACTCGGCCTTTTTCGAGCACTCATTCCTCGCCGAAAAGACGGGGGCGATACTGGCATTTCCGGGCGATCTGGTGGTTGAGGACGACTATGTCTATTATAAAGGGCTGTTCAATGTTCGCGAGAGGGTGGGTGTTATCTATCGCCGCGTATCGGACGAATATCTCGACCCGCTTGTGTTCGAGAAGACTTCGTTGCTGGGGATACCTAACCTTATGCGGGTCTATACCAAGGGCAACGTGGCCGTTGTGAACGCTATCGGGAACGGTATTGCGGATGATAAAGGGCTGTGTTATTTCGTGCCGAAGATGGTTGAGTACTATCTCGGCGAGACGGCAATGCTTCAAAATGCGCCCACTTATCTACCTTATTATGAGGCGGATAGAAAGTATGTGCTTGAGAATATCAAATCTTTGGTAATCAAGGATGTTTCGGAGGCGGGCGGTTATGGCGTGATGTTTGGGCGCGACATGTCGGCCGAAGAATTGGATCGCATCAAAAAACTGATTATCAGCGAACCTCGGCGTTGGATCGCCCAAGAGGTCATAGATTTCATCGACCTTGAGGTGCTCGAAGGGCATGAGAAGGTTTATCGTAAGGCGGACTTGCGGGCGTTCGTGCTGTGCGGGGCAGAGACGCGGGTGTGGAATAGCGGTTTGACGCGGTTTGCGCGGCAACCTGATTCTTTTGTTGTCAATTCGTCGCAGGGCGGCGGATTCAAGGATACTTGGGTTGAAAAGTGAGAAGTTTAATATTTAAAGAACAATGTTATGGGAGATACGATTTCAAACGCGAAAGCAAATAATCTATTCTGGCTTGGGCGATATGTCCAGCGAGTATATCTCATCCTGCACTTCATGCGCAGGTACAGGGATATGATGATTGATGACGATGAACATTCTAATGCTTACATCCGCTTCTGCGATAAGGTAGGGATAGAGAATGTCTATGAGTCGAACGACCATTTTTTGCGTAACTATCTATACGACAAGACTAATCCCAATTCGCTTATCACGGCATTGGTCTATGCCGGCGACAACGGGACTTTGCTGCGCGAGGAGATAAAAAGCGAATCGTTAGCATATATCCAGATGTCGATAAGCCATATCGAAAGATGCTCCAAGGATGCAGATATAGATGAGCTTCAGATGGTTACGGACAGTATGCTGGCATTCTGGGGATCTATCGACGAGCGGATGAGCAAAGGTTCGTCGCGTACGATGCTCAAGGCGGGTAAATTCCTCGAATCTTTCGACCTGCACGTTCGTTTCGAGTATCCGCAAGAGCGTATTTTGTATCTGCTCGACCGATTCGAGAAGCATGCTGAACGCGAACGGGCTATTTTCGACCAGATACTGCTGTTCCAACTGAAACGGGCAGTCGAGCGTCCGAGCTTCAATAAGTTTAAGGTGTTGGATTTGGTCAGTCGGCTGTTTGTAGCGTGAGGATAACGTATAATGAGTCGGATCAAATTCAATTACAGGACGAGAGTAATCTTTTCGAACGCTATAAAAAACCATTCGTTTCTGTTGCGGTGCGTGCCGCCGGACAACGATTATCAGCAGATCGTCGGGGCATCGTGCAGGATTAGCCCCGAAGTGAATTTTTCGCGCTCGTGGGACAGCTTCGGGAATATCGTCATTGATGGCCATATCGACAGTCCGCACGATTATTTTGAATACGAATCTCAGGGCGAGGCTTACCTTTACGAACCATACGCGCTTCATGAGCCGCTTAACCGCATCTACTACTATCCGTCGCCATATACCCGTCCCGACGAGGGTTTACGGCGGTTGCTGAACAGTGTGTCGCTGAACGAATACGGTTCTGTGACGGGGCGCGTCACAAAGCTGGCGGCAGCGGTCTATCGCAGTCTCGAATATTCGCCTAATACTACTAATGTGAGCACCACGGCAATGCAGGCATTGATGCTTCGTAAGGGCGTATGCCAGGATTATGCCCACGTGCTTATCGCTCTCTGCCGCTCAGTCGGAATTGCCGCCAGATACGTTGCCGGTTTCCTCGAAGGCGAGACCCTGACCCATGCCTGGGTTGAATACTACGATGGCGACGCATGGCGAGCCGTTGACCCAACCCATAACCGTATAGTCAAAACCGGCTACATAAAACTATCCCACGGCCGCGACTTCGATGATTGCTCAATAGAACGAGGCCTATTCACCGGCATCGTCAGCCAACGCCTCGAAGTCAGTTTGAGCGTTTTTTGAACGGGAAGGATGTATTAACGAAAAAAAATAATCGAAAAATAGAGCCAATTTAAAAAAATGTTGTATCTTTGCGGGCGATTTTCGACTACGGAGATATAAGGAAAGCTGCCGGAGTGGTCGATCGGGCCGCACTCGAAATGCGGTGTACGGGTAACTGTACCGGGGGTTCGAATCCCTCGCTTTCCGCCGATGCCTTTGTTCTTCGGTCTCGAAGGTTATCACGCGCCTTTTGGCGGGGAATGAGATTTTAATGATATTATATGGTAAGATTTCTGTTGATAATATTCTTGATTGTATTCGTCGTGCCGTTTGTACTGCGGACGTTGATGCGCTTCCTGTTCGGGAGCCAGGCGCCGCGCGGCAATTCGTCGCAACAAAAACAACGACAATCTGCGCCGCAACAGCACAAAAAAGTTTTCCCCAAGGACGAAGGTGAATATATCGACTACGAAGAAGTGAAAGATTAGCCTTTTAAGAGTACCGTATCAGCCTGTAAATAACTGTGTTTTGACTTGCCAAGGGGCTTCTGAGCGAGAAGAAGATGACGCCCGAAGCAGGCGCCGTCACTGTGCTCAGGACAGAGCCGTCGTAGGGGTCGAGGATTTCGGCCAGGACATCGCCTTGGCGCACCTCGTCGTTGGCGACGTGCTTCATGTACAGTATGCCGCCGCGGTCGGATTTTATGCTCAGCAGATTGCGTTCGGCGATCACTTCCGAGTCATAGCCGTCGTGGATGTCGTACTTGATGATGCGGTGGTGGGCGAGGAAGCGGAGGACGGATTTCCATGCCATCTTGGCCGAGTCCTTGTTGATGGCGTCGGTGTCGCTCGAATAGACGGTGAAGGCCTGTGTGCCGAAGATTTGCCAGTTGTAGTTGAGGATTGTCGTGTCGTAAGCCTTAGGCTCGCGGACGGAGACGTAGGGTAGGCCGAAGCTGCGGGCGAGGTCGAGGTCCTGGTAGCCGGTGTCCATGACGCGGACGTGGGGGATGAACTGGCCGGGGATGTAGAAGCTGGCGAAGTGGATGCCGTAGCGGTATCGGCAGATGATGTCGAAGATGGCGGCGGCGATGCGTTGGGTTGTTTCGCCGCGGTCGTAGCCGGGGAACATGCGGTTGATGTCGGTGTTGTCCATCGCCCAGAAGCGTTTGTTGATGTTCATCGAGAAGTGGTTGACGGAGGGGATGACGAGGATTTCGACGCCTTTGCGGAGCAGTCCTTTGTCTTCTATTTCGATGAGGTTTTTGACTAATTGGGAGCAGATGAATTGTTGCTGGATTTCGTCGCCGCGCATGGAGCCGACTACGGCGACGGCTTTGCGTCCTTCGCCGAAGCGGAAGCCTTCGATTTGGAAATTATTCCTGTAGGGCGACTTGAGGTCGAAAAGTATCTCTTTTTTCATTCTATTCATTTAATATTTATATCTCTAAGACTGTCCCTGTTTGTAAATCCTGGCGATCAGGGAGCCTTCATAGACGATCGGGTAGGTGCGCATGGTGAAGACGAAGCCGTCAACGGGCGAGAGGACGTCTTGGAGGACGCGGCCTTCGAAGGGTTCGACGATGTGGCAGATGGCGTCGCCGGCTGAGACGGTGGAGGAGTGACTGACGGAGGGGATGATGACGCCTGAGGTCTCGGCGTTCATGAAGACTACCTCGCCGTCGGTCGAGAGGAAGGGTTCGGAGATGCAGTCGGCCGTCGGGCCGCGCCACATGCGGAGATGGCGCATGAGGTTGAAGATGCCGTCAACGAGGCGGTTGCCGTAGTCGCGGGTGATGCGCATGCCGATGCCCATTTCGACGACGAGGGTTGGGGTGCCGGTGATGTTGAGGGAATATGCGAGGGTGGATTGGAGGACGGTGGCGGCGTCGTGGACCCAGACGAAGTCGGTGTTGAGCATCTTGGCGTATGGTAGGAGTCGGGGGGCGGTCTGGACGTTGATGCGGACTTGCATTACTTCGCGCAGGAAGATGTTGCTGGAATGGATGTCGAGGACGATGTCGGCGCCTTTGAGGTCTCGGACGATCTGGTGGGCGGTGTTCTCGAGGAGGTGTCCGTTGACTTCGCCTGGGAAGACGCGGTTCATGTCGAGGTCGAAGGAGGGGAATCCGCGGGTGATGGAATCGACGCCGAGGGGGTTGAGGGCGGGGTAGATTTCGACGCGGCCGGAGAGGCTGTCGAGGTCGTTGTTGAGGCGGCGGGCGAGTTCGAAGCAGACGTACTGGCCTTCGAGTTCGTCGCCGTGGGTGCCGGTGACGACGCAGAGGCGTTTGCCCCGGCGGGGGCCGCGGATGATATTTTTCTTTATCTCGAACTTCTCTTTGATGGGAAGTTCTTCGGAGACGATTGTTTGTATCATTTTGTTGTATATAAGCGAATTTTAGGGGGCAAATGTAATGTATTTTTTTTGATTTGCAATACATGGGGGGTAGAAAAGTAGAAGATTTATGGGGATATCTATGGATAATTTGCGGAAAAATGAGTACTTTTGGGGCTAAAAAAGAGTATTAACGGATAAATTAAGGATATTATGGTGAGGATTACTAAGGACGTGGCGGGTGAGCTGTCGGCGGTGTTGGAGGGGCGTGGGTACGACGGGGTGTTTGTCGTGACCGACGGGAATACTTATGCTAATTGCTTGCCGCTGGTCCGGGAGGCGCTGGAGGCGCATGGGGCGCGGGTGGTGACGATCGACGCGGGTGATGTGAACAAGGATATGCGCGGGCTGAGGCGCGTATGGGAGGCGCTGGTGTCGGGGGGTGCGTCGAGAGGCTCGGTGGTGGTGAACCTTGGCGGTGGGATGGTGACGGACTTGGGTGGATTCGCTGCGGCTACTTTCAAGCGTGGGGTGAGGACGGTTAATGTTCCTACGACCCTGATGGCGTCGGTCGATGCGGCGATTGGGGGTAAGACGGGGATGAATTTCCGTGGTTTGAAGAACGAGGTGGGGGCGTTCCATGAGCCTGAGGAGGTGTTGATCGACTGTGCGTTCCTTGCTACCTTGGACCGCGAGAATTTGCTTTCGGGCTATGCGGAGATGCTGAAGCACGGGCTGCTGAGCGGTAGCGAGGCGTTCTTCGGGCTTTTGGCGGCGGATCCGTCGGAGATGGATGCGGAGGTGATGAACGCGAAGGTGGCGGAGTCGGTGGGCATCAAGGAGCGGATAGTGATGGAGGATCCTCATGAGAGGGGCATCCGCAAGGCGCTGAACCTGGGGCACACGGTGGGTCATGCCTTGGAGAGTTTCTCGATTGACTCCCACAGGACTATACTTCACGGCCATGCTGTGGCGGCGGGTTTGGTATGCGAGTTGTATCTCTCTCACCGGTTGTGTGGGATGGATATATATAATGTACGCGCGATGGTGAATTATGTGCGTGGGCGTTATGCCAGGGCGGCGTTCGGCTGCAAGGATTACGCCCGCCTTCTGGAGCTTATGTCGCACGATAAGAAGAATTCGGGTGGGAGGATAAATTTCACCCTCCTCTCCTCCCCCGGCGAGGTGCAGATCGACCGTTATGTTGATATCCCCTTGATCGAGGAGGCGCTGGATTTTTACCGCGAGAATGTGTGAGGGTTAAGCAGGCTATTATGGGATGATATTGGTTTCTTCTATCAGATTTGCGGGGTCCATTCTGGTATCAAAAATCGTCACTATCTGTATTTCGGTTTCATTGAAGAGATAGTAGAAGGTTGTTTGTTTGGTTACAACGCAACGATGCAATCCGGCTTTGACGGCGGATTTTTCGGCAGCTTCGGGGTATAGGGCTACGAATTTTACCGACTTGTCGAATTTGCTGATGAAATTTTGTTTAACCTTTTCCGACCATTCGGTTTCGAGATACGCGAGCAGTTTTTCCATCTTCCCTGCTGCTCGCTTTGAAAGTATGATCTTTCTCATCATCTGTACCGAGCCATCAGGGGTTCGTATTCGACGCTTTCGCCTTTGGCTATCTCGGTGATGCCTTGCTCGATGTCTTGTTTTGCTTCTATGGGGAGGTTGTCCCACAGGTCTGTTTCCTGTGGGTCTTCCCAATCCAGCGGGAAGGCGATGAACTCAACTTGCTTACCATACCATTCCTTAGGTATTTCAAAGGGAATAGTAAGATTGCCTTCCTTTGGCGTAAATATTTGTCTGACCATAATTGCTGTATTTAAATTCTTGCGGCAAAGATAGATATTTTTGGGCAATAATCACTCGTATGTAAAGAAAAAACTTCTCCCCCGGCGCCGTGGGCTGAGGGAGGGGGGCTTAGAGCTTTGCGGCGAACCATATCATGGCGGCGAGGGCCGGCAGGAGGGCGTCTTCGTCGATATCGAAGCGGTCGTTGTGGTGTTCGGCGCCGCTGCCGAGGCTGTCGTTGAGGATGCCGGGGAAGACGAAGAGGGCGGGGGCAAGCTCGGAGTAGCGGGTGAAGCTTTCGGCGGCGTACCAGATGTGTTCTTCGCCGTCGATGACGCTGCCGGGGAGCAGCTCTTCGATGGCCTGGCGGGCGAAGGAAGCGAGGGAGGGGTCGTTGACGACGGGGGGCAGGAAGATGCCGTGGGAAGGGCCGAAGCGGGCGGTGCAGTTGTGGGCGGCGGCGATGTTGGAGGCCACTTGGGCGATTATATCGTAGCACCGGAGGCCTTCGGAGGGGTCGAAGAAGCGGATGGTGCCGCCTATGAAGGCTTGGTTGGGGATGACGTTATATATATCGCTGCCCTGGATTTGGGTGATGCCGAGGGTGACGGTCTTGGTGAGGTCTCGCTGGTTGTTCCAGGCTATCGAGAGGCCTGTGAGGATGTTTGCGGCGGCGAAGACGGGGTTGACCGACAGGTCGGGCCTTGAGGCGTGCCCTCCGCGGCCGAGGATGTCGATCTCGACCTTGCCTGTGCCTGCCATGATGGCGCCTTGGCGGATAAAAATCTTCCCCGACGGGATGGAGGAGCGAAGATGGTTGCCGTAGAAGGCGTCGATGCCGAGGGGCCGGAGGGCTTCTATCATGGCCTCGATGCCCGAGCCGGTCTCTTCGCCTTCTTCGAAGATAAATACGAAGCGCCCTGAGAGCCTGTCCTTAAGCCCCGAAAGCACCCTGGCGGCGCCGAGGAGGATGGCCGTATGCCCGTCGTGCCCGCAGGCGTGGGAGACGCCCCGGCGCCTCGAGACGTGGAGCTTGGGCTGCTTCAGGTTCAGAGGGTTCTCGGGGATGGGGAGGGCGTCGATGTCAGCCCTCAGGCCGATGGTCTTGCCGGGGCGCCGGGTGTCGAGCACGGCGTAGAGGCCTGTGCCCCTCACCTTGGTGACCTCCAGGCCGAGCTGTTCAAGCTCTCCGAGGATAAATTCGGAAGTTTCCACCTCCTGCCCCGAGAGTTCCGGATACTCGTGCAGGAAGCCCCTCAGATGGCGTACGTAAGCGTCCGCAGCCTTGGCCATCTCCATAACTTCCTCTTTCTTAAGCTCTTCCTGCGCCTCCGCAGCCGCCGCGCCAAGAGCCATAACTATAAAAATCATATATCTTTTCATACATCTAAAATTTTCTCCCTGCAAAGATAATTATTTTCCGCGGATAATCCCGGAGATTTCTACAGAAACTCTGGAGAATTCTCTAGAAACTCTGGAGAATTCTCTAGAAACTCTGGAGAATTCTCTAGAAACTCTGGAGAATTCTCTAGAAACTCTGGAGGATTCTCTAGAAACTCTGGAGGATTCTACAGAAACTCTGGAGGATTCTACAGAAACTCTGGAGGATTCTACAGAAACTCTGGAGGATTCTACAGAAACTCTGGAGGATTCTACAGAAACTCTGGAGGATCCTACAGAAACTCTGGAGGATCCTACAGAAACTCCGGAGGATCCTACAGAAACTCCGGAGGATCCCCCCACGCGGGAATGGCGGCGGAAGAATTTTTTAGGAAAATCTTGCAAAAAAACATCCGAAAATTATGAAATTAGAAAAATAAGCCTTACCTTTGCCGGCGCTAAGCAGAAAGTTCGGGGTGTAGCTCAGCCCGGTTTAGAGTACGCGTCTGGGGGGCGTGTGGTCGCTAGTTCGAATCTAGTCACCCCGACTTTGAAGCCCTGGTGAGGTCCGCAGTCCTCGCCGGGGCTTTCTTAATTCCCGGGCGCTTCCGGCGAGCAGGCAACCTGACCTACCTAATTCCTGAGCACCCTCAAGCCCGTGACAAACCGATCCCTGTAATACTCCGACCTCTCCAGCCGGTCAATAATCACCCCCCGGCGGCAAGCATGGATAAACGACAACCTCCCATCGCCATCGTTGGAGACTACTATCCCAACATGGCCAACCCTGTTAGACCCCCTGTTCCGCCCCTTGAAGAACACCAAATCACCTTCCCTCAGCGCCTCCTTCTCCAACCTCTCCCCCTGCTTCACCTGCGCCCCGCAGTCCGCCTCCAGCCTGTAGCCGAACTTCCCGAACACGAACGCCGTGAACCCAGAGCAATCAAACATCCTCGGCCCCTTCGCCCCCCTCCTGTAAGGCTTCCCCAACAACGTCTTGGAGTAAGCAATAATCTCACCCGCCAAAGCCACCGAATCCCCCACGCCCTCAACCTGCGCCCCGGCGCCTTCAACCCTCGCCCCGGCGCCTTCAACCTGCGCCCCGGCGCCCTCAACCCTCGCCCCGGCGCCTTCGGTACGCTCTATCCTGCCCTCCTCCGAGATCGTGATGCCGGTCCCGGGAAAATCCTCCAAGGTAAGCCGGCGTATCTCCTTAGCCGCCGAGTGAGCGAGGTCGAGCACAGGCCCCGTCTTGTCCTTCTGCAAGCACGAGATGATCTCACCCCTGAGGAACCGCCCACGCCTGTCGGTATAAACCTTCACTATCGGCGCATAGCCGCTCACGCCACTGATACTGAAGTCACCCGCAGTACAGAAATTCCCAAGACTGTAAATTATAAACCTCTCCTTATAAAGCTCAGCCGCCCTTACCACATGCGGCCCGTGCCCCAGGACAACATCAGCCCCGGCGTCAATCACCGCATGCGCAAACTCATAAACATTACCCCTGTTCTCGCCATAAAAAATCTCCGTTTTCTTAGGCACATGGCTAAAGCTCTTACCCTCAGCCCCCGCGTGGAACGACACAATCACCACGTCGCAAACACTGTCCAAAGCCGCCACCAACCTCCGCGCCTTCCCAAGGTCCGTAACCCTCACCGTACCCGAATTAGGCGCAAAACCGCAAAAACCATACTTGACGCCATTGATCTCAAACCTCGCCGTCTCGCACACCCCCTCAAGCCCCGCAAACTCCAAGCCCGCCTCGCGCAACGTCCTGACAGTGCTCTCCCGCCCCTCACGGCCAAAATCACCGTTATGGTTATTCGCAACATTCATCACGTCAAACCCCGCCTCCTTCAAGTACCCCACATACCTCACAGGCATACGGAAGAAATAGCAGCCGCTACGGCACGGCTTCCGCTGCCCCCCGCTATCCAGCAAGCAGCCCTCAAGATTCCCGAACGTCACATCCGCATCCGACAATATCTCCTTCACATTCCTCAGCAACTCCCGCCCGTCCTTAACAGGCAACTTCGCATCCGACGGATAGTTCGACCCCAACATAATATCACCCGTCCCGATAATCGAAACCGTATCCCCGTAACTCTCCGCCGCACCCGCGAACACCCCGCCCACCAGCGCCGACGCCACAACCATGTATCTCCAATTCTTCATCATATCAATATCTTTATGAGAGGACAAAAATAATGATTAGAACCGACCTGTGCAAGAATTTAACAAATTTTCAGCCCGTCAAGCCACCCCCACAGGCGCCAACCACAACCCCCCAAGGATGTTAATCATGGTTAAATATTTCCACTGCACAGCCTTTTTTCTTACCTTTGTTACACCAAAACGTAAAGTCGGGACAAAATGAGGCTTATATTATTGATTGTAGCGCTTATACATACAAGTTTTTCTTTCGCCGAAGACTTGCAAACCCCCCTTTCCCCCTACACAAACTATTCCGACAGCCTCTTCAACCTCTACTCCACCCGCCTCCGTCAAGCCAAAGCCTCCCCCACCCCCGCCGCCCTCCTCGCATCCTACAGCTCCATCGCCAACCTCTACATCAACGAATCGGACAGCGCCAACGCCGCCGCCTACCTCGATTCGGCCGCCCTCTACGCCCCCAAAACCGACAACCCCCGCCTCCTCGCACCCTACTACAGCCTCCTCGCTCAATACCTCCACCACTTCTACCCCCACCGCAACGCCCAAGCCGCCGCCGCCTTCCGCAAAGCCCTCACCTGCTACGAAAAATCCGGCGCCCGCACCGACCGCGAAGCCATCATACTAATCCTCCATTACCTCTCCGTCGATGGCTTCCAGCAAGCAAATTCCGCCCTAATCTCCAAAAACCTCTCCAAACTCCACGACCTCGGCAGGCGCTACCAATCCCCCCTGCTCCACTTCGCCATATCCGAAGCCCAAGCCCAACTCCACTGGCTCAGCTTCCAGGAAACCAACACTTATGCCTCCATAGACAGCGCCCTTGCCTGCATCCGGCAATGCCTTGAGCTTGACAACGCCGGCCTCCTGCCCAAATCCCTGAAACATTACATCGCCGAATGGTCAGTCACCCTCGCCGAACTCACAAGCCTCAAGCCCGACAGCTCCCCCACGGCTATCGACAGCATACTCAACTCTATCTCGGAAAAATATATGTCCGACAACAACGCCCTTTTAGCCCGTATTTTCCACACCAAAGCCCGCTCTTTCGTAAAAAAGCAAATGCCCGACTCGGCCGAGCTGATGGCCCTCAAAGCCCAGGAATACATCGAAGCGGGTTACGTCAACACTTACTCCTCGCTCGCCAAACTCAACATAGATATGCTGCGCAGCATCTACGACGCCAAAAAAGATTACCCCAAAGTCATCGAATACGACGACCTCTGGGACAAAATCGACGAAGAAATCAAAGCAAACGAGATAAAAGAGCTTGAACTCAAATACGAAGCCGAAATAAAAATGGACGAACTCAAACAACTCCATTCCGAAAGGATTTATGAAGACTACCGTCACGTAATCTTTGTCATGATATGCTCCCTGTTATGCGTCGCAGTGCTAATCCTCCTCTTGATAATCAAATCCAAACGCAAAAGCATGCAACGCCAGATAGCCCTCATCAACAAAGAAAAAGAAGAAACCAAACTGCAGATAAAACTCAAGGAAGAACAAACCGTAAAGATGCAACTGGAAAAATACGAAGCCCTTTCGGATTACCACCTTATGGAAATGGAACTGATAGTCAAAGACAAGGATTTGGCACAGTTGCGCAAGGATAAAGCCGCCCTGGACATGCAAGTCGAGATATTCCGCCGTAAAGTCGAAGACTACGAAGCCTCCGTTAACCGCGGCGAGCCGCTGCATGTTGATGCCTGGAGTATTATTGTTGAGGACGTCAGGCAACTTATAGAGCGGCATTTACCGGCGAAAAAAGAATACGGCCGGAAAATCCGTCAATTCGGCAAACCCTCGATCGACACCCTTATCACCAAAGACGAAGGCAGCCTTTCCATAACACACATCAAATACTGTATATGCTTCGCCATAGGGATGGAAATAAGCGAAATAGCCGACTGCTTCTCCATCGAGCCGCAATCGGTTTACATGACCCGCTACCGCCTTAAGAAAAAATTCGGCCTTAGCAACGACGACGACCTCGATGCCTTCCTTCAAAAAAATCTTGTCCGCTAACTAAGGCGCAAGGGCATGCCACAAGTTATCGTCGGGCGTTCCGGCGATTATTTCGACCTCCTGCTTCGATATCGGGTGGACGAACCTGAGGCTGCGGGCGTGGAGGCTGATGCCGCCGTCCGGATTCGACCGCTCGGCGCCGTATTTAAGGTCGCCCTTGATAGCACAGCCAATCTTAGCGAGCTGGGCGCGAATCTGGTGATGACGGCCGGTCTTCAGCTCGATCTCAAGCAGGTAATATCTGTCGGATTGCGAGACGAGGCGGTAATGCAGCGCCGCTTGCTTCGAGTCCGGTTTTTCGCTGTCATAAGCCCTGCTTTTGTTCAGCTTCTCGTCGCGTACAAGCCAGTGAATCAGCTCGCCCTCGGCCTCGGGAGGGCGGTTCTTCACAATCGCCCAATACGTTTTCCTGATTTCCCCCCGGCGGAACATCTCGTTGAGCCGAACCAGCGCCTTACTCGTCTTGGCGAAAAGCACGGCGCCGGTCACAGGGCGGTCAAGCCGGTGAGGCACCCCGATGAAGACATTTCCGGGTTTGGCATACCTCTCTTTCAGCCACTCACGCAGCATGTCGGACAGGGGAATGTCGCCCGTCTTGTCGCCCTGCACAATTTCATGACAGTTCTTGTTGACGGCTATGATGTGATTGTCTTCGTAAATTATTTCCATCGACGCTTATGTATTCATGCCTCCACAAACGGGTATGACCTGCCCCGTAACATACGACGACAAGTCGGAAGCGAGGAACAGCGCCACTTTAGCCACGTCTTCGGGCTGTCCGCCGCGACGCAGGGGTATCTGTTTCTCCCATTCCTCGCGCACTTTTTCGGGCAAGGCCGCCGTCATGTCAGTGATAATGAACCCGGGAGCAATCGCATTGGCGCGGATGTTGCGCGGGCCTAACTCCTTCGCGATGGACTTTGCGAGACCTATCATCCCCGCTTTCGAGGCCGAATAATTCGCCTGGCTTGCATTTCCGGAGATTCCCACCACCGAGGCCATGTTGATGATGCTGCCGCTCTTTTGCTTCATCATTACCGGCGTTACGGCATGGATGAAGTTGAAGGCCGACTTCAGGTTCACGGTGACGACCGCATCCCATTGCTGCTCGCTCATCCTCAGCATCAGCCCGTCGCGCGTGATACCGGCGTTATTTACCAAGATATCAATGCCGCCGAAATCCTTTTGCACCTCTTCGACCACCGCATGCGCTTCCTCGAAATTGGCCGCATTCGACGCATAACCCTTAGCTTTAACGCCGTAAGCGGCAATTTCCGCCTCAGTATTCTTGGCGTTCTCGTCGATTACCAAATCCGTAAACGCTACATTCGCCCCTTCCGATGCGAATTTCAATGCTATTGCCTTGCCAATCCCTCGTGCAGCGCCGGTCACAAGGGCTGTCTTTCCTTCTAAAAGTTTCATAATTAATATATTATAATTAAACAATTCTTATCCTCATACTCTTATCAAACATGCTCCCGCCGAATAGCCGCCACCGAAGACGCTGATGCAAATCAAATCGTCTTTAGCGAATTTTTCCTTGTTTTGCGCCAAAACGAGGGCGCAACTTGCAGAACCGGTATTCCCCAATTCTTCGATATTGCTCAGCAGCTTCTCGTCTGGGATATTGTAATTATTTGCTATATTTTTCAATATTCTCATATTAGCCTGATGCCCGATGAAATACGACAAGTCGTCGAAAGAAAATCCGTTATTATTCAACAGTTTCTCGGCATTTCTGGGCATAATCGTGCAGGCCTGTACAAATACATCTTTGCCTTCGGGCATGCTTATACCTCCGTCGCGAGGACGAAGTTGAATCCCTTCCGGTCCTTTCCCGATACATCCGAGAGCCTCGGTAAAGACTTCCAAAATCTCGAAGTCGTTAGGCGTAACACGCTCTTTGGAAACGAAATAAGCCACCGCCGCATCGCCCCATAAATGTCCCGATTTAGGATCGTCCTCGTTGTTGTAGGCGGTGTTCTTATCGCCCCCTATTATCAAGGCTTTGCTCAATTTTCCGGAGGCGAAATATCCTTCGACAATCTCAAGTGCATTGACGAACGACGAACAAGCCGACGACATCATGAATGCTTTCGCGTGCTCTATCCCGAACTCATGCTGAACGACATGAGCGGCCGTTCCGACAGTATCAAAAGGCGAGTATGTCGAAGAAATAATTAATTCCACATCTTTAATATTATAAGGAAGTGAAGGCAGGGCATTTTTGACGGCCTCGACACTCATTGTATTGACATTTTCGTCGGGACGCGCCCGCGAGCGGGTCTTGATGCCGGTACGCTGAACGATCCAATCGCTCGTCAGCCCCGTCTTTCTAAAGTAGTATTCATTAGGCACCCTTTGTTTCGGCACATAATATCCTATTGCGTTAATAAACATCATCTTTTTTGTTTTATTCCATTGAAAATAAGGTTCATGACGCATTGTTTATGCAGTATCAGGCTATCGGGCGTACCGCCGAGTAAACCACGAATATAGGGCACTTCAAGACCTTTAAGCGAATGATGTATTATCAATGCGGTAGTGTCCACATCATGAATTTTGAAAATACCCTCGCTAATCCCGCTGTTGAGTATTTTCTTTATCACTGCTATCTCTCGGAGGTTATAACCCTTACGCACTTTTGCCACATTCCAACTGTCATGAAAAAAATTCGCCCTTAGAGAGCCGTTTCTTGTTACGGTTTCTTTGAAAGCGTCTAAACGCGTGTAAATGAATGAGATAAGCTTTTCGTCGGCGGGGAGGGCCTTCTTTTCGACAGCTTCAAGCATATCGTAGAGATTTTCCATTTCATGCTCAATCACGATTGAAGAAATTTCTTCTTTGTTCTTGAAATACATGTAAAGAGTCCGTCGGCCTTTTTGCGAAGCGTTGGCAATATCATTCATCGTAGTACGCGCAATGCCTTTTCTGGCAAAGACTTTCCTCGCCGCGTCTATGAGTAATTTTCTCGTTTTCGATGTTGTTTCAGACATATTTTTATGCACAAAATAAAAATAATTGTGCGCAAAAGTACGGTAAAAAAATATAACTGCCAAGAAAAATACAAAAAAAACAGCAAAAAATTTGTTATATCGAAAATAATGCCTACCTTTGCAGCCCAATTCACCGCGGGGTGGAGCAGTGGTAGCTCGTTGGGCTCATAACCCAAAGGACGCAGGTTCGAGTCCTGCCCCCGCAACACATCCGAAAGGCTGTCCGAGAAAATTTCAGGGCGGTCTTTTTTGGTAAAAGGTCTTGTAGTTCAATGGATAGAACGGAAGTTTCCTAAACTTTAAATCCGGGTTCGATTCCCGGCGAGACTACCTTTAGCGCTTAATATCAATGAGTTATAGTTATTATACCCAATATTACACCCATTAATACTCGAAAATTATGCCCTACTATCATCCGCTAAAAAACCTGAATAAGGTAGAAAGGCAGCGTACGGTAAGCAATATGCTGAAATTGCGCAGCCGGTTAGACAGGGATATTCCGCAGAAAACGGCATCAGATACACTCCTGCTTGCTACGTGGAATATCCGCGAGTTCGGCGATAACCGCCGGAAAGAAAGCCTGCATTACATTGCAGAGATCATAAGCCGCTTTGACTTGGTTGCCGTACAGGAAGTGTCGTCAAACTTGAAGGGCCTGCAAGACCTCGTTTCATTGCTTAATCTGAACTG